>NZ_JBOZCC010000007.1:0-121115 GCF_051265055.1 Actinotignum saccati
GAACCCGGTAGCTAAGGTTGTTTGCGCTGATGGTACTGCACTCGGTGGGGTGTGGGAGAGTAGGTCACTGCCGCCATGCTTTTGTATTGTGTGGGGTGTTAGTCCTGTTGGGGCTGGCACCCCACACACCCATTTAACCCGTAAGCACCAACAAGGCAAATGGGTGAATGAAGGCAGCGGAGAGTTCCCTCCAGGGTAGACGCGCCTTCGGGCGCCTATAGGCGGCGTTTCAGCTCCAAAAACAAGGGCATATCTCCAATCCAGCGTGCAGCGTAAAAAGTGGTCCGCACCTCAAAGTTGCGTCGTCGTCGACTAAAATAAAAAGCGCGCAATCGCGCACGGTCTACCCAATGGAGGAGATATGAAAGTAGCGCGTTACTACGGTAACCACGATATTCGCATCGAAGATATCGAGGAGCAGCCGCTTGAACCCGGCACTGTGCGGGTGAAGGTTGCTTGGTGCGGTATCTGTGGTACCGATCTTCACGAATACCTCGACGGTCCCATTTTCTGCCCCGCGGAAGGCCACCCGCATCCGATTTCCGGTGAGGAAGTGCCGGTCACCCTCGGGCATGAAATGTCCGGCGTTGTTGCCGAAGTTGGCGAAGGCGTGACGGACCTCGCGGCCGGCGACCACGTCGTCGTCGAACCGTATATTATCCGCGACAGTGTGGACACCGGTCCCGAATCGACCACGTACCACCTGTCCCCCGATATGAACTTCATCGGCCTGGGCGGCCGCGGTGGCGGCCTGGCCGAAAATATCGTCGTCAAGCGGCGCTGGGTCCACAAGATCCCCAACAACATTCCGCTTGACCAGGCCGCACTCATCGAGCCGCTCTCCGTGGCCGTTCACGGCGTGGACCGCGGCGATGTCAAGGAAGGCGATTTTGCCCTCGTGGGCGGGGCCGGTCCCATCGGCGTGCTCTGTTGCGCGGTGCTCAAAGCCAAGGGCCTCAAGGTCGCGGTGTCGGAACTCTCCGAACTGCGCCGCCAGCGTGCCGTTGATGCTGGCGTGGTCGATTACGCCTGGGATCCGCGCGAAGTCGATATCGTGGAAGAAACGAAGAAGCTCACCGGCGGCGTGGGCGCCAATGTTGCCTTCGAATGCACCTCGGTGGACGTGGTACTCAACCAGCTCATCGCGGCGCTCGGGCCGCGCGGCGTGCTCGTCAATATGTCGATCTGGGGCCACCAGCCGAATATTGATATGCACTCCGTGGTCATGAAGGAACTCGATGTGCGCGGCGTTATCGGCTACGTCAACACCCATCCGGACACGATTGAGCTGGTTGCCTCGGGCAAGATCGATCTTGCTCCGTTCATCACGGGCAAGATCAACCTGGAAGACCTCGTTGACAAGGGCTTCGACACCCTCATCAACCGCAATGAAACCGCGGTCAAGATCCTCGTCTCCCCGAACGGCGAAGGCGAAGACTAAAGCGGTCACTCCACGCGAGTGAGTTGTGCGACAGCGCCCGTGGTAGGGAAACCCGCCGCGGGCGCTGTTGCGTAGGTGTGGCCTTCTAAAGGCCGCGCATTTCCTCGGTGAGCGCCGGCCAGAACTTCCGGTGCTCCCGCCCGAAAGCCTGTGCGCCCAGGAAAACCCCGGCCTTGCCGAGTTCCGGATCCACCCACAGGAACGATCCCGATTGCCCGAAGTGACCGAAGGTGCGGGGCGAAAATGAGGGGCCTGTCCAATGTGGATCCTTCTGCCCGCGAATCTCCATCCCCAAACCCCAGGTGTTATTACGTTGCCAGCCGTAGCCGGGCAGCAGGCCGGGTAGGCCATCGAAATGCACGGTAGTGGCATAGCGTGCCAGTTCGGGGGAAATGAGGCGCGGGCGCAGCAGCTCCCCGGCGAACCGCGCCAGATCGCGCAGATTCCCCACCGCCGAATACGCCGGGCTCGCCTCCACCGCCACCGAACTCAGGCGCAGCGGCTCAATCACCGCCCGCCGCACCCAATTCTGGATCGAGATCCCGGTGCGTTTCTCCAGATAATCACCGAGCACCTCAAAACCGTAATTCGAATAAATGCGTTTCTCTTCCATCCCGGCCCGCACCGGACCTTCCTCCTCCGGCAACCCGGAGGCATGCGCGAGGAGGTGAACCACCGTGGAACCGGGAGGCCCGGCCGGATCATCAAAATCAGCCAGACCGCGCTCCACTGCAATGAGAGTCGCCCAGGCCACCAGCAGCTTCGTGACCGACATATACGGGTAGATCTCCCGGGTGTTCCCATAGGAAAAAGTGGTGCGCCCGGCGCCGTCAATAACACCGAGTGCATGCGGGAAGCTAAAAGAATCAGAAGCGAGGCGGTTATTGGGGCGGTTACCAGGGCCGTTATCGGGGTGGCTATCAAGCTGGCCATCGGGGCGGCTATCCGGGCGATTATCGGCGCTGCTAACGATGTTACTAACGGCGCTGCTAACGGTGTTGTTATCCACGGGCATGGCTCAAGTCTGCCATCTCCGCAGCAATCTGCAGGTCCGTGCAAGTTGCGCCACAGCGTGATAATAAACTTATCATGATGACAAAAGTATCTTCGTGTGTGTAGGCTGGGAACAGGCCACACTGATGTGGCGCTACACGGGAGGTTATGATGACCCTAGGAACCGGAGGGCTGATCGCAGTCCTCATAGCGGCGATTGTGCTCGTTGTTGTGCTCATCGTCGGCTTGAAATTACACGGCTCGATCGCCTTGACCATCGCGGCGATTACCGTCGCACTGGTCACGGGCGTGAAGCCCGCGGAAGTGGGCGATGTACTCGAAAAGGGCGTTGGTGGAACGCTCGGATTCCTCGTTCTTATTATTGGCTTCGGTGCAATTCTCGGAAAAATGCTGGAGGTATCCGGCGGGGCCGAACGCCTCGCCAAGGGCATGCTTCGAGTTTTCGGCGAGAAACGCGCCCCGATTGTTATGTCATTCCTCGGCTTGATCGCCGGTATCCCGGTCTTCGTGGAAGTTGGCTTCGTGCTCCTGGTGCCCCTCGTTTTCGTGGTGGCCAAGGAAGTGGGCTGCTCGAAGATCCGAGTGGGAGTGCCGCTGGCCATCTCCCTTATGGTGGTCCACTGTATCCTGCCCCCACACCCGGCCGCTACCGCTATTGCCGGTACCCTCGGTGCGGATATCGGCATGGTGATCATGCTCGGCCTCATCGTAGGGATCCCGGCCGCCCTCATTGGCGGCCCGCTCTACACTGGAATTGGGCTGCGCCAGCTTGAACGTGCACATGTCACCGCGGGCGCCGGCCAGGTAGGCGGCGTCGTCGCCGAAGGAAAAGCCGGCCCCGAATCAAAGGGAACCTCTGGTGACGCGCCCGCCGCGGGCGAAAATGTTCTCAAGAACGACGACGCGGATCGTTCCCTGCCCGGTTTCGGCATTACCCTGCTCACGATTCTGCTGCCGCTCATTATTATGGTGTGCCGCACCGTTGCGGATCAGACCCTGCCCGAAGAAAACGGCCTGCGCCAATTCGTGGACCTCGTGGGTAACCCGATTCTGGCGCTTCTCATTTCGGTGATTTTCGCGTACTTCTCGCTGGGGATTTCGCGGGGCAAGTCGCTTTCGGACCTGTCCTCGGTGACGGATTCCTCCTTCAGCCCCATCGGCGGGGTGCTCCTCATTATCGGCGCGGGCGGTGCCTTCAACGCGGTGCTTATGGCCTCCGGGATGGACAAGGCCATCGCGGGTGCCATGGGAAGCTTGCCCGTCAGCCCGCTGATCCTCGCGTGGCTTATTGCCATTGTGCTGCACTTCGCGGTGGGGAGCGCCACGGTCGCCATGATTTCCGCGGCCGGGATCGTGCTGCCGATGCTCCAGGCGTCCCCGGATCTCAGCCCCGCGCTTATGGCGATTGCGGTGGGCGCCGGCGCTATCGGCCTGACGCACGTGACCGATTCTCTCTTCTGGCTGTACAAGGAATATATGGGTATTTCGGTGGGGGATGCGCTCAAGACCCTCACCGTGGGCACCACCATCGCCTCGGTGGTGGCGCTGTGCATGACCATGCTGCTTCACCTGGTGATTTAGGCGCAGGATTCGCTGCACACGTATCCGCGGCTACACGATTAGCCGCCGCCGCACACTTATCCACCAATACATCTGAGAAAGGACTCAGTCATGACAACTATCGCTGGAAAAACGCTCGAACAGTGGGTGGAGGACTACCCGCTTATTCAGGACCTCGTGGGCCTCAAGGTCGCGGATTGGTTCAATCCGGAGGTGCTTCCCGCCGCGGAGGGCCTGGCAAAGGTCGGCCTGACCGTGGCCGATGTGGACGACGCCGCAGCTCGGCTCAAGCGCTGGGCTCCCTACCTTAGCCAAGTTTTCCCGGCCGCCCGCCCCACGGCTGGCATCCTGGAATCCCCGCTGGTCGCGGTTCCGACCATGCAGGCCAAGCTCGCCGAACGTAAGGGCGTGCAGATCCCGGGCCAGCTGTGGGCGAAACTCGATTCTCACCTGCCGATTTCCGGATCGATCAAGGCCCGCGGCGGTGTTTACGAAGTGCTCAAGCACGCCGAAGAACTCGCGCTGGAAGCCGGCCTCATCACCCTCGAGGATGACTACCGCAAGCTCGATACTGAAGAAGCCCGCAAGTTCTTCTCCCAGTACAAGGTGGCGGTGGGCTCTACCGGGAACCTGGGGCTGTCCATCGGCATTATGTCCGCCCAGCTAGGTTTCCAGGCCTCGGTGCATATGTCCGCGGATGCGCGCCAGTGGAAGAAGGATAAGCTCCGCTCCCACGGCGTGAACGTGGTGGAATACGAATCGGATTACTCGGTGGCGGTGGCTCAGGGCCGCAAGGAAGCCGAATCGGATCCCACTGCCTACTTCGTGGACGACGAGAATTCGCCTTCGCTCTTCCTCGGCTACGCGGTGGCCGCGCGCCGCCTGCAGGGCCAGTTCCAGTCCCTCGATGTCACGGTGGATGCCGATCATCCGCTGATCGCCTACCTGCCTTGCGGCGTGGGCGGCGGCCCGGGCGGCGTGGCCTTCGGTCTCAAGACCGTGTTCGGGGATAACGTGCACTGCATCTTTGCCGAGCCGACCCATTCGCCCTCCATGTTCCTCGGGGTGATGACCGGCAAGCACGACGAGATAGCGGTGCAAGATTTCGGCATCGATAACCTCACCGCCGCGGACGGTCTGGCCTGCGGGCGTCCTTCCGCTTTCGTGGGTTCGCGCATGCAGTACCTCATCGACGGCTACTACACCGTTGAGGACCAGACCATGTACGAAAACGTGGCGCTCCTGGCCCAGACCGAGGATGTGCGCATTGAGCCTTCCTCTTCCACTTCCTTCGAAGGGCCCTTCCACGTGCTCGCCGCCAGTGAGTACCTGAAGCGGGCGGGCCTGACCCCGGAGAAGCTCGCGGGTGCCACCCACCTCACGTGGATCACCGGCGGCAATATGGTTCCCGAAAAGGAGATGGATTCCTACATCGCCAAGGGCGAAGAGACCCTGTAAAGCAGGGCGGTTAGTCGGGGGTGCCACTCGTAGCGGTGCGCACCCCCGCACTATGCCCGTCATTTAAGATATTTTGTCAGAAGATACAGCAATGGGGCCGTAGGTAGGAAGGAGCCTGTGCCATGGAGGCAGCGGAACGCGATGAGGTGCCACGAGAAGTAATGACCCAAGAAGTCGGGTCCCAGGAAGTGGACTCCCGGGAAGTGACGTCTCGTGAAGCAATATCCCAAGAGGATAGCGAGTACGTGGCTTCCTTCAAGCCGCTGGTGGAATTCCTCGGGGTGGCGCTGGGGGAGAGCACCGAGGTGGTACTCCACGACGTGAGCGACCTGGACCATTCGGTTATCGCCATCGCGAATTCGCATGTCACTCAGCGCACCGTAGGTTCCCCGGCCACCGACCTCATGTTGCGGGTGCTGCGCGCCGGCGAAGGAACCACAGCCGATTACCTCACCGGCTACGAGGCGATTACGCCCGGCCGCGCGCGCACCTTGCGTTCCTCTACCTTCTTTATACGACGACGGGGCCGCATCATTGGGATGCTCTGTCTTAATTCTGACCAAACCGTGCTGCGGCAATTGGACGAAACAGTCAAAAAAATCGCCTCCCTGTATTTCCCCAATCCCGAACGACGCAAGGAGGCGCCGGCGGAAAAGCCGGAAATTTTGGCTTCTTCGGTTGCCGATATGAAAACGGCTGCCATGGAGTCGGTGCTCTCGCGTTACCACGTCTCGGTGGATCACCTCACCCAGGCCGAGCGCCTGGAAGTGGTGCGTTCGCTGGACGAGGACGGATTCTTCCAGCTGCGCGGGGCGGTAACCGACCTGGCGCTCGCGATGAATCTTTCCGAGCCGACGGTGTACCGGTACCTGCGCCAGGCGCGGGCCTAAGCAGGCGGTGCGCCGCGGGGCTGGTATGAGCGGGCCGAGTATGCGGGCATGAGCTGCCTGTGCAAGCGGGCCGGACTAGCCAGAGCGAGCCGCCTGGGCCCTCGGCACGTTTCGAGAGCTGTGAAACTCGATATCATGGCGGTATGACACGAGTGATTAAGAACTGGCTCACCGATATGGATGGTGTGCTCATCCACGAAGAAAAAGCGCTTCCGGGTGCCGCGGATTTCCTCAATAAACTCAACGAAAAAGAGTACCCCTATCTCGTTCTTACCAATAATTCGATTTTTACCCGGCGTGATCTTTCCGCCCGCTTGGAAGCGGCCGGGCTGATCGTTCCGGAAGATCATATTTGGACTTCGGCAGCTGCCACCGCGAATTTCCTCGCGGACCAGGTAGAGAATAAGCGCGCCTACGTGGTGGGTGAAGCCGGGCTCACTACCTCGATGTACAACGTCGGTTTCGTCATGACGAATGTCAATCCGGAAGTGGTGGTTCTCGGGGAAACCCGCACCTATTCCATCGAAGCCCTCACCACCGCGATCCGCCTCATCAACAAGGGGGCCCGGTTCATTGCCACCAACCCGGATGTGACGGGCCCGTCCGATCTGGGTCCGATTCCGGCAACCGGGGCGGTAGCCGCGATGATTACCGCAGCCACCGGCCGCCAGCCCTATTACGTGGGTAAGCCGAATCCGGTTATGCTGCGCAAGGGACTCAATCTCATCGACGCGCATTCCGAAGAAACCGCGCTGGTGGGGGACCGAATGGATACCGATATCCTCGCGGGTATGGAAGCCGGGCTGCAAACCCACCTGGTGCTTTCCGGCTCTACCGCGCAAGAGGAAATCGTTAACTTCCCCTACCGTCCGGATTACGTGCATCCCTCCATCGCGGAAGTGGCGGAGTTGCTCTAGCTGCTTCTTGTGTGGGTAACGATGACCGAATGAGGTCTTCTGGGTGCCGTTGCCTTGCGGGTAGCCGGTTTCCGCACCTTATCCGTCCGATTCTTCTCGGTTGCGCTAGTCGTGCAGATTGAGCTTGCGCTTGACAACCGTCGCTCACGTCTCACGCTTCGAGGGCTTCGAGTGCGAGGGCGGGGTTAGCACGCACCATGGCTTCCAGCTGGACCTCCTCCCATTTTTCGATGCCGTGATCGAGTGCTTCGCGTACCTCAGGTGTGCATGCCGCCCCGATCTCGTCAATAACGAAGAGGAGAACTTGTTCTAGGCAGATCTGGAACCAGCCCCGACCTGCTGGGAGGCAGATATCAGCAATCCGGGGAGCGCAGGGCTCGTTCTCAGGGCACTCGTGCGACTGGGGAGAATGTTCATCGTCCGGGAGTGTGGCTGATGCCCATTCATCACAGTGGGCGTGTATATGGATGTGTGCGCTGGGAATATTTGAGTGCGGGGAGCGCATATGATCCCAGTGCACCAAGGGCTCGCTGTTTTTTGCCCCCGGGAGTACCGAGAACATCGAATTATCGACAGTGAGTAAACCGGTTTCCTGATCAACGAAAACAATGTAGTCGAAACGGACAATAAGGAAACTATTAACGTGAATATCGCCAACCAGTCTTACTACAGGAAGATCTCCCTTCGTGGCCACCTGCTTCGATAGAGAAAATGCGGGATCGATCAGCTCCCCGATCCGCTGCAGGTGGGCCGCAAATTCATCGGTTCGCTTATCAAGCTTAACGTTCACCACGGTAATACTCCTCGAAATAATCTAAGCCTTCCATTTCGAAATAAGCTTCAGCCTCGTCTGGGCCGAGCTGGTAGTTATCGGCGCGTAGGTCAAATTCTTCGCGGGTCATTCTGACCTCCCGCAAGATTTCTTCCTTGCGATTGAGAACATCTTCAAGCGAGTTAAAGGTAAGATTTGGCGTTACTCTGCTTGCGCTGTCAATACTCATGGTCTCCCTCCTTTGGTTGCGAGTTCCGGGCGGTTTCCCGTCCGGCTCCGCCATTCTTGCATGGCGTCAAGGCGTAGCAAAGAGCCATGTACCGCCCTGTGGATAAGGGCGGCGTTTCGCGATTCTGTGGATAAATTCGAACCCGTTCTATACACCCGTCACTGACTCTCAAGCGCAACCTCGTGCACGGGCCCCAATGGCCGAATAATGAGATAGCACGGTAGGCACCCCACCCCTAAGTTACGCTACCGTAGGTAACGCGGCTGGGGTGCCTGTGTCCGGTGCACGGTTTCGTGTCCGTGCCCGGTATGTGGCTTCATACCCGTGCCCGGTGTGCGGCTTCGCGCCGCCGCCAGACTGCACAGGCCCGCCCCGCCGCGTTACCCGCCGGCCGCGCCGCGACGGGCGGTTTCGTGTAACGACGGAGAAATCATGCGTCAGGTTCATCCTTGGCGGGTGCTCGTCTGTGCCTGCCTGCTCACCTTTATCACCGGGTGTTCATACGTTTTCTCAATTTTCCAGCTCCCGGCCACCCAGCTCTACGGGCTGAGCGCGGCGATGGGCGCCTATACTCTCACCAATGCCCTCGCCCCGCTGCCAATGCTCTTGGGCGGGTACTTCATTGACCGCGGCCGCGCGGTCTGGACGGCAACCATCGGCGCACTGTGCGCGGCCATCGGCTGGGCCAGCGCAGCCTGCGCGAGCTCCCCGCTCCAGTTCGTGCTCGGCTACGGCTTCATCGGCGGCATCGGCATGGGCCTGGTCCTCACCTCCGCGCTGTCCAATACCCTGCGTTTCTTCCCGGGCCGGCGCGGGCTCATCTCCGGCATTATCTCCTGCGTGAACGGAGCCTCCGGCATCGTCATGGCGCCCCTGGCCCAGCGACTCCTCGACTCCAGCAATCTACGCACCACCCTGCTGGTTTTCTCCGGCTTCTACGCGGTGATCGCGTTCATCGTGGCCTTTAATTACCGCGCCGCCCCGGTGGAAGGCGTGGTCGCACCTGCTGCTGTCACCGCTAAAGAACCGGCCGCAGACTCCGCGCGAGCCGCCACCGAACCGGCACCCGTACCCGCCGCCGAACCGGCACCCGCACCCGCGCGCAACGCCCGTCCGTCCCTCACTACCCGCCAGATGCTCGCCACGCCCGACTTCTGGCTCATTTTCGCCATTTTCATCGCCGGGGCTTTCTCCGGCCTCATGATCGTTTCCAACGCAGCGCCCATCGCGGCGAAAATGTTCCACTTCTCCGCGGCCAGCGCCGCGCTTTTCGTCTCCCTCTACGCCTGCGCGGGCACCGCGGGGCGCTTCTGCTTCGGCTGGCTCGCCGACCACCTCGGCCACGCCCGCACCCTCGAAGTCACCTTCTGCTGCGACGCTTTCGGTCTACTCCTCCTCATCGCGGGCGGGCGCGGCCTCCTCGGCGGAGCAAGCGCAATCGGTGCAACGAACGGCACCCTCACCGGCGGCATCTTCCTAGCCGGTGGCCTCCTCGCGCTCGGCCTGAGCTACGGTGGCACCATCGCGATCATGCCCGCCTGCGTCATGGACCGCTTCGGGCCGCGTTGGCAAGGCATTAACTACGCGCTCGCCTTCACCGGTTTTTCGGTGGCCGCTATTTTCGCCCCGCGGCTCGGCGCTCAAATCGGTGCTATGTACGACGGCGATTACACCCGCGCCTTCCTCTACGCCATCATTGCCTCGGCCACGGGGCTGGGCTGCGCGCGGATTTTGTATCTGCGTACCCGCCGGCGCCGCGCCCAGATCACCCGCGCGGCCTAGCGTGGTGGGCACGCGCCACAGCCCCGCTGCCTAAGCCGCACGGGGCGCCGTGCCCGCCACAATCCCTCCGCCTAGCCCGCAAACTCCATAATGACCGGGACGTGATCGGAAGCACCTTTGCCCTTCCGCTCGTCCCGGTCAATGATGGAGCGGGTATGCCGGGCGGCCAGCGCCGGGGAAGCAAAACCGAAATCAATACGCATCCCGTGATTCTTCGGGAACCGCAGACGCTGATAATCCCAGAACGTGTAATCCGCGCCCTCGGCCACCCGGGTAATATCCGCGAGCCCCGCCTCCAGCAAGCTGGCCAGCGCCCCGCGTTCCTCCGCGGTGACATACATGCCTACGTTATTCCGGAAATAATCAATATCCCACACGTCCGTATCCCGCGGGGCCACATTCCAATCCCCCGCCAGCAGCAGCGGATACTCCGGCTCCTCGCCCAAGCGCGCGCTCACCGCCGCCCGCAAGGCACCGAGAAATTCCAGCTTGTAGTGGAAATGCGGATCCCCGTAGGCCCGCCCGTTGGGAATATACAGACTCCACACATTGACCGCGGCCGGCCCCGAACCCAGGCGTGCTCCCAGGGCACGCGCCTCCACTGTGGGCGCGTTGAGCAGCGCGCCGTCGTCGTCGACCTTAGAAAAACCGGGCTGACCGGGGAAGCCCACCTGCACGTTCTCGATTCCCACGCGGGAAAGAATCGCGACCCCGTTCCACTGGTTGAGGCCGGCGCAGGCGACCTCGTATCCGGCTTCTTCGAAAATTTCGCGCGGGAACTGCGCGGGCGTGCATTTCGTTTCTTGGAGGAGCAGGGCGTCCAGGTCCCAGCGTTCCAGGACGGCGCGGGCGCGTTCGGCGCGGGCGCGCACAGAATTAATATTCCAGGTGGCAATACGCATAGCACCAGTGTAGAGAGCCGCGGGCACGTTACCATAGCGGTTATGGGAAGTGCTCTTATTACCGGTGCCAGCGCCGGGCTCGGCCTGGAATTTGCGTGGCAGCTCGCGGCCGAAGGAAATGACCTCGTGCTCGTGGCGCGCAATCGGGCCCGTTTGGAGGCGATCGCGCGTGATCTGCGGCAGGTCGCCGGGGTGCAGGTGGAGGTGCTCGCGGCCGATCTTTCGCGGCACGACGACGCCCGGGTGGTTGCGCGCCGGGTAGCGCAGCACTCGCGGCCCATCGGTTTGCTCGTTAATAATGCGGGCTTTGGGCTGGGGCAGGAGTTTTCCACCGGGGAACTGGAGCGGGAAGAAGAAGCGCTTGACGTGATGGTCCGCGCGGTTCTTATCACGTGCCACGCGGCGGCACGGGAGTTTTCGCGGCGCGGCTACGGGGGAATTATTAACGTGTCCTCGATGACGGCCGGCACCGCGCAGGGCACCTATTCCGCGCATAAAGCTTGGGTGCGCACATTTTCCGAAGGGCTGGCCGCGGAACTGGCGCCGCATGGGGTCTCGGTCACCTGCGTGACCCCGGGGCTTATCCGCACCGAATTCCACGAGCGGGCCGCGGTGGACGCCAGCCAGTGGGCCGATCTGCTTTTTGCGCAGCCGGAAGCCGTGGTGAATGCCGCGTTGGAGGCATGCCGGCGCGGGCGGGTGCTCGTCACGCCCACCGCGCTCTACAAGGCGGCCGCCGCGGCGCTACGTTTCGCCCCGCGCGCCCTGGTGCGCACATTCGCGGGGCCGGGGCTGTCTGGGCGCAGCTAAAACAGACGTGCGGAAGTAGCAAGCGGCCCGGCCGCTTCGGGGAAGCTGCCGGGCGCGCTCGAGCTTAGAAACTACTGCCAAGCTTAGAAACTACTGTTTTCCGCGGGGGCCTTACGTGCCTCATCGGGCAGCTGGAGCGGCTTGGCCTGGCGGTAATCCCAACGCACCCGCGTTTCCGTGGGCAGGCCCTGGAAGTAGGCCGGGGCCACGATGGCCATTCCTCGCACCTCGTAGCTTTGCTTATCGATACGCACTTGGAGATTAGCGGAATCGCTCAGGTCCAAACCGGGCGAGGCTCCCTGCATTTCCTGCGCCATCGTCTCGGAAAGCGGGCCGACGATGAGGTAGTTCTCCGCGTCCTCAAAAACCTGGGTCTTCTCAATATTCGGGAAAATATCTTCCCCGCGGTAGGAGCCGGGCGAGGTGGGGGCATCCTCGGAATCCACAATATCGGCCAGGCTTTCCTCGGTTTTGCTCCAGAAACCGGCCATATTCGTATACACCGTAACGGTATCCGGCTTCGAACCCTCCCCGATCCACAGCGCGGTGGAGAGTTTGCTGGGCATGCCTTCCGCTTCCGCCCCGGGAATTCCGGAGGCGTCAATATCCATCTGCATGGCCATGAGGCGGGTGCTCGGATCTACATCGATATCAATATCGATGGTGGCGACCCCGGGGCCCTCACCTGGCACGTCCGCGGAAATCTCCATGGACATATCCATCCCGATGGCGGTGCCGAAGAAATCCTGCGAGCTTTTCGCAATAATCTCATCCTGCTTGGCAATGGCGCGTTTAATAATCTCACGGGCCTGAGCGTTATCGGATACCGGCGTGAACTGCCCGGTCTTCGAAATGCTTTCGTCAAAAATAGGCGCGCCGCCCGATCCGCCCCGGCCGTGCCCCTCGCTGATCGACGGACCGTGCTCGCCTTCCGAGGAGACCAGCGCATTATTCGCGCACCCGCTCAGGATCAGGGCACCGGCGGCCACCACCGCGAGAGGTTTCCACATCTTCGTCATCGCTGCTCCACTTCTTGGGTTTCCCGCACCCGGGCTCGGGGTGGCGAATCGTTTATTGCGCTTGCGTATACCACTGTACAAGGCCGACGGCGCCAACGAAACACGTGCCCCGGTGGCCAGCGGGTAAATGTGGCGCTTCCCCATGGTCGGGGCGGGAGCGCCGCTAGACTGGGGGAGTGACAGATTCTTCCCAGTCTTCTGATTTTCGTGATGACCTCAGCGCGCCCGCGGGCGAGGCTGCGCCTGCCGTGGATGCCGCGCCTGCCGCAGGCGCTGGCGATACCGCCGCGCTCACGGACGAGGCCGCTGAGCTGCCCGCGCACCGCATTCCGGAGCCGGGCGGCTCACCCTACGGTGAAAAACGCACGGTCGGGGTGGGGCCGCACCCGCTGCCCTGGCCGGACGACCCCCGCCTGGACCCGCAGCTTTTAGCGGAAGGTGACCACCGTAACGTCGTCGACGCATATCGTTATTGGAGCGTGGAAGCGATCAAGGCGGATATGGCGAGCCGGGCGGTCAGCGCCCATATCGCCATTGAAAATCTCCAGCACGACCTCAATATCGGGTCGATTGTGCGCAGCGCCAATGCGTTTAATTTCGGCGGCGTGCATATTGTGGGGCGGCACAAGTGGAATAAGCGCGGGGCCCTCGTCACCGACCGATACCTCACGATGTACTACCACCCCACCCCGGCTGACCTGGAGGAATGGGCGCGCGAGCATAAGTATCAGCTCATCGCCATCGATAACCAGGAGGGTGCGGTGCCCCTGGAGAAGTCCGAACTTCCGGAGAATTGCCTGCTGGTATTCGGGCAGGAATCCGCCGGAATTTCCCCCGATTTGCTCGAGCGTTGCGAGGGCGCGGTGGAAATCACCCAGGATGGCTCCACCCGTTCCCTCAACGTTGCCGCGGCCGCGGCCATCGCCATGCACTGGTGGGTTGCCCACCACGCCAATCACTAGCCCAGGAGGATCACGTGGTTACCCGCCTCAATGTTGAATTGACTCGCACCGTTGACGAGTCCTACCCGCTGCTTATCGGCACCGATCTGGCCGGCGAGCTGCCCGGCGTGCTGGAGGCGGCCGGGCTGGGCCGTTCCCGGGTGGCGGTTATTACCGATAGCACCGTCAATGAGCTTATTGGTGCGCAGGTGATGGACGTGCTCAGCCGCGCTTATCGCGGAGCGAACGGCGCCGGTGTGAGCGGTACCGGAGCGAACGGCGCGAGCGCGAACGACGCCGCGCAATTTCAGACCGCACAATCCCGCGCCCCGCAGCTCTTCGTTTTCCCGGCCGGGGAAGAACACAAAACCCGCGCCACCAAAGAACAGTTGGAAGATGCCATGCTCGCCGCCGGCTTCAACCGCGACACCGTGGTGGTGGCCCTGGGCGGCGGGGTGGTCTCCGACCTGGCCGGTTTCGTGGCCGCTACCTTCACCCGCGGGGTCCCATATATCACCATGACGACGACGCTCGTGGGCGCGGCGGATGCCGCCATCGGGGGCAAAACCGCGGTGGATACCCCGGCTGCCACCAACCTCATCGGGGCATTCCACCAGCCGCGTGCCGTCCTCATTGACGTGGCGCGCTGGGCAACGCTCACCGACTCACAACTGCGCGATGGCATGGGCGAAACTGTCAAGCACGCCTGCCTGGCCGACCGCGAATTCTTCGAGATTCTGGAAGAACACTTCGTGCAGCGCGGTCGGGGCGTGCGGGAGATGGTGGGCGATACCGAACTCAGCGGTTATATCGCCCGCCGCAATGCGGAAATCAAGGTGGAGGTGGTGCAATCCGATGTGCACGAAGGCAACCGCCGCATGGCCCTCAACCTTGGCCACACCATTGGGCGCGCCCTGGAAGCCGCGCTGGATTACGCCCTCCCGCACGGGGAATGCGTGGCGATTGGGCTGAATCTCCAGTGCCGGCTCGGGCTGCGCTACGGCTACCTCACCGCGGAGGAAGCCCAGCGGGTGGATACCCTGCTGCGCGCCATCGGGCTGCCCACCGAGCTACCCGCCGGGGTGAGTGTGGCGGATATTATGCGCGCCATGGGCCACGATAAAAAATCGTTGGGCGGGGCCATTCGTTTTGTTTTCCAGCGCGGCATCGGCGCGATGGAGACCTTCGCGGGCGGCAGTTACGCGCGGGAGATCCCCACCGCTCAGGTGCGCGAATTCCTGGAGGCCCAGCCGCGCCAGGAGCTCGCTTTCTAGTTCGCGTTTCCGGCCCGGCACCGCCCGCGCACTTTCGCCGTGCCAGGCCACCGCGCGCGAACCACGGGGCACGGTTTAGCGCAGCAGTACTTCGATTTCGACCTCGACAGGGGCGTCCAGCGGGAGCACGCTCACGCCGACAGCTGAGCGCGTATGTGCGCCGTCGCCGCCAAAAATCGCCCCGAAAAGTTCGCTGGCACCGTTCGCGACCTGGGGTTGCGCGGTGAAACTCGGGGCGGAGGCCACGAAAACGGTGACGTGCGAGATGCCGCGGATATTATCGACGCCGCCCGCAACCTCCGCGGCCGCCGCGAGGGCGTTAATCCCGGCGATACGCGCGTAAGAATAGCCGTCCTCCGCGGTGATCTCCGCGCCGAGCTTCCCGGTAGCCGGCAGCTGCCCGTCCACAAAAGGCAGCTGCCCGGAGGTTCGCACCGTATCCCCGTGCCGCTTGGCGGGAATATAGGCTGCCACCGGCGCGGCAACCGGAGGAAGGGTGATACCCAGGCTGGTCAAACGGGTGCTGATAGTGTCCATGCGTAGGCCTCTCGCGGAATCGTTGAGTGTGAGCGCGCGGAATACCGCGCCTGGTCATAGGTTAGCGCGAAGGTTACGGCTGCGCGAAGTTGCGGCGTCTCTGGTGGAACGACGGCGCAGCCAGCTCCCTGCGGGCTAAATTCCCGGTGGGCGTGCTTAGCCGTTTCCCTCGCGCAGGGAGTGAGCCAGGGGGTCGCGCCCCTCAAAAATGCGACGCCTCCAATTGCGTTCTTCCGGGTGGTGGCGCAGCAGGGCGCGGCGTTCACGTTCCGTCATCCCGCCCCACACCCCGAACATCATTTCCGCGTCCAGCGAATCAGCCAGGCAGTGCAGGCGCACCGGGCAGCGAAAACAAATCGAGCGGGCCTGGCGCTGGGCCGCGCCGCGCACGAAAAGCGAATCGGGATCGATATCGGTACAGGCGGCGGCATCTGCCCAGTGCGGATACAGGGCTAGTGTTGTGGTCATCTATCCCCCTCACTCCGGCGTGGTGGTATGCGACGGTGCAGTTCTTTACTGTTTTACGATCATAGTATTAGCGTTTTATGACGTGCGCTACTTTGGTCCGCCTTGTGGAGGGGTGGAGCGTGGGTAAGCCCGAGTAAGCCTGAGTAAGTCCGGGGAAGCGCGGGGAACCCCGGGGAAGCGTATGTCTCGTTTCTTTCGCCGCGCCGGGTCAGTATTCTTAGGGGTATGTCGAGTTCTAGCCCGAAAAAACAAGCGACCGGACGCCAAATCGGAACGTTCGTGCTGGCGCTGATCCTGGCTCTGTGCGGCGGGGGCGCCCTCATGGCCGGGATTGCGCTGCCTTTCGTTATGACGATGGGGACCACGGCCAATGCGGTGACCGGTATTTTCGACGACGTGCCGGAGGACTTAGGCTTCACTGAACCTTCGGAGCAGACGGTCCTGCTGGCCAAAGACGGATCGGTGCTGGCCCGGTTCTATATTGAAAACCGGATCAACGTGCGCTCCGATCAGATCTCGCAGCATATGAAAAACGCCGTCGTAGCAATTGAGGATCGGCGTTTTTACGAGCATCACGGCATTGACGTGCAGGGCACTGTCAGCGCGTTGGTCTCCAATCTCACCTCGGGCGGGCTGTCGGGCGGTTCGTCCATCACCCAGCAGTACGTGAAAAATGCGCTCCTGGAAGAGGGGCGTATCGCTGATGATAATGAGAAAATCAAGCGGGCTACTGAACAGACCATCGCGCGTAAAATCAACGAAGCTCGTTACGCCATCGCCGTCGAAAAAACGATGACGAAAGATGAAATTCTCACCGGCTATCTCAATCTTGCGCAATTCGGCCCCTCGCAATACGGCGTGGAAACTGCCGCGCAGCGCTACTTCTCCAAGTCCGCGAAGGATTTGACGGTGGTGGAAGCGGCCACGATGGCCGGGATCACCCAGAATCCGGCCCAGTGGGATCCGGTACGCCATCCGGAAGCGAATACCGAGCGCCGCAATGTGGTGCTGGGCGAGATGTACCGTTCCGGTTTTATTACCGAAGCGGAAATGAAGGAAGCTCAGGCCACCCCGATTGAGTCGTATATGCACGTTTCCGAGCAATCGGCCGGCTGCGGTTCGGCGGGTATTAGCGCCTACTTCTGCGAGTACGTGGTCAAGGATTTGCTCAATGACAAGGCGCTGGGTGCCACCCGCGCCGAGCGCACCCGCCAGCTCTACCGCGGCGGCAAAGTCATCCGCACCACCCTGGATTCGGCGCGCCAGCAGCAGGCTTATGACTCGGTGGTCTATCACCAGCCCGTGGATGATGCCTCCGGAATTGATGCCGCACTGGTGTCGGTGGAGCCGGGGAGTGGGCATATTGTTTCGATGGTGCAAAATACCCGCTTCGGGGTTCCGAATGACACGGATACCCGCATGACGCAGGTGAATGTGACGGCCCCGCAGGATATGGGTGGCGGTGCCGGTTTCCAGTCCGGATCAACGTTCAAGATATTTACCCTGGTGGAATGGCTGGATTCCGGGCGTAGTGCCTATGACGTGGTGGATAGTAGTGAGGGATTGCTGCCGCAGAGCTCATTCCAGGCTTCGTGTAAGAATCTAGCAGGTGAACCCTGGCCGGTGGGGAACCTGGGGCAGTCCAACCGCCCGCGCACGGTGCTAGAAGGTACTCGCATGTCCACCAACGGCACCTTCGCGCATATGGCCCAGAAGTTGGACCTGTGCCAGATCGCGAATAAAGCCCAGGCCATGGGCGTGGAACGTGGGGACAACGAGCCTTTCGATATTGTTCCCCCGATGATCCTGGGTACGAATAACGTCACCCCGCTTTCCATGGCGACGGCCGGCGCTACCCTCGCCAATGACGGTATTCGTTGCGATCCGATGTCCTATACCTCCATCGAGGAGCATGACGGCACGGTTATTTCCGAACGCAAACCCCAGTGCCAGCAGGCCATTTCCAAGGAAACTGCCCGCAAAACGAATGCGGTGCTTCAGCACGTGGTAGAACCCGGGGCAACCGGTGAGAATGCTGTGCTTCGTGGGCGCCCGGCGGCCGGGAAAACCGGAACTGCACAAAACGACTGGCACGCGTGGTTTATGGGCTACACCCCGCAGCTTGCCACTGTGACCTGGCAGGGGCATATAAGTGGCAATATTTCGATGTTTGACGCAGTTATCAAGGGGAAGAGGGAGTCGGAAGTCTACGGTGGCTTGTACCCCGCGCTGATGTTCTCCGATTATATGAACGCTGCTTTGGCCGGTCAGCCGGCCGTGCCCTTCCCGCAGCCCACCACCCCGATGCGGCGCCCGGCACCCGCCACGCGGGAGCCGGCCACGCCTTCGCCATCTCCCACGCCCGCGCCGGCGCCCGCGCAACCCGCGCCGGGGGAGCAGGGCGCGGTTCCGCCCGAGGCCGTTCACGAGGGTGAGAGCAACGAAGAATACGAAGAAGTCGAGGTTGTGGAAGAGTAGCCGGCGCTGCGTAGCCCGGGTGTCACGGCGTGGGCTTCGCGGCGCGAAACCCTGGCCGTGCGTGCTAGGCGGGCCGAGTTACGCGAGCCGGTGGCATTCCAGAAACCGCACACCGCGCGAGACAGAAGGTGGATACCGTGAGCGAAGCTGATCAGCATCGAATCCGACGCACCGCGCTCAAGGCTCTGGGCGCTGGCGTGGCAGCGGGCGCGGCCGCGGGTGCCGGGTGCCTGGGCTGGGCGCTGCACGAAGCACATCGCTACACTCTGCGCGAGCGGGTGCTGGTGCTGCCGCAGCTTGCGAGCACGGCAGGTGAGCTGCGCATTCTCCACCTCTCGGATATGCACCTGCTGCGCCGCCACCGGGCCAAGCAGCAATTCTTGAGCGACCTGGCCGAGCGCTGCCGCCCGGATCTCGTAGTTCTGACGGGCGACCATCTGTCCGAAGCGGGCGCCGTCGGCCCCCTTCTTGAGGCGCTGGCGCCGCTCGCTGGTATTCCGGGACTTTTTGTATACGGCTCGAATGATTATTTCGCGCCGGTTCTCAAGAATCCCTTGCGCTACGTGGCGCCGGGGCTCTTCCCGCCGCTCGCGGAGAAAGACGAACCGGATTTGCCCTGGGAGGAGATGACCGCCGGGCTGGAAGCTTTCGGCTGGGTCAATCTCAATAATCGGCGGGCGCGGCTGCTCGCGGCGGCCTGGGATATCGACGCAGTCGGCATGGACGACCCGCATATCGGCCGAGCCCGGATGCCGCGGCCCAGCGAGGCTACCGATACCGCGGAAGGCGCCGCGGCCTCGGATGAAAGTGCGGGCGCGGAACGTGAGCGGCGCACGAACGCTGGGCGTGGGTATCTGCGTCTCGGCGTCGTGCACGCACCGTATTGCGCCGCTCTCAACGCCTTAATGAACGACGGCGCAGCTCTGACGCTAGCCGGCCACACCCACGGAGGGCAGTTGGCGGTGCCTGGATTCGGAGCTTTGACCACGAATTGTGACCTCCCGCTGCGCTACGATTCCGGGCTTTTCGATTGGCCGTGTGGAGATGACGCTGGTGCTGGTGTTGGGCGGGGCGCGGGTCACGCGGGTCACGCGGGTGTGGGTCGCGCTGCGGGAGGTGACCGGGCTGCGGGAGGCGACCGGGCCGAGGAGCGCCTGCCCCTGCGCGGCGACGGCGTGCGCGTGCTCCGCGGTGGCATGGCGGTGAATGTGTCTGCTGGCCTGGGGACGTCGCCGTATACGCCGGTCAGGTTCCTCCGGCCGCCCGAAGCGATTCTGCTGCGGGTGCGCGGTGGCGCGGAGTGAACGTGCTGATCGGATAGCCGCTGGGTTGAGCTACAGGGAAGATGCCGCGCTACCTGTGAGTCACATAGCGTACTGGCCTGGTTGTACGCCAGATCACTAGATCGGATTTAGCTTTTTCCGCTGCGGAGGGCTATTATTATTGAGTTGCCAAAGCACGGGGTATGGCGCAGCTTGGTAGCGCGCTTCGTTCGGGACGAAGAGGCCGTGGGTTCAAATCCCGCTACCCCGACCATGTGATATCCCGCGTCATAGGTTCGCCTGTGACGCGGGATTTTCTCATATCTTGGTGATGCTCGCCGCGAAGCGGTCCGGAGAAACCCCCGTTACGAGAGCGATCATCCGGGCTTACCTGGAAGAGTGACCTCGGGATGGTCGGCTGGGAGGCGTCCCGTGCGTCGGGTAGGGCAACACTCCCGCCGCCCCGTAAAGAAGCGGGTTTTGGTTGCGTGTGAAGGCTCAACAGTGGGCCTGCAACAGGGTGCAAATCCACGCACCATTTTGGCTGGATTTCTGCACTGGGCTTGCACTACGCGACCCCGATGGTTCCCAATTTGCATCCTGTGGCATTCCTTCGGCGCTCAGCTTTTCCGGTTGGCGGGCACGGGGTGGTTTTCTGAGGTGTACTGCGGATGTTGTACATGCGAAGTACAGTTCTGCCAACACATGCCCGCTCGCCAGGTGCTGGTGTGACTGCTGAGGTTCGCGATGGCCGATAGCTGCGCCGTCGTACTAGAAGGGCTGCGCCGCAATGATCGGAACGGCACGGAAACGCGGCTGCGGTGTCGGCCCAACTGTGCCGTCGTACTAGAAGGGCTGCGCCGTCGTACCAAACCGTAAGGAAACGGGCCCGGAAGGCACGCGAACGCGGGCGGCCGGAACCCTGGACAGGGCCCAGCCACCCGCGTTCGCGTTAAATCTAAGTATGAAACGTGGAGACTAGTGGGCGCGGCGCTGCAAGCGACCAATCTCCAGGAGCAGCACGGCGCGACCTTCGAGCCGAATCCACCCGCGGGAAACAAAATCAGCCAGAGACTTATTGACCGTTTCACGCGAAGCGCCCACGAGGTGCGCGAGCTCTTCCTGCGTGAGGTCGTGCGCCACGTACACGCCTTCGGGGGTGCGCTCGCCGAAACGATTGGCCAGGTCGAGCAGCGCCTTCGCCACGCGGCCGGGAACGTCCGAGAACACCAGGTCAGCAAGATTCTCATTGGTATTGCGCAGGCGACGTGCCATTTCACGGAGCATCGACATGGCCAGCGCGGGGTGCTCCTCGATGAAATTCTTCATATCGCGATGCGCGAGGGAAAGTAGATGCGTCGGCGCAATGGCAGTGACGGTGGAGGAGCGAGCCCCCAGGTCAAAGAGCGAAAGTTCGCCGATGATTTCCCCGGGTCCGAGAACGGCGAGCAGATTTTCGCGCCCGTCGTCGGACGTGTGACTGAGCTTCACCTTGCCGTCGGTGACGATGTAAAGGCGATCACCCTGGTCGCCTTCGTGGAAAAGCGATTCGCCCCGCTTGAGGGACGTATCGCTCATCATCGCGCCGAGAGCGGCGAGACTTTCCTCATCCATGTCCTTGAAAAGGGGCACGGTTCGTAAAACGCTGGTATCCATCTCTAGCCTTCCTCCGATGTACTCAGAATATTCCTGAAGTAGTCTCATGTCACATTTTGCCATTATTCACGGAAAATGTCTCATACCCGGGCCGAGCGCTCGAGTTGAGAAAGGAAATCCAGCACGATATTAGTGAATTCGCGCGGAGATTCTTCCGGGATGAAATGCCCGGCGCCCGGCACGGCAATGAGCCGGTAGGAGCCGGTAGCGAAAGAACGATCATCAGCCCAGGCCCGCTCATTAATCATGCGATCGGCCAGGCCGCGCACCGCCCACACCGGCACATCCACGGGAGTGGAGAGGATATCGCGCCAGGCTTTTCCGGAGGGGCGGCGCCTCCATGTTGCGGTCCAGCGCAGTTGTTCGACGGCGCTCGCCGCCGCTTCCGGGAGGCGCATGGCAGCGGCGTACTGTTCGGCTTCGTCCGCGGCGCCGTGGCTGTGCGGGGCAGACCATTCCAGGAGCAGCCGGCGCATATTCCGGGCGTCCCCGAGCGCGCGCGGGGAACGATTCCCCAGCCGCGAGGTGAGTAAACCGAGCAGGCCGCGCGGGCGAATACCGCGTCCGAAATGCCGTAGCCCGAGCGGATGCGGGCTGGCTACCGTCACGAGCCCGGTAATAATATCGGGGGCCATGGCCGCCGCCGCCCACCCGAGCGCCGCATTGGAGCCGGCCGCCACAATCACCGCGGAGCTCGCCCCCAGGGATTCGGTGAGCGAAATAAGGTCCTGGGCCAGTTCGGGCCCCGATTGCACCGACGGCGTTTTATCGCTGCCGCCCACGCCCCGCAGATCCACGGCCGCAACTTCGTACCCGGCCTGCGCCACCGGCTCGATTTGGTGGCGCCAGGCGTACCAGTACTCCGGGTAGCTGTGCACGAATAGCACCAGTGGCGTGCGGGTCGAGTGGCTCCCGGCATAGGCCAGGTGGAATTGCGCACCGTTGGCCGTCACGAGGCGATGTTCCCACGGACCGGGGATCCATACGCAGGAATTATCGGCGGGAAGTGAGCTCATACGGTACCTTGTTACGCTCGGGCTGGGTAGGCTTTGGGTTCTCTAAGCGCGGGTTTTCTGCGCGCGGGTTTTTGCGCGGACTTTTCGTCGCCCCGGCTTTTTACGCTTCGTCTTCGGAGAGGCGGTATTCGCGCACCGTGAAAGCGCGGGCGCGCCGCGAACCGCGAGAGCGCGCCCAGTGCGCCGCGACTCCGATGGCCACCAGCACCGCGCCCAGTAGCATAAACCCACCGAACGCAAGGTCGTAGGCGAAGTGGTGCACGATATTATCCGTGATCGGCTTGAATCCTCCGATAAGCGAATCAAGCCAGTGCACCCCGCGCAGCGCATAACCGGGAAGCACAAGCCCCGCGAGACCGGCAACAGCCAAGATTGATCCCCACAGCAGCGCGCCTAGGGAGGACAGCTGCGCGAGCAGCGCAATAACCACGAGCAGCGCGATGCCGCCGACCATTTCGATGAGCGCCGCCACATTAACCGGGGCGGTTTCCAGGGCGATGGGACGAGCCAGGTGCAGGCGCGCCACCGCGTCCGAGATGAGATACCAGGTCAGCGGGAGCAGCAGCAGCGTCACCGCCGCGACCCAGATATGGGTCCACACCCGGCCCTTGGGGGCATCTGGAATCGGCTCCACTTCGGCGATATCCGCCCAGGTGCGCTGGTCTTCCAAGCTTTCCTCGCGCACGGCCGGGAAGACCGGGGCATCGAAGCCCACGGCGTGGGCGGCGGTGGAGGCTGCCGGTTCTGCGCCGGGTTCGCCGAACTCACCGGCCGGCGGGTAGAGCGCGGTTGCGGTCGCTTCCCCGGAGGCGTACGGGTCCGTGTTTGCGGTGGCGTACGGAGCTGAGCCTGCGGGGGCGTAGGGATCGGCGGTCGCGGGGTTCGCGGTGGCACCGGTTTCCGAGCCGGCGGACGCTGCGGGAACGGTTGCGGTCACCCCGGCTGCCTGCGCGAGGTTCGCGTATTCGCGGTCCGGGGCGGCGCTTTCCGCCTGGTAGCCATCATCGAAAGCTCCGGCTGCCAGTGATTCAGATACGGAACGACGCCGCGGCGCGGCTGGCTCCGGGGTTGATCCCTCCGGTGCGAGTGCTGCTGGCGTGGTGGGTTCGGCGGGGGTGGCTTCAGCAGGAAGTGTCGCTTCGGTGGGCTCTTCGCTGGTTGCCTGCGCGGCCTCGGCTTCTTCCGGAGTGAGCTGAGCCGAGGCGGCCTGCTCTGTTTCGGTGGTGGCGCCCTCGGGCTGGCTCGCGGTTTCGGGTTGGCCCGCGGTTTCGCCTTCGGGTTCCTTCATAGCGGCGCTCACGGGCGCGGAATCATTCAAAGAGGAGGGCTCGCTGGTGGCTTCCGCAGCGGGGTGAGCTGGCGGGAACGGAGCGGCGTCGTCGTTCGAAAAAACGGGGGCGGGAGCAGGAGGTTGAGTGGTGGGGAGGTAGGCGGTTTCTTGATCTGCGAGATGGTCCTCGGCAATGGGCTCGAGAATATCGTCATCATCCAGTGGCCGGCGCGACGCGGTAGTGTACGGGTCATTTGGCGTAGACATGGGTCCTCCCTTGATAGTTCTTTCTCAAAGATATGCCAGAAATCACGCGGATGTGGAGAATTTCGGCGGTGTGCCATAAAGCGGGCGGTGTGACGTGAGCCGGGCGTGCGTATCCACAGAACCGTTCGTGTAGGGGGTTATCCACAGCGGCGCACAACCAGGCTGCGGAGGTGTGCTGGGCACGGCAAGCTCGGGGTATGACTTCTTCTCGTGTTTTATCTCCTGGTGTTTCGGCTGCTGGTGCTATCTCCGGTGCCGCTGCCGGAAAGTCGTCCGGTGCCGCTGCCGGAAAGTCGTCCGGTGCCGCTGCCGGAAAGTCGTCCGGTGCCGCTGCTTCGGGCGGTGCTTCGCTCGCGCCCCTTATCTCCGCGGTCCCGCGTGAGCTCGTCTCCCTCGTCTGCGAGCATGAGGAGGTTTTGCGGGAGGTGGAGGCGGTCACGGAACTGGCCGGAATACAGGTGGCGCGCGGCTCACCGGAGGTAGCTGCCCCGCCGGCCGTGCTCGAATTGGAGGAACTCCCGACGGCCCTGCCCACGGTCCGCGCGCGCTTCCACCCGGTGCTGGCCAGCTATTTTCCGCGCGGATCGGTGGTGCTGGAACTCCCGCGCCAAGCCGAAGATCTCCTCGAACTTGTGCTGGCGGCCGGGCAAACTCGGCGCGGGCGCATTATCGGGCTTGCCGGGGTGCGCGGCGGACTCGGGGTATCGATGATCACGGCCTGGCTCGCCTCGCTGAGTATCACGCGTACCGCCGTGGTGGATGCGGATCCGCTTTCGGCCGGGCTCGAAATCCTCATGGGATTCCGGGACAAACGCGGGGTGCGCTGGGCTGATATTGCCCAAGCCGAAGGCACGCTGATCCCGCAGCGGCTTCGGGCGGCCCTGCCCTCGCGCGGGCAGCTGAGCCTGCTGAGCGCGGACGTTCGCGGCGGAGCGCCACCGAACGGCGAGGCGGTGCCGCACGCCATTGACGCGCTCTCCCAAGCGAACGACACCACCTATGTGGATCTCCCGCGCAGCTCCTTGCTGCCGGGCACCGGGCCGGCCAGCTGGCGGGCCTGGTGCGATGCGGTGGTCCTCGTGACCGGGGTAACCGACCGCGATGCCCAAGCCATACCTAGAATTCTGCGGGACCTGGGGGAGAACACGCCCGTGGTCATCGCGGCGCGATGCTCCCACAAAGTGGAGGCGCAGGCCTTCGGTCTGGATATTGGTCAGGAGGTGCTTCCGGTGCGGTGTCTGCGCGGAATGGATGAAGACCTCTCCCACGGAGTTGCGGTAGGTGAACAGCGCCGCTCTGTTGCGGCGCGTGATATCACGCAGCTCGCCGCACATCTCGATGCGGTACTGGTAGGCGGATAAGGGGTGAAAAGATGGGTAGCCTGCGCGAACTACGCGAACTAGGTGTGGTTTCGGCCCGCTCGGAGTTAGCCGGTGCCCGCGGAAAGCTGGCCGGTGCCCGCGCGGATGAGATCCGCAACCACGGGGGTGTGGGCGGTGCTCGCGGTGATCTGGCCCGTACCCGCCGGGAATTAGCCCGCGGCATCAGCGTGCCCAAGGTGCTCTCCGCGGTGGCACCCCACGCGATAGAAATCAAACATGTGCTGGGAGCGGCCCGCGATATTAACGCGGTGGCCCGCGGCTGGGGCCCGCACCTGCGGCGCGTGATTGAAGACCCCACAGTCACCGATATTTTAATCAACGGCGGCACCGGGGTATGGCTGGATCGCGGAACCGGACTGGAACGCGACGAACCCTTGAGCGCCCTGCTGTCCGACGCGGGGGAGGTGCGCGCACTCGCGGTGCGTTTAGCTGCCAGCGCCGGCCAACGTTTGGACGACGCCGCTCCTATCGCCGACGGCACCTTCTCCAATGGAACGCGCCTGCACGCGGTCCTCGCCCCACTGGCCGCAGAAGGCGCCGCTATCTCACTGCGTACCCAACGGGCCCGCACCTTCACGCTCGCCGAACTCGAGGCTGCCGGCACGTTTCCTGCTGCCCTCACCCCGGTATTGACAGCCCTGGTGGAGCGACGCGCCAACGTTATGGTGGCGGGCGCTACCGGCTCGGGGAAAACCACATTATTGGCCTCCCTGCTCAGCTGTGTGCCAGCCACCGAACGGCTCATCATTATCGAGGAAGCCGCGGAATTACGCCCCGCGCACCCGCATGTGCTGCACCTGCAAATCCGGCGCCCCAATGTGGAAGGCCACGGCGAAATCACCATGACCCAATTGGTGCGGGCCGCTTTGCGGATGCGCCCGGATCGGATTGTGGTGGGGGAATGCCGCGGTGAAGAAGTGCGCGAGGTCCTCACCGCACTTAATACCGGGCATGAAGGAGGATGGGCCACTATTCACGCCAATTCGGCACGCGATGTTCCCGCCCGGCTCGTGGCCCTCGGTGCGTTGGCCGGAATGTCCGCAGCGGTGGTTGCCGCCCAAGCGGTCGCGGCCCTCGACGCCATTATTTCCATTGAGCGCCACGGGCCAACCCGGCGCATTACCCACGTGGCGACCCTCCGCAGCCACCACGGCGATCTTGAGGCTCCGGATGCTTTGACTATCGGCGCTGACGGCACCATCCGTGCCGGCCCCGGGTGGGCCACCCTGGGCCCGCGTTTAGGGCTGGAGGGAACATGGTAATTCTGGTTATTTTCGGAATCCTGCTGAGCGTATACGCGTATGCGGGCCGGTCGGGGAACCGAACCCATGCGGGCCGGTCGCGGGGTCAAGCACATGCGGGTCCGCCCGGGCGCCGAGCTCATGCAAGCCGGCCACGGAGTCATGCCCACGGTACGCCACGCCGCTCAATGCGCTTGCCGGGCAGCACACCACTCGGCCGCGGGGTGCTCCGCAGAAAAACGCGCGCTTCCCCGCCTAGTTTCGACGCCGGTCTGCTCGCGGTGGAAGTAGCGGCCCGCATTGATTCCGGCGCCGATCACCGCCGCGCCTGGCTCGCCGCCCTCTCCCGTTTCCAGCCGCATAGAGAAATCGCGGCAGTCGAGCGCGCGGGCGGAGGCGCCGTCGTCGGCGTGAGTGATCCTAGGAACGGACCCGAGCGCGATCCCCGCGGCGACCCCGCTGGCCAGATCGACGACGTGGGAGTCCCCGTACTCCTGCGAGAACTATGGGAGCGGGCCCCCCGCAATCCGCGCCGCGCCCGAGGCCTCCTCGGTATCCCCGCACTCATCGCGGTATGCCGCCTGACCCACCACACCGGCGCCTCGGCCGCCCGCATCCTCGAGAGCTGCGCGGCAGCGCTCTCCGAATCCAGCGATGCGCTCGGCGAGCGCCGCATCGCCCTAGCCGGACCGCGTTCGGCCGTGAAAATGCTGGCCGCCATGCCGCTATTCGGCATGCTCCTCGGCTCATTTTTCGGAGGTAATCCCGTGACATTCCTATTCGGAACCCTCATCGGGCGGTGCTGCCTCGCCCTCGCGCTCATCTGCGAAGTGGCCGGGATCCTCTGGATGCGCCGCCTCGTACGGAAAGCTGAACAATGGGGCTAGCCCTGTGCCTCCTGGTTCTTCTGCTCGCCTGGGCATGGAGGCCCGCCACCGGGCGAAGTACACGCCGGCAGTCGGGCCCTTATCCGCTGGGCGCAGCGCATCGAGCAGAGCGACGCCTACCTCCCTCCGACCCGGCGTTCCTCGCCGACCTCGCCCGGGTGGCGCTCTCCTCCGGGGCTTCCCTGCCCGCCGCACTGGAAGCGGTATCTTTCGCCGTCGCCGAAGAACATGCCCACCTCGATATAGGTACGACGGCGCAGCTCCTCCTGCTGGGCGCGCCTTGGGCCGAAGCATGGGAGGGAATACATCCACGCGCCCACCTGCTGCGCGAAGCCCTCCAGCCAGCCTGGGAAAACGGGGTAGCCCCGCTAACCCTGCTTGGCACAGCTGCCCGCAGCTACCGGCGTCGTCGTTCCAGAGAAGCACGCCGGGCGGCGGCCGAGCTCGGCAATAGCCTCGTTGTGCCTTTAGGGGTGTGCTTCCTACCGGCATTTATCCTCGTGGGAATTGTTCCGACGGTAGCTGGCGCCGCCACCGGTCTTTTCCACTAAATCCGGGCCGTTCTGGCGCATCCCGCCGCACTCTGCGTTATCCACTTTTATCCCCAGGAAAGCGGAACGGGATGGTTATCCACAGATACCGAGGGGCCGGATGCGTGAGGGTGCGCGGCGCGGGAGACTGACCGAGCCGGACCGAGCACGTTCCGAGCAGCTCGCAACCCAGACCCTGGGCGGCGGGTAGCGAGGTCCGGCACCACCCACCAATAACCACAACACAGTTTGTTACAGATAAGAAAGGAAGCATCATGACCACAGCACTCAGCCCCGTTCGATCCGCTCTTCCCGCCCACCCGGGCGGCACTTTCCTCGGGGGCCAATGCCACCCGGAAGCGGGGATGACCACCACCGAATACGCCGTCGGAACCCTCGGTGCCTGCGCTATTGCCGGAATCCTCTACTGGCTCTCCCAGCAGGACTGGATGCGTGAACTCATCGCCGGGATTTTCCGGCGCGGACTCAATATCGCCTAAACCACAGTCCCGGGTGCCCCACCGGTGCCGGTGGGGTGCTCGCGGCTCCCTAGAAAGAGAAAGATCCGTCATGATACCCAAACAATCCCCTGAGCAATGCCAGGATGTCCCTCCGCTGCCGCGGGGCACGGCGGGCGAGGGAGCCCTGCTCGCCGGCCCACTCGCCCAGCCGGCCCGCAGGTCCCGGGAACGCCGGCGCCTCTGCGCACAATGCCACGAGGTAATTGAGGCCCGCGGGCATATCGCAATTCCCTGTGCCTGCCGCCGCCGGGAGATCCGCTCGCGCAAACTTTCCCGTATTTTGCGTCGGCCTTACGGAGTGGAGAACCGGGAAGCGGGCATGGTCACCGTGGAAGTGGCCCTCGGGATTGTCAGCGTGCTCATTATCGTGCTGCTCGCGCTCGGGGCGCTGAGCGCCGGCGCCCAATACATCTCCTTACGCGGCGCGTCCCACGATATTGCGGTTCTTGCCGCACGCGGGGAAAGCGAGGAGGCCTTGCGCGCCCGCGAACTCCCACCCCGGGCCAAGCTGCACCTGCAACGCGCGGAAGACCACGTGAACGTGGTGGTGCGAGCCCAGGCAACCGGCCCGCTGCGGGCCCTAGGTATCACCATGGAAGCCAGTACCTCGGTAGATCTAGAACCCGGAGTGCTCGGAACATGAGGGCCTCAGCGAGGAGCCGAGGCGCGCCCGCGCTTGGGCAGGGGACTGTGCTCTGGCAGCGGGCTGCACCAGGGCAGCAGCGTATCTCCTGGCGGGATAGCTGGCGCGAATGGCACCGGCTCTATCTGCTGTGCCGGAGGGAAAGCCGCGCCCAGCCCCGGGATTCACTCCGGACCCGGCACCAGGATTCGACTCGTGCTCGGCACTGGAAGCCGCGCCCCGTCCGGCCCCGGGATCCACTTCAAGCCTGCGAGCGGGGAGCGGGAACGGTGCTTGCGATTGGGGTGATTGGCCTGGTGCTTGTCCTGACCGGGGCGGTGCTCACCGCGGTCACCGTGGTGATCGCGCGAATGGAGGCCCGTGCCACGGCTGATGTCATCGCCGTGCAAACCGCGGAGCGGGTGATCAACCAGGGTTGGTCGCTAGCCGAAGCCTGCACCAAGAGCGAACGCAGCGCGCAGCGCAGCGGCGCCGTCGTCGAAGAATGCAGCGAAGTTGAAGAAATATTTTCGATTCGGGTACGTACCCGCGCTCGCGCGGTGCCGGTAACAGTCCGGGTGACCTCGCGGGCCGGGCCCGTTGATCGGGGTCACGGTTCCGGCGGCGCGGACTCCAACTCATCAAGCGCGCAGCTCAAAGCGCTGAGCACCAGCACCGCACCCTCTTTCCACAGCGGGTCATTGTTATTACCGCACTTCGGGGACTGGACACAGCGCGGGCACCCGCTCTGGCACGGGCAGCCGGCCACGGCATCGCGGGTGGCACGGATCCACTCCCGGCCGGCCCGATACCCCCGTTCGGCACAGCCCGAACCACCGGCAGCAGCATCGTGGACAATCACGGTAGCCGCCCCGGTATCCAGGTGGTATGCGGTAGACAGCCCTCCCACATCCCACCGGTCGCAGATCGCGAAGAGGGGAAGCATCCCGATGGCGGCATGCTCGGCGGCATGCAGGGCTCCGGGAACATCCGCGGCAGGGATGCCGAGCGCCTCCAAATCCTGCGATGACATCGTCCACCAGGTCCCGCACGTCTCCATGCTGCGCTCCCGCGGAGTAATGGGGTGAAACCCGAGGTACATGCCATCGCGGGCCCGGCGCAGGTGGTATCCGATAACCCGGTTGAATACCTCCACATCGCCCCAGGCCCAGGTCCCGAATCGGGTTGCGGTACTGGCGCGCGTACGGAGGATCTTCACGGTTGTCTCTTCCGAGGCAAAAGTCCGCAGATCATCTTTCAGCCGATGCCGCACGAGCGCCTCCTCGCCATCACACGTCAGTACATCGAAAGGAACACCCTGATGCACGTAGATAGCCCCCGGGTACACGGTGGTATCCGCCCGCGCGGCATCTACCGTCCCCAAGATTGTCCCGTCTTCCTCATCAACAATGGACACGGTGCTTGCTTCACCGTGCAGGTTCACCAGCTCGTGGGCGCTAATCCCCGCATATCCCCAGAACCACCCGCCGGGGCGGCGGCGCAAGAGCCCCTGCTCGCTCAACTCGTCGAAAAGCGAGGTGTCAGGGAGCCCGAAAACTGCGGCATCTGCCGCGGTGAGAGGATGTTCGGCCGCGGCCGCACACAGCTGCCCGGTCAGAACATTCGGATTGAGCGGATCGAAAACGCTCGCTTCCGCACCCGCGCTCAGGATCGTATCCGGATGGGCCAGAAGATACTGATCCAGCGGATTCGAGGTCCCAATAAAAACGGCCAAACCGGAACTACCCGCCCGCCCGGCACGTCCCGCCTGCTGGTTAAAAGAGGCGGTGGTGCCCGGCCATCCGGTGAGAATAACCGCGTCCAGCCCGGAAATATCAATCCCCAATTCCAGGGCATTCGTTGTTGCCACGGCGCGCAGATCCCCCGAGCGCAGCCGCTGCTCCAGATCGCGGCGTTCCTCGGGAAGATACCCGCCGCGATAAGCCGCTACCGCCTCGGCCAGCGGATTGTGATCCTCGCGCAAAAACGCCTGGGTCAGCTCGGCAACCCGTTCGGTTCCGGCCCGCGAACGCACAAAGGTGAGGACGCGCGCGCCTTCGGCCACGAAACGAGCGGTCAGATCAGCCGCCTCCACCATGGCCGAGCGGCGCGCGGTATCCTCCGCGGCTCCCGGTTCTTCCCCGGGAGGAACGTGGCCGGTCGCGTCGTCGTCGACAGGAGAACACTGCCACAAGGCAACGGTACGTTCGCCGCGCGGCGAGGCATCATCCGTGACCGCTTCGACGGGCCCGAAAGCTGTTCCGATAAATCTGGTGGCGGTTTCCTGCGGCGCGCCGGCGGTTGCCGACAGGAAAACAACGGTGGGGTGGGCGCCGTACAGCGCCGCGATACGCAAAATCCGGCGCACCACATGGCCCACATGCGCCCCGAACAGGCCCTTATACGAATGAAATTCGTCGACGACGATCATCCGCAGCCCGCGCCAGATCCGCTGCCACCGGTCTTTCTGGGGCAGCATCGCGTGATGCACGAAATCAGGGTTGGTCAACACAATATCGGCGTGGTCGCGCGCGAAAGTTTTCTCCTCCGGGTCAGCATCCCCGTCCGCGGTAGCCACCGTGATACGGGAGTCCGCATCCCGAGCCAAGGCTCGCAGCGAAGTGTATTGGTCCGCCGCCAAAGCTTTAGTCGGGGAAAGATACAGCACGGTTGGCGGGGCGCTCACCCGCGCCAAACTACCCGAGCTGCGCGGGCTCAGCATCTCGGTGAGCGCGGGCACCCACGCCGCCAAAGATTTACCCGAACCGGTCCCGGTGGCCACCACCGTGTGGGTACCCGCGTGAATGAGGTTCGCGGCGCGGACTTGGTGCTCCCACAGGTGCGGGACGCCGTGGCTAGCGCAGGCGTCCTTGACCTGCGGGCTGACCCACGCGGGCCACCCGGCCACCCGCGCGGGGCGGGCGTCTTGTTTGCGCAGCGCTACCAACTGTCCCGCGGTGGTGGATTCTTCAAGAACGGAAAGGAGGCGCATATGTGTAGTGTGCCCGATGGAGTGCTGAAGGCCAAAGAGCTCAAGGACGAAGCTTTGCGGGTCAAAGCAATGCGGTCTCAAGCGTTGCAGTCCAAAGCACCGAAGGCCATAGCGCCGAAAACTAAAGACCAGCGCGCCAGCCCCACATCCAGCTCCCGCTTCTTCACCCGGGGCTTTCCTCAACACGGCCGGGCAGTTTACTGTTATGGCATGGAGCTCTTTGTCCCGGGCGCCTCCGAGCGCCTCGCCACCACGCTACGTCAAGATCTCACAGGTTATACCACCGCACATATATCCACCCTGCTCGGCCCGGAAGCCACCGCCGCCATGCGCCGCGAGCAGCGCATCCCCGCGCTTCTCGCATGCGAAAAAGTGCGCCACCAGGCCACCGCCCCGCATACCGAAGCGGAAATCCTAGCCTGCCAGGTTCGTCTCCTTATTCTCGGAGACACGTTGAGCGCCGAGGAACTGGAAGGCGCTTTTCCCGCTACTTTCGGTGACCGGGTCACGCGCGACGCGCTGCTCGTTATCGGCAACGCGGGATACCGGGCCCGCTTCCAAGTGGTCCCCGTTCCGCTCGACATTACCCGCAAGGGCACCCGCCGGATCACCCGCACCGAGGTGCTAATCGCCTCCGATTTCGGGGAACTGGCCGGCCGGGTACCCGGAGCCCACCACGTTATGCCGGTGGGTGGGGCCACCCGCACCCTCGCGAATATCGTCACCTACACCGGGGGACGAGTTCTGGATGTGGGAACCGGCTGCGGGATCCATGCCATTAGCGCCGCTCTGCACGGCTGCGAGGTGGTCGCCACCGATATTTCAGCGCGAGCTTTGCAATTCGCCTCCCTCAATATCGCGCTCGCGGCCGTGCGAGTGGAGCTGCTCCAAGGCTCCCTTTTCGATCCGGTGGAAGGGCGTTTCGACACCATCGTGTCCAATCCGCCCTTCGTTATCACCCCCGCAAGCGTCCGGCAAAAAGTCGATTTCGAGTACCGCGACGGTGGTTTCGGCGGGGATACTCTCCTCTCCGAACTCATCTCCGCGCTCCCCAACCACCTCACGGATTCCGGCACCGCCTATATTTTGGGGAATTGGGAAGTGGAAGACGGCTGCTCCTGGGATACCCACCCGCAGGTGTGGGCCCGGGTGGCGGGCCTCGATGCCTGGTTTATTGCGCGTGATGAAGTAGACCCAGCCCACTACGTGGAAATGTGGCTCCGCGATGGCGGCCTGCGCCCGCGCGATGCCGGATACGAGGATGCCTACCGTACCTGGCTCGATGATTTTGCCGCGCGCGGGATACGCGCCATCAGCCTGGGATACGGGATTCTCTCCCGCCCGGCTGCCGCTCGCGAACCCATGATCCGCACCGAGGAAATACCGGGCCGCCCCCAGGGTGATATCCGCCAGCATATTCAGCGGGTGTGGAATAACCGGCACCTGGTGGCCGCCCCCGATGAGGATGTAGCGCAGCGCCACCTCACCCGCACCGAAGTAATCGAGCATCGTTTTTATGACCCGGGGGCGGCCGATCCGCTGCGCATTGTTCTCGCGCACACAGGCGGATTCCAGCAGACCCTCCCGGCCGATTCCCAAGTCGCGGCTTTCGTGGGTGCCTGCGATGGCGAGTTAAGCGTGGGAGCCCTCTGCCAGGCGATTGCGCAGATTTACGGAGAAGATAGCAGTGCGGTTCAGGCCCGCCTGCTCGAGACGGTGCGCGAGCTCATCGCCACCGGGCTCTTGACCGAAGGAACAGGAATGGGAACAGGAATGGGAACAGGAACCGGGAGCTAGGCGATAAACAATAGAGCGCCCGTAACGAGCCACCCGTCACGAGTACCTGTAAGGAGTACCCGTCACGAGCGCCGGTTTTCGGCGCGGGCGTGCTACCGTGTGACAACAGGGCACAAAATATGTGTTGGAGGCGTGACCTTGTCACGCCGTGAGTAGTGAGGGATGCAGTTGTGACGAAGCTGGTTATCGTGGAGTCTCCCGCCAAGGCGCGCACGATCGGCAGGTACCTAGGCGAAGATTTCGAGGTGCTGGCGTCCGTGGGGCACATTCGAGACCTGCCCCAGCCCTCGGAGCTCCCCGACAGTATGAAGAAGGGCCCCTACGGGCGCTTTGCTGTTGATGTGGACGGTGATTTCGCGCCCTACTACGTTATTTCTTCCGGCAAGAACAAAACTGTTGCCGAGCTGAAAAAAGCTTTGAAGAACGCCGACGAACTCTTCCTGGCAACCGATGAGGACCGCGAGGGGGAAGCAATCGCCTGGCATCTTTACGAGGTGCTCAAGCCGAAAGTTCCCACGTCGCGGATGGTCTTCCACGAAATCACTCCCGAGGCGATCTCCCGCGCCCTAGAAACACCCCGCGCCCTCGATACCCAGCTGGTGGACGCCCAGGAATCACGCCGTATCCTCGACCGCCTGGTTGGCTACGAAGTCTCGCCCTTGCTATGGCGCAAGGTCGCCGCGGGACTCTCCGCCGGCCGTGTTCAATCCGCCACCACGCGCCTGGTTGTGCAACGTGAACGCGAACGCATGGCTTTCGTTTCCGCCTCGTATTGGGACGTGACCGCTACTTTCGGCGCGTCCGAACAATTCGAAGCAGCCCTCCATTCTCTTGACGGCGCGAGGATTGCTTCCGGTAAAGATTTTGGCGACGACGGCGCCCTCTCCGCCAAGGCCACTAAAGAAGGCGTACGTGCTCTGAACGCCGAGCTGGCCGGTGAGCTGGCGGAAACACTCGAAGGCGCGAGGGGCACAGTACGCACCCGGGAAGAAAAGCCGTATCGCCGTCGCCCTGCCGCACCCTTCACCACCTCAACCTTGCAGCAGGAAGCCGGGCGTAAACTCCGCCTCTCCTCGCGGCAAACAATGCGGATCGCCCAGTCGCTGTACGAATCGGGCTATATCACCTATATGCGTACCGATTCCACGAACCTATCCGCGCAGGCCATCAGCGCGGCCCGCAGCCAAATCAAGGAATTGTACGGGCAGGCCAGCCTGCCGGAAAAGCCGCGTTTCTACGGTAAGAAAGCGAAAGGCGCGCAGGAAGCTCACGAAGCTATCCGCCCGGCCGGTGATCATTTCCGCACCCCGCAGATGGTGGCCGGGGAACTGTCCGGCGCGGATTTCCGCCTCTACGAACTCATTTGGAAGCGCACGGTTGCTTCCCAGATGGAAGATGCGCGCGGGCAAACGGTTTCGCTAAAAATTGATGTGCCGGTGAGCGGCGCGGCCGGTGCCCAAACCGCCACCTTCTCCGCATCCGGAACGGTGATTACCTTCCCCGGGTTCCTGGCCGCGTACGAAGAAGGCCGGGATGCCAATCGCTACGAAGCTACCGATGCCGCCCGGCTCCCGGACGTGAAAGAAGGAGAAGCGCTGCCGGTCAGCGCCCCGCAGGCCACCGGCCACGAAACTCTTCCCCCGCCGCGCTACACCGAAGCATCGCTGGTGAAGAAAATGGAAGAACTGGGTATCGGGCGCCCCTCGACCTACGCTTCCACGATTTCCACCATTACCGACCGCGGATACGTGGAGCACCGCGGCCAGGCACTCGTTCCTACCTGGACGGCGTTCTCCGTGGTACGCCTCCTGGAAGAAAACCTCCCCGACCTGGTGGATTACGATTTCACCGCCCAGATGGAAACCGACCTCGACCGTATCGCGGAGGGCAGCGGGGACCGGGTCACCTACCTGTCGAAATTCTGGCGGGGAGATGGCGATAAGCCGGGCCTGGAAGGCCGGGTGGAATCCCTCGGGGATATTGATGCACGCGCGATTAATTCCACCCCGATCGGGGAGGGAATCACCCTGCGCAACGGCAAATACGGTCCGTACCTTGAAGTAGAGGGCTCGGATAAACGCGCTTCGGTGCCGGCCGGGATGGCCCCCGATGAAATGACGGTGGAGGCCGCCCGCGACATCCTGGAGAAGGCATCCTCCGATGGGCGTGAGCTGGGCGAAGACCCCGAAACCGGGCGGCGCGTCGTCGTGAAATCCGGGCGTTTCGGGCCGTACGTGACCGAAATTATTCGCGAGGGTGAAGTCGCGCTCACTCCCACCGGGAAAGTGTCCAAAAAAGCACCGAAGCCGCGCACGGCCTCGCTACTCAAATCCATGCAACCGGAAACTGTCACGCTGGAGGATGCGCTGCGTTTGCTGCATCTGCCCCGCGTGATCGGGCAGGGTGAGGACGGGGTGGATATCACCGCGACGAACGGGCGTTACGGCCCGTATATCACCCACGGGAAAGATACGCGCTCGCTGGAAACCGAGGAGCAGATTTTCACAATCACCTTGGAGGAGGCACAGGCCTTGCTGGCCCAGCCCAAGCGGCGCCGCGGGCAGGCCGCTGCCAAGCCCCCGCTCAAGGAGCTGGGAACCGACCCGGTGACCGAAGCGCCGGTGGTACTCAAAGAGGGCCGTTTCGGGCCGTACGTCACCGACGGGAAAACGAATGCGTCGCTGCGCAAGGGCGATACCGTGGAGGATATTACCCCCGAGCGCGCTTACGAACTGCTCGCGGATCGGCGCGCGAAAGGCCCGGTGAAACGGCGTACCACAGCGAAGAAAACCGCGTCCGCAAGCTCAAGCGCGAAGAAAACGACGGCGAAAAAGACCACCGCGAAAACTTCGACGGCCAAGAAGCCGGCGGCGAATAAGACCACCGCGAAGAAGCCAGCAGCGAAAAAGTCCGCTACCGAATCGACCACCGAGAAGGCATAAATGCGCGGGGTGTTCATTACCTTTGAAGGTGGGGATGGAGCTGGGAAAACAACCCAGTTGCAGCTGCTCGCCGCGGCGCTTTCCGAGCGCGGGTACACGGTTGTGCAAACCCGGGAGCCCGGGGGGACCACGCTCGGCACCCAGATTCGGGAGCTGCTTTTGCACGGGGGAGCGGTCAGCCCGCGCGCCGAGGCGCTTCTTTACGCCGCGGACCGCGCCCAGCACGTCGCTTCCGTTATTCGCCCGGGCCTGGAGGCCGGGGCAGTCGTGCTATCGGATCGCTATATTGATTCGTCCCTGGCCTACCAGGGCGGGGCGCGTGAGCTCGGCGCGGGAATCCGCGCGATATCCGAGTGGGCCACCGAAGAACTCTGGCCGGACCTCACCGTGCTCCTCGACATCCCGGAAACCGAAGGCTTAGCGCGCGCGGATGACGGCCACTACGACCGCATCGAGGCGGAAGGCCGGGAGTTCCACCGGGCGGTGCGCGAGAATTTCCTCGCGCTCGCGGCGGATAATCCGCAGCGCTACCTGGTGCTCAACGCACGCGAGACTGTTGCCGAGCTGGCCGCCCAGATTAGTGCGCGGGTGGACACTCTGCTGGCAGGCATGGAAAATCTGGCAGGCGTGGAAAGCGTGGAAGGCCAGGCGGATCGCAGTGCATCCGAGCCGGGTGCGGGAGAAGCATCATGAGTGTTTTCGACGCGCTTATTGGCCAGCAGCCGGTTGCCGAGCTTTTGCAGCGGGCCGCCTGGGCCTCGCGTATCGGCGACCCGGAGCTGCCCGGCCCGTCTGTGGTTGCGTCCGATATGAACGCGGGGGGCGCCACCGATTCAAACGCCGCAGCGCCCGTCGAAACGGCGCCAGATTCTAGTACGACGACGGATATTAGCAGCGCGGCAATGGCCCAAGCATGGTTGGTCACCGGGCCGCCCGGTTCGGGACGTTCGGTTGCCGCGCTCGCTTTCGCGGCTGCCGTGCAATGCACCGGAGCTGTGCCCGGCTGTGGACACTGCCATGCCTGCACCACCACGCTGGGCGGCACCCATCCCGATGTGATTCGGATGGATCCGCGCTCGGTCACGATCTCGGTGGAAGAAACCCGTTCGCTGGTGGCATCTTCCTATACGTTCCCCTCGGTGGGTCGGCGCCGCATCATCATTATCGAAGACGCGGACCGCATGCTGGAACGCACCACGAATGTTCTCCTCAAAGCAATTGAGGAACCCCCGCGCGATACCGTGTGGATTCTGATTACCGCTTCGCCGGAGGATATGCTCCCCACGATTCGGTCTCGGTGCCGTCACGTGGCTCTCCAGGTTCCGAGCGTGGAGGCGGTTGCCCAGCTCCTGGCCGGCGAATTCGACGTGGATGAGCGCACGGCCCGCGCGACTGCCCGTATTGCCCAATGCCATATTGGCCGGGCGCGCGCCTTACTTCGTGATCCGCAGGTCGCGGCGGAACGCGCAGCCCTGCTGCGGGAAACTCTTGATGTGAGCGGAACCGCCGATGCGGTGCTCGCCGCCCAACATCTCCTCGATCACTACCCGGCGAGCGCCGGTGCGGCGGCGAAAAGCACGGGCTCGGGCGGGTCCTCCGCAGGTGCGGGTTCCGGTGCGGCGTCGAAAAATACGGCATCGACATCCGCGCGCTCCGGCACCGGAGCGAAAAAGGGCGCGAAAGCGGCAGCTGATCCAGAAACCGATACTGAGCTCGCGGAATTCCGGGCCAGTATTGGGCTGGGGGAGCGGGAGAGCGGTTCGGCTTCGCAGCGTGCCCAGATCCGCGCTTTTGAGGAACAGCGAAAAAAGCGGGCGGTGCGGGAGGACCGTGACTACCTGGATCGGGCCATGCTTGATGTGCTGGCACTCTATCGTGACGTGCTAGCGGTGCAGGTCGATGCCGGCGTCGACCTTATTAACGCCGATTTTGAAACACAGATTATCGCGGCCGCGGCGGCTTCCACCCCGGAGCTCTCGGTGGCGCGCATGGACGCGGTGGCGCAGGCGCGGCGCCGGCTGGCCGCGAATGTTGCTCCGCAGCTCGCCCTCGAAGCGATGTTTATCGACCTCGCTTCGCCGGCTCCCGCGCCTGCGTCCGCTCGCTAGTTCGCGCTAGCGTCCGCTCGTTAGCTCGCTAACTCCTTACACCATCGAGCTACTTCATCGAAACAAGGATCTTCACTTCGCCCGGGTTGCCCTGCAGGCGCTTGTAGCCATCCTCGACAATGCGATCCGCGGTGATCTTCGAGGTGATGAGCGGCTCCAGATTGACCTTGCCTTCCTGCACCAGCTTGATGGACGGTTCGTGATCATTGCAGTAGCCAATGCACGCGCTGATGGAGCGTTCGGGCATCATAATGGCGCCCATGAGATCCAGCTCGAAGGGATGGACGTGGAGCGCCACAACTTCGAGGTGCCCGCCGGTGGTGAGTACGCTGAGAAGCTGATCGGCCACCGCGGAAATTCCGGCGCAATCGAAAGCGAAGTCCGCGAGCACGCCGTCGGTAAATTCCTTCACTTTCTCTAGCAGATCCTCTTCCGCGGGATTGACGATCAGATCGGCAACCCCCACTTCCTCGAGCTTGTTACGGCGAATTTCGGAAGGTTCGGACACGATGGTCTTCACGCCGTAAGCCTTGAGGACCGCGGTGGTGAGCAGCCCAATCGGACCGGCCCCGCCCACCACGGCGACCTTGCCTTCAGCCTTGCCGAAAGCCGCGCCGGCATGCGCGACCGCGTGATGGCCAACGGAGAGCGGCTCGATAAGAGCGGCTTGATCGAGCGGAATATCGCCAACGTTATGAACCCAGCGTTCCTCCACCACGATCTTTTCGGCCAGGCCACCCCCGCGCCCGGAGATTCCAATGAATCCCATCTTTTCGCAGAGGTTGTACATGCCCTTCTTACAGGCCGGGCATTCCCCGCACACCATAAAGGGTTCCACGGCAACGCGGTCACCGGCCTTGACCTTGGTGACGCCTTCGCCAACTTCATCTACAGTTCCGGAAAATTCGTGGCCGAAAACCACCGGAAGAGTTTCTCCGGAAATGGGGTGGGGTTCTTCGGCCGAGGGAGCCGGTGGCATGACTCCGTGGAAATATAGGTGCAGATCAGAGCCGCAAATACCGTTGTACGCCAGGGAAATCTTCACGGTTCCCGGCCGGAGTTCAGGTTCAGGAATATCCTCAAGCCGGACGTCTTCCTTGCCGTAGTAGCGAATAGCCTTCATTCTTCCTCCTTTACGTGGGCACGCAGGTTGGGGCGTGGACGCAATGTTCTCAGCACATGTAGTGAGCGTCACATTTAGTCTGTCAGAGGGTGAGTGCCCGCGCAATGCCCGAGACGCGAAAATGTAGTAATTGCACGGCTAGCGAAATTGTGGCGGCCTCCTGCCTATTACCAGCTTGCTCCCGTACGCTAGACACGTGAAAAGAACTCTTGCTGCTCTCGGCGCCGTGCTGCTTTTAGTCTCCGGGTGTGCCAATAATGCCCTGGTGCGTGGCGGCACCGGCGATACCTCCACCGGCGGGTTGCCCGAATATCCGGCGCAGCTCGCCCGGTTCTATGAGCAGCGGGTGGAATGGACTTCTTGCGGCAAAGATCAATGCGCTCGCGTCCAGGTTCCCATGAATTATGAGGACCCGGAAGGGGCGACCATCGAATTATCGATGCGCAAACAAGAGGCGAGCGGTAGCGCCGTCGGCTCTATTTTTATTAATCCTGGTGGCCCGGGTGGTTCGGGTCTTGAGTTGCTCCCCACGGCCTCGATTTCTCTGGGCAAGGATGTTGTCGAAAAATATAATGTCATCGGTTTTGACCCGCGCGGCGTGGGCGAATCCACCCCGATAACTTGTTTCACGGATGCGGAGTTGCAGCAGCTCGTGGATACCACCTACCCGGATTCTGATCCGGAGGCGGGCGCGAAGGAGGCTGCGGATGCGCAGCGGGTGGCCGAACGCTGCAAGGAGAAAAACGGCGAGTATCTCAAGTACGTGGATACCCGTTCGGCGGCGCGGGATCTCGATGTGCTGCGCCACCTGGTCGGGGATCGCTCGCTCAACTACCTGGGCTATTCGTACGGCACGTTCCTGGGTGCGCAGTACGCGGATCTTTTCCCTGCTCAGGTGGGCCGTATGGTGCTCGACGGCGCCGTCGACACCACCCTGGGTACGGCCCGCCTCGCCACCGATCAAACGCGTGGTTTCGAAGAATCCGCGCGCCGTTTCGTGGAATGGTGTCAGCAGGAACAGGGTTCGCGCTGCCCCTTGAAGGGGAGCGTGGATGAGGGCATCGCGCATATGCGCGGTATTATCGACGCCGCCACCGCCACTCCCATCCCCACCGGGAATCCGAGCATGCCGCTTACCGGCGCGCAGGCGCTATCGGCTTTCACTATTCCGTTCTACAGCAAGATGCTGTGGCCGGTGCTCATGGAGGGGATCTCGGAGGTCGATAAGCAAAATAAGGGAACGGTTCTCCAGCTCATCGCCCTGACCGGGCAGAGTCGTGATCCGAGCGACGGGCATTTCCTGGATAATTCCACGGAAGCGAATTGGGCTATTAATTGCGCGGATTACCGGCCCGCCACAGATGCGGAACTGGAGGAAGCCTCGCGGGCAACCAAGGGCGGCCCGCTGCTCGGGGATGCTTACGCGGGTTCGGATCTGTGCCAGGTGTGGCCCACCCAGGCGAAGGAGAATCCGGGGCCTTTCCGCGCGGCCGGCGCGGCGCCCATTATCGTGATCGGCACCAAGTACGACCCGGCCACCCCGCAGGCCTGGGCGAAGTCCCTCGCCGAGGATTTGGAATCCGGCGTGCTGGTCACCTGGGAAGGCGACGGGCACACCGCTTTCGGGACCGCGGGCCGGTGCATCGATGATCCGATTCGCCAGTTTTACCTCACCGGAGCTGTTCCGGAGAACCTCAATTGCCCGGCGCGCTAGCTGCGGTGGACAGGCCTGGGCGAACGGCCGGGGTGCGCTTAATATCGGCCTATCGTCCCAGGCCAGCATGGAATTGCTGCAAATTTCACGAAGTTACGGTCCCGTAGTGAAGTTGTACACATAAATAGGGAACGCAATTCTTTGCTCCCTTAGCGCCGGGGCGTTATGCTTGTATGTGCTGACGCGGCCATTCTTGAATGGGCTTTCAAGCAGGGCTGATTGTCAAAAAACTTTATAGACCTGAGCCGCCGGTTGTGGTGGTCGGTGTGCTCATCTGGGGATGTTGTAATCCCCATGTTGCTCCCCGAGGCGAGTTCATGTGACTCTCGCCCCGGGGAGCAACACTTTTCTTTCCTTTCTTTTTACGACGACGCCGCGCCTGCCGCCCGGTCGCCCTGCCCCGCTCTCAACGTTCGCTAGCTCACGGCGCCGGGGTTTGCGTGCCCGCGCACCGGCCGGGTAGTATGCATCTGTTGCCTTGTGAACTGGCCGCATACGCGGCTAGCCGCGGGTAGCGTGCCACCTTAGCTCAGTCGGCAGAGCGTCTCACTCGTAATGAGAAGGTCGTGGGTTCGATTCCCACAGGTGGCTCCAATTTTCACGTCAGATTTAATAAGTCCGCGTTTGCGTTAGCGGGTGTCGTATTTCTCGTAATCAGGTACAGGTTCATGCTTTAATGTTCTAGCGGAGCGTGAAATTAACGCTGCTTCACAAGGAGGTGTGCGGTGAGATCATATGAATCTGGCACTGAGCTGCAGGTAGAGATTGCTAAACGCGGCAGTCTATTTCTCGGCGAGTTCGCAGACGTGCCCGATGAGGGCTGGGATCGGCTGGTTGATGGCGTTGACCGCACGCCCCGGCAGATGATCGCCTACCAGCTGGGCTGGATGGAACTATTGCTCGGCTGGGAACGGGATGAGCAAGCAGGCAAAGAAGTCGTGACTCCGGCGCCCGGTTTTAAGTGGAATCAGCTGGGTGGCTTGAATGAGTCGTTTTACCAGCGCTGGGAACAAGAACCTGCTGAAGAGTTGATTGACCAGTTCGGGACCTTGCTCGGAGAAGTGGTCAAGATGGTTGGTGGCCTAACTGAAGCGGAATTGTTCGAGCCGGGTCAGCGGGCGTGGGCGTCTTCCACGCCGTCGGCGTGGCCGGTGTGGAAGTGGGTGCATATCAACACGGTCGCCCCGTTTACCACCTTCCGAACCAAGATTCGCAAGTGGAAGAAACTGGCTGCCTGCTAGCCGATAGGCACAGTGATTTCGGTGCCGCTCCTGAAGACAAACTGGTTCAAAGCTATAGGAGAGCCAATGGAAAAAGTTGTGGACTGTCATGGCCTGAGTAAAACCTACCGGACAGGAACGGTGGCGCTTGATGGCCTCGATTTCACCGTAGAAAAGGGTGCTATCCACGGGCTGGTGGGTAGGAATGGGGCCGGTAAAACTACGTTGATGAAGTGCCTATTTAATCTGATTCGACCCACATCCGGCATCGTTAATGTATTCGGCCATCCCGCCGGGCAGATGGCCCACAAGGTGGGTGGACTGATTGAAATGCCCGCCTTCTATAAACACCTTGATGGAAGGCAAAATTTGGCTCTATTTGCCGGATATTTCGGTGTGGACAGTGCTGAATGTGAGCGTATCCTCGAACTTGTTGGATTGGCCAATCGCGCTGAAGATAAGGCCTCAGGATACTCTCTCGGCATGAAGCAGCGGCTCGGAATAGCCATTGCTCTTCTAGGCAAGCCTGAGTTGCTGATTCTTGATGAGCCGGTCAATGGCCTGGACCCGCAGGCGATTGCGGAAACCAGAGATTTGATGAGGACACTTCGGGAGTCCGGAACCACAATCTTGCTTTCCAGCCATCTTCTAGGAGAGATTGAGCAAGTTTGCGACACCGTCACCGTCCTGGACTCGGGCAAACTTGTGGCTAACGGTACGCCAGAGCAGCTTCGCCAACAGTTCAACGGTAAGGCTCCATTAGAGCTGCAGGTGGGGGACCTGGCTAAAGCTTCACAGCTATTGGAGGGCATGGGCGTCAAGGTTAAGGTCGAGGGCTCAAGCCTCCTTGCCTATCTGCCGGAGGATGTGAATGCATCCGATCTGGTCAAGGCCCTAGTTAAGGAGGATATCGAGGTCGGGGCCGTCAAAAGACGAGACTCCCTGGAAGCCGCCTATCTGTCGATGACTCAGAAGGAGCAGTGAAATGAGTACTGTTAGTGTCCAGAAAAGCTCGTCAACAGATTTGTGGCAGATCGTTCGCACAGATGTGAAGGCAGCGACCCTTAGGCCGGCGATTCGGATAGCTGTGCTCATCTGGGTTCTCCAAATCGTGATTTTTGCTTATCTCATTCCGTACATCGTCTACCGCACTGCGACCGACGCAATCGGACCCGAAGCTGCTGAAGCTCTACGGGCAGGCCTCGAATTGTCGGTGTTGGGTGAATACGTGACAGCTTCTGTCCCTCTTTACGGCATTCCCGTTGGCGTGGCCGTAGGAGCCATCCTGGTCTGCAGTGACTACGAGTCAAGGACCTTGGGTGTCCTTTTGGCAAGAATCCCCAAACGTTGGTGGCTTGGAATCAGCCGATTGATCACCATGGCGGTCGTCTCCTTGGTTATGGGCTTGTGTTCTTTTATTGCGGCGGCTATGTACTCGACTATTTTCACTGCTATTCAAGGTGTGCGGTTCGGCTTTGATTTCGGCGGGACGATGTTGGGTCTTGGTGCCACGGCTCTCGGGCTCTTCTCGTATGCGGTCTTGGGGTCTTTGTTCGGGTATTTGACCAGGTCGATCCTGGGTGCTGTGATGCTTGGCCTCGGCTGGACCTTCGGCATTGAAACGCTTGGCATTGGAATGCTGTCCGGATCTTCTGGCTTCTTCAAAGTGTTGCACGGGTTCACCTTGACGGGGAATATTGGTTCACTTCCGGCAGCGTTGGACAGAACTGAAGTGCTTAGCATCCTGTCTTCGCCCGGGGTTAACACGCTGCATTCAGGTCTAGTAGCTGTGATTTTCATAATTTGCTGGCTGGTGGTTTGCGCTTCTCTGGGCATCTTTCTTCTGTGCAGGAGGGACGTAGCCTAGCAATCAAATCCCACTCCCGAGCCGGTCTTGACGGATGATAGGGCCGGCCGGCGTTAAGTGGTGGTAACCGTAGGGGCATTCGGGCGCCGGACGAGATTGCCTGTTCGGCGAGGGCGTGCAGTTTTGGTTGCTCTGGGTGTGCATTTTTCCTTGCGCTAGGCGTGCATTTTCAACTTGCGCTTGACACCATTAAGGCTTAAGCGCCGCCAATGGCGCGACCAGCACGCCGTCGTCACGCCGATAAGCCACTTGAGTTCCGGTAACCACAAGCAAGAATGCGGGTTCACCCTCGTGGGAGGTATTGATGCGTTGCGCGAGCTTCTTGAGATGCTCGGCTGCCTGGTCGATTGATTGTTCCCCAAGTTTCACCTCAACCAAGGCCCAGCGCCCATCATCTAAGACCAGGACGGCGTCGGCTTCTAAGCCTGTTTTATCGCGATAGTGGTAGACCTGACCACCCAAGGCGTCAACATAAACCCGCAGATCATGCACGCATAGCGATTCAAAAAGAAGCCCGAAAGTTTCCCAATCGGTCAAAAGCCTCTTCGGGGTGGCGTTGAGCATAACGGCGGCTAGCGATGGATCGCAGAAATGGCGGGTGGGGCTGGTGCGAACTGCCGTCTTTGAACGCAGGCGCGGATTCCACGCGGGTAAATCTTCGAATACGAACGCCCTATTCAAAGCGTCCACGTAATCAGAAACGGTATTGCGCGCGGGTGGTTCTCCCTGCATATCCTGCGCGATGGTCGCCAGTGTCGCCTGAGAAGAAATATTACGGGCGTAGGATCGCAAAATTGCCTGCGCCCAGGCGCGATTTCTGTTGATTCCGTCGATCTGTGCAATATCGGTATCTAAGAGAAGCTGGATATACTCTTTCACCATATCAAGGGCGGTGCCCTCGTCTTTTTCGGTGACGGCTTCGGGCCAGCCACCCCGGCAAATTGTGAAAGCAATTCGCTCAATATCGAAATTGACTAAAGCACCGATATCGTGCTGGCCGTCAAAAAGCTCGGTAAGAGAAACCGCGCCACTTGATTCCCGCGTTTCCCACAGGGACATGGTGCGCATAGTGATCCGCGCGAATCTGCCAACGCCTGAGTGGCTCGGCATCTCAGATTGGCGCGGCGTCGACGAACCCGTCAAAATAAATCTGCCGCGGCCATGCTCCCTATCAATGGCGTAGCGCACTGCATCCCAGAGCTGCGGAGCCATCTGCCATTCATCAATCAGGCGAGGGCTTTTCCCTTCCAGGAGGAGGGAGGGTTTTGAGAAAGCGAGTTGAAGATAATCAGCGGAGCGATCAGGGTCTTGCAAGTAGATAGCGCTCGCTGCTGCTTGTTGTGCGGTGGCGGTTTTGCCGCACCACTTCGGACCTTGAATATGTACAGCTCCAGCTACTTTGAGTTTTCGCGCCAGCAGGCTGTCGGCTACCCGAGGTAAATAGGCTGGATGGGCTGAAGAATCCCCCATATGGATATCTTCCTTTCACTCTCGTATCACATGTTAACACGCCAGTTGTGCAAGTTGGACCGTTTTTATTGTGCAGGTTGGACAGGTTCTGTTGTGCAAGTTGGATCATCGCTTACGTCACTTATGCCGCTTAGATGGCCTCCGAAGGCTGCCACATGCGGCGCATGCCAAGGTATCTATCAGGCATCTTAATGAAGCTTTCGACCATGCCTACAGCTTTCATTCAGTTTCATCGGGCCGCATTTTTCTTGGGCGGTCATCGCCGGTGGTAAATTCGTCACAGCGAAATATTTGCCGCTTTTTACTATTTGGCAGCCAAATTGCGGGGCTTGCTAGCGGTGTTGGTGAATGGGTGCATTTGCCCAGGCGGGAGTGCATTCTAAGCTAGCTGCAATGCTATAGTGGCGCGCGGAATAGTCAAGAGATGGGGTAAGAATCAAATATAAACATATTGGAAATATATCGCCCTTATATCACTATATTTAGTCCCAAAACTAAGTATGTTTGCGTGTTAACATGTAAAACGATTTAGGTGTTGCGCCCGTGTCGTCACTGCTCGTTGGATATGTGGAACTGTGCGAATTCCACACTGCCACCCACTGCGAGGCGCGGAACAACACTGGAGATATGAATGAACCATTATTTGTCCTGGAATTGGGGTGAATGAATGAAGGATCTCTTGCTCCGATCACTCGCGGGAGTCGCCGTCGCCTTCCTCTCGTTGAGTGTGTCCACTCCAGCGGCCCTCGGCGTGGGGATTGATGAGCAGCTGGAAAATGGCACGGGGTTCATTGATAAAGCGGCGCAATTCGGTATCGCGTCGAGTTGTGATAAGGGCGAAACCAAACTTAGCGTGACGGAAACGAATCGGAAGTACAGGCTCAAGGTTCCTGTCAAGGTCGTTCTCACGAGTGAGCTGACTGGTTTCGCGGCCCCCTTTCTGAAGCTACGCATCAATGATACCTATAACTGCAAGTGGCAACCCGCGAATCCAATTCAATCCGCGCTCATCGTCAGAGATGAGGAGGGCAATCCCAAAGTTACTCTGGGCACACCACAGTACTTCAATTGTGATGGTGAACTTGACCTAACGAGCGATGCCCAAGCTGCCAAGCCGGTAACGATAACGTACCTCGCGCGCGAGACGCGCTGGGGCGAATGGAAAAATATTGGAGTTACCACTCCAGCCGTAGAAAACCGCGTCCCTACGTATCGGCTTAAGATTGGCGATAGCTACTTCGGCGAATCGACGACCTTTGAGAACCTCGACCTCAACGTCCCAAGCGATAACTTGGTTGCGGGAACTAAATTATCGCTAATTGCGCGAACTCAGGATACGGAAGACGTAGTCACCTCGAAGGTGCTGAGTGCCAATGAATTGTGCCCGCCGGAACCTATTGACAAACCTGAGCCTTCCGAACCCAAGGATGAGGAAGAAGAGGAACCCACTCCCGATCCGGTCCCAACGCCGGGTGTGGGCACTGCGCCCCCGCCCCTACTAATTCCCTCACCGAGTCCTACGCCGACATTGCCAGCTCCGGAAGTGCCGCCGTCGCCAGGTGGCTTGACGCCCGCGGGTGGTGAAACGCCTGATCCAGATGAGACGGAAACGCCTGATCCAAGCGGAACAGGGACCCCGGAACCGCGGCCGACGGTAGAACCAACATCGCGAGAGCCTGCGCCAACTCCTACGCCAGACTGTCCGACGGTCACACCTACCCCGCCGACGCAGAGCCCCGTGCCGACGGTAACACCGACCGAGCGTCCAAGCGCAACACCAACTGTTACGCCGACCGTTCCGGTAACCGCGACACCAACCGATACGCCAACGGCTACAACCCCGACTGTTACCCCAACAGATCCACCAGCCTCGCCCACGCCGAACCACCCGCGCAACACAGGCGGCACCAGCACGAGCTTGGCCCATACCGGCGCAGTTACTTTGCCCTTGGCTGCGTTCTCCTGCGCCCTTATAAGCGCGGGCATCGTAGGCCTGCGAAGGCTGCGTGAATAACGAACCCTGCCGTCTCCAGCCCCGCCGGCTCCTTTCACATAGAATCTGAGAGGAGCATCGGCACATCGGGGGAACCTAGACGCGGAACGCAGCTGCGTCTAGGTAAACCCCTGATAGAACCCCGGAAAGGCACTGGTGGCATGGCACGCGGCAAAGCGATTGAGCTGTTCTTGGTGGATGGCACGCCCGGCGGGATCATGACGGCAAGCATCGCCGACTGGACGGGCGTCGTCGTATCCGCACGCCGCGACCAGTTATCGGAACTGCTGCGGCGCGAGGACGCCCACGGCAACGGCGTCTATCTCCTCCTCGGCGCGGATCCGGACGCCATCGACAACACCTGGTGCTACATCGGCAAAACTGAAAATTTCAGCGAGCGCCTGCGCACCCACGACCAGCGCAAACCGCAGTGGAACCGGGTCGTCATTATCGGCAGCATGCAAAAATCCTTCAACGAGGGGCATTGGGGCTACCTGGAATCGCGCCTCGTGGATATTGCCCAGGCCGCCGAGCGCTGCTCCATGCCCGATAACAAGCAGGTCCCGCGGCTGCGCAAGCTTTCGGAGGGGCAGCAAGCCTCGGCGGAATCTTTCCTGGATAACGTCAAGGTCATTCTCCCGATTCTCGGTGTGAATGTGCTGCGTTCGCGTTCCACGATTCCCGCTGCTCCCGCTCCCGAAACGCCCGCGCGGCCCGATGCGCTGTTCCACCTGCGTCAGGCCAATAAAGGGGTGGATGCCACGATGCAGCTGGTGGATGGCGAGTATTTCGTTCTCAAAGGTTCGCGCGTCGTCGCCGAATGGCACCTGCGCGGCGCTTCCGAATCGACGCTCCGTTCCTACACCAGCTACGCCGCGTTGCATCACAAGCTCGTCGACGATGGTTCCATAAAAATTTCCGGCGGCGCCGCGGTTCTCACCCGCGATATTGCCTTCGGCTCGCCTTCCACCGCGGCCGCGGTGATCCTGGGGCGCTCCTCGAACGGCCGGCGCGAATGGCTCGCGGATGACGGCCGCACCTTCGGCGAATGGGAAGCGGATAACGCCTAGGAACGTGCGCGGGTGCGCGCGATATTAGTACGACGACGCCGCGCCTGCCGGGCCGCGCGCCCGCCTGGCTATCACCGCAACCCGCGCCGCACTCCTACAGGTTTTCTGCCGGGTCGTACACCGATAGGAATTTCACGATGCGCTCGTTCGCCGATGTGAAGAAATCTTCCGGGGCACCCTCGTACTGGATGTGTCCAGCGTCCAAGAAAACCACCTGGTCGGCCACGCGCCTGGTGAAATTCATATCGTGGCTCACCACGATCAAGCCTTGCCCCTGGCTGGCCAGTTCGGACAGAACCTTGGACACCTCGGCGGCGAGCTCCGGATCCAGCGCGGAAGTTGGTTCGTCGCACAAAAGATACTTCGGGCGCATGGCAAGCGCGCGGGCGATCGCCGCCCGCTGGGCCTGGCCGCCAGAAAGCTCGGCTGGATACGCATGTGTTTTCGCGCTCAGTCCAACTCGCTCAAGTAATGCCTCGCTGTCAGCACGCGCGGCTTTCTGGTCTTTCCCGTGCAGCCGTGGCGCGAGTTCAACGTTCTCACGGATGGTCAGGTGCGGGAACAGGTGAAAACCCTGGAAAACCATCGCCGAATGCGAACGAATTCTTTCTTTATCCGCCCGCGTCACCTGGGCGGGGAAGCTAAGCGAGAAATCCTCAACCTTGATGTGCCCGGAATTGGGGACCTCCAGTAGGTTAAGCGTGCGCAGCAGCGTGGATTTACCTGAACCGGATGGGCCCACGATAACGGTGGTCTTGCCGGGCGAAAAGCTCGCGGTGACGCCCCCTAAGGCGTGGATATCAGTGCCAAAAGTCTTAGCCAGGTCTTTAATCTCAATCATTTTTCACCACGTACTTCGAGGTCTTCTTTTCCAGGTATGCCTGCAGCCAGGTCAGCAGGGTGCAGATGGCGAGGTAAATCGCGGCGACTTCAACGTACAGCACCAGCGGTTCATAGACGCGCGCGGTGATCTGCTGGCCGATCTGGAAAACATCGGAAATAGTAATAACGGACGCCAGCGACGTTGATTTCACCAGGTTCACGAACTCGTTACTGATCGAGGGCAGGGCGATCCGCCAGATCTGCGGGCCAATAACGTGCCGCAGTGTTTGCCAATGCGTGAGCCGCAAGGTGGATGCGGCCTCCCACTGGCCGGAGGGGATGGAGAGTTGCGCCCCGCGGATTCCCTCGGAAATATACGCGCCGGTGTTGAGGGAAAAAGTGATGATCGCGGCGAGCCAGGCCGATAGCGTGATGCCAACCTTCGGTAGCCCGAAAAAGACGATGAATAGCTGCACGAGGAGCGGGGTGCCGCGGAAAATCCACACGTAGAACCACGCTATGGCTCGAGCTATCCGACTCTTCGATAGCCGCAGCTGGGCGGTGATGATGCCCAAGACGAGCGCAATCGCGAAAGAGATGAGCGAAAGCGGAATCGTAACTTTTAACGTGGCTTCTAAGAGTTGCGGAAAAGACTCGAGCCATAGCGTGATCGTATTCATGACGTACCTTTTATGTGGGCTTAGTTAGGCGAAATATCTTCGCCAATGTACTTTTCGAAAATCTTTGCGTACGAGCCATTACTGAGGCCCTTGGCAATGGATTCGTTGAGTTTGTCCTTGAGGGGATCGGAGCCCTTGGCCAGCATGACCGAAATCTGGACCGGTTCGCCGCCGGGAACTTTGATGCCGTCCAGATCGGTGGCGGTGGTCTTCTTCAGGAAGTCAGAAACCGTCACCACGTCGTTGACCGTGCAGTCTGCCTGGCCGTTAATGATCAGCTGGGTTGATTCCGAAAAACCTTGGGTGGGTACGATCTCGGCGCCGGCCGCGGCGGCAGTCTGGCCGTAGTCAGAAGACGGCGTCTGGGCGCACTTCTTGCCTTTCAGATCCTCCAGCTTGGTAATACCGGCACCCTTCTTCACCAGAATCTCGGAACGAGAAATGGCGTAAGGGTTGGTGAAATCGTATTTCTGCCGGCGTTCTTCGGTCGGGTTAATGTTATTGATGACGATGTCATATTTGCCCGTATCGAGCCCGGCAATGAGCGAATCCCATTTCGTCTCAACGAATTCGGGTTCAACGCCCAGATCTTGGGCGATGAGCTTGGCGATCTCCACCTCAAAGCCCACCAGCTTGCCCGACTCGTCGTGGTAGCCGTAGGGCACGAAGGTGCCTTCGATACCCACTTTGAGTTTTCCGGATTCTTCCACCTGGGCGAGCGCGTCTTTCTTGGCTCCGCAACCGCTCAGTACGGTCGCGGCGGCAAGGCCGGCAGCCAGCACCTTAAATATTTTCTTCATTGTGGTTCCCTTAATTGATGGTTGGGGTGATTAATAGTTTGGGTACCTGATGGTTCCCTTAGTTGATAGCGGACAGGGCATTTTCTAGGTCGGCTTTGAGATCGTGAGCATCCTCAATGCCAACGGATAAGCGCAGCAGGCGATCAGAGATGCCCGCCTTTTCGCGTTCTCCCGGGCTCAGATTTTCGTGGATCATGCTTGCCGGGTGGCAGATGAGAGTTTCCACGGAGCCCAGGGAAACCGCGAAGCGCATAAGCTTCAAATTCTTCGCGAAGGTGTGGAAGTCGATACCTTCAGCGAGCTCAAAGGCGAAGAGCGCGCCGTCGCCCTTCGACTGACGGGCGTGAATCTCCTTTTCTTTCGCGGAATACCAGCCGGGTGCCAATACCCGCGAAACTGCCGGGTGATTTTCAAGGTAGTCCCGCAGGATTGCGGCGTTTTCTTGCTGCCGGTCGAGCCTGATAACAAGCGTTTTCAACCCGCGCAGAATCGAATAAGAATCGAAAGGGGAGAGGGGATTACCCAGCGCCTTGGAGGCTATTTTCAGGCTGGCATACCAGGCGTCGTCGTTCGTTAAAATGAAGCCCGCTAAAACGTCCGAATGCCCGCCGAAATACTTTGTTCCGGAGTACACCACGGCGTCTGCGCCCAGTTCCAGGGGCTTTTGCAGGTAGGCGGTAGAGAACGTATTATCAACAACCACCTTGGCATTAACCTTTTTCGCCAAAGTCACAACATGAGAAATATCGGTCACCCGCAGGGTGGGATTCGTGGGCGATTCCAGAAATACCAGCGCGGTATCCTCGGGAATCTCGGTCAGCTCGTTGAAATCGTCGACGAACTCGGCGGTTATCCCGCGGCGGGCGAAAAATTCATCAACAAAGAGAAATGTGCCGCCGTACACCGAGGAGGTAAGTAAAACCCGGTCGCCTGTGGTCAGGGAGGAAAATACCGTTGCGGTTGCGGCCATTCCGGTGGCAAAAGCCAGGGCGTGCTCGGCGCCTTCCACGTACGCGACCGCAGATTCGACGGAGCCGCGGGTCGGGTTGGAGCTGCGCTGATACCCGTACGGTCCGGCCGAGCCGTCGGTGGGCTGCTCGAAAGTGGAGGCCAAATAAATAGGCGGGATCACCGCGCGGTACTGGTCATCCGGGCGCGATGCGGAGTAATCGTTAACAACTCGGGTGGCAAAAGATAGGGTTTTAGGCATAGTTAATCCATTTTTGGGTGCGTGAAACTACGGATACTGCTATCCGAAAAATAAGGGAATTGTGCCCACTACGGGCGATGCGGCGGAAAATGCGCTAACTGAATTTAGCGGCACATGCACATTCGCATGCACATACACATGCAGGTACCCAGAGCCATGGAGGCGGATACGAATGCAGCGGTGTTATGAGCCATGGTTGAAAGGGTAATGGCAAAATCCGTGCGACGCAAACTGAGTGGCAAAATCGTTTGCGGTTTTTGCCTCCTTGACCTGCGGTAGTAACGACGATGCCGCGCCTGCCGTCCCGCGTGCCCGTGTGGCTATCACCGCAACCCGCCCGGTGCACTTACTTTTCGGTATGGCTCCCGCACTCCTTGCGCACCCCGCACTGGCCGCTATACACTCGGTGACTAGTAGAACTAGTTACTGAGTGAATAGTTGGTATCGGAATGGAAGTTCAGTACGCCTTCCTCGGTTTGCTTACCCGCGAACCGAATTACGGCTACGAGTTGAAAAAGCTCTACGACCGCTACTTCGCGGGAGATAAGCCGATTTTGGCCGGCCAGGTATACGCCACCCTGGCGCGGCTGGCCCGCGATGCCAAAGTCGCGCAGGTCGATGTTCATGAAAGTTCGGGTGGCCCGAGCCGCACGCGCTACGCCCTCACCACCACCGGGGAGCGTTCCTTGCGTGAATGGCTGGCCACCCCGGAAGTCCCGGCGCTCGCCCTCCAAGAAGACCTCTATTTCAAAACGATTCTTTCGCTCCTCGTCACCGGCGATGCCTCCGGCTACCTCAAAGCGCAGCGGGCCACCCACCAGCAACGCATGCGCGAACTCACCGCTCGCAAACAGAACGCCCCGCTCGCCGAAAAACTTCTTCTCGACAGCGCCATTTTCCATATCGAGGCAGATCTGCGGTGGATCCAATTGACCTCCTCGCGCCTCGACCAGCTCAAGGAGGAGCTATGAGCAATACCACTGTGACCGGCACGGATATGAGCCCGGCGGCTACGGGCATCGCAGCCGCGACAGCCGCGAGCGATCTCATTCTTTCCGCCCGCGACCTCGCGAAAAGCTACGGTAAAACCGCGGCCTTGCGCGGCGTCAGCGTGGATATTCGCCGCGGGGAAGTCCTGGCGATTATGGGGCCTTCCGGATCGGGCAAATCGACCCTGCTCCACGCGCTGGCCGGCATCGAACTTCCCGATAGCGGCACGGTCACCTATTTTGGTCCGGACCCCAAAACCCACCCCCGCGAGCTCACCGCGCTCTCCGATAACGACCGCACTCGGCTGCGCCGCGAGGATTTCGGCTTCGTTTTCCAATTCAGCCAACTCGTCCCGGAGCTCACCGCCCTGGATAATATCGCGGTGCCGCTCCTCCTGGGCGGCACCAAGAAACGCGCCGCCTATGCCACCGCGTACCGCTGGCTCGAACGTGTCGGCCTGGCGGACCATGCGAAGGCCCTGCCTGGCGAAATGTCCGGCGGGGAAGCCCAGCGCATCGCCATCGCCCGCGCGCTGAGCCCGCACCCCAGCATCCTTTTCGCCGACGAACCCACCGGCTCCCTCGATTCCCTCAACTCCGAATACGTCATGAGCGGCCTGGTCCAACTGGCCCGCGAACACGCCATGACCGTCGTGCTCGTCACCCACGAACCAACAATCGCCGCCTACGCGGACCGCGAGATCATCGTCCACGACGGAATCCTGGAGGCATAACCATGCATATGGCCTGGATCGTGGTACGCCAATCCCTCAGCCGCACCAAAGGCCGCCTCGCCCTCATTACCGGCGCGGTCGCCTTCGGAACCGTCCTCCTGCTCGCCTTCGCGGCTTTCACCCACGCCACCCTGGATCGCACCGCCGAATCCTGGGAGGACACCCTGCACGATGCACCTTTTGTTTCGGATCTGCCCGCAGCTGCGGCGTCGTCGCACATAAAAATGTATCGCCCCGGTATCGATGACCTTGCGGTGATCGGTGGGGCGCAGGTCGAGGTCGTGTATGTGGACGCGGCCGGGGTGAGCAATCCGGCGCAACTGCACGGCATGACCTGGCCGGGCCGCGGCGAATATCTGCTCTCCCGCGGTGCCCGCACCCTGCTGGAAACCAGCGCGAATCCCGCGGTGAGCAACCGCTTCGGGCGCGTGGATCGGGGCACGCTGCCGCAGGAGCTCACCAACGGCCCGGACGACCTGCTCGCTGTGGTGGGCACCGATCTGAGCGACGTGGAGGATGCCCGCAGCCTCGCGTCCTTCGAGCCGGCCGGCTCCAGCGGAAGCGACCCGAATTTCATTCTGCTTCTCATCGGCCTGGTGGTGCTGCTTTTCCCGGTGCTTTTCCTTATTTCCATTTCGGCGGCGCTCGGCAGTGCCCAGCGCGAACAGCGCTACGCCACTTTGCGCCTGGTGGGGGCTACCCGGCGGCAGGTGCGCGGGATTCTCATTCTTGAGGCCCTGGTGGGAGCGGCGGCCGGCTACGTGCTGGGTGCGGCGCTTTTCACGGCGGCGCGGCCGCTTCTCGCGGAGATCCCGCTGGCGCGCGGGCGCTATTGGGCCGAGTCTCTCGCGGTCACGCCGCTGGCCTACGCGCTTGCTGCGCTCGCGATTATTGCGATGGTGGTGGGAGCGAATCTGTGGGGGCTGCGGCGCATCGATGCCACGCCCCTGGGGGTGGTACGACGACGCCGCACTCTCACCCTCCCCTCTCCGCTCAGTTTCGCCGGTATCGCGCTGGCCTGCGCGATATTCGGCTACCTCTATGTCACCAGCGAGCCGGATAACGCCACCGGCACCGAACAAAATCTCTTCCTGCTGGCCTTGGTCATCATGATGCTCGGCCTGGTGGTGGCGGCGCGCTGGCTGATCTACGCGCTGGCTGGCCTGAGCGCGCGCTGGGCGCAGCGAGCGCCCATGATTATCGGCCAAAAGTACGTGCGGGCGCATTCGGGGCGGATCGCCCGCTCGGTTTCCGGGGTGATCCTCGCGCTTTTCGCCGGTACCTTCTTTATTACGACTGTTTCCGAAGTGGATTTCCTGGGCGCGCAGGTGCCGACCGTGGCGGAGAAGATGCCGGCCACCACCGCGGTGCTCGCGAACCTCAGCCCGGAGCAGGCCGAGGCCGCGGCCCGGGCGATTCCCGCGAATATTCCGGGGGCCCAGGCTCTTACCGTGCCCTATCTCGCGCGGTCCTGGGTGGTGCTTCCCTGCGATACCGCCGCCCGGGCTGTGGGACTCACGTGCCAGGGCGGTGGCGTGATGGGCGTGAATTTCTGGGATTTGGCGGATGCGCCGGGCGCCGTCGTCGAAGCTCCTGATGCCACGCAATTAGCCGAAACCGTGCAGGGAAGTTACAACGCGTATATTTCCGGGGAGGCGAGCGCGGTGCTGCTGGACCTGCGCGAGCCGGGCGATATTGAGGCCGTGCGCACGGTCCTCATGAATGCGCAGCTCACTGAGCCGGGCGGCGTGTATGTGTTCGCAGGTGGGCGCGGCATCGCGGTGGTGGTGGACAAGACCGTGGAGACGATGACCTACCTGGTCTACGCCGGAATCGCGCTGACCTTTGCGGTGGCGATTGTGTCGCTGCTGGTCTCGACGTACGCGGGGTTATTGGAACGACGCCGCTCTTTGCTGACCCTGCGCCTAAGCGGCATGCAGGTGCGCCAGCTGGCCGCCATGCTCGTGGTGGAGTCGGTGCTGCCGCTGGCGGTCATCGCCACAATCACAACGGCGGCCGGTTTCGGGGCGGGCTGGCTGCTCATGGAGATGCGTTCTGTTTCCCTGGACGCTTCTTTCTCTCCCGTGCTGCTGGTGGCTTTGCTGGCCGCGCTGGTGCTTTCCCTGCTCGCGGTCCTGGCCCTCGTGCCCGCGCTGCGCCGGGTGAGCGAGCCGGCCAATAACGCGCAGGAGTAGCCCCGCCGGTTTTGTTTTCGGTGCATGTTTCCGGGCTGAGGCATGAGTGAAATTGTCATGCTAAGACGGCTTCGCGAATCAGTTCGGAGCGTGTCACATTGAGCTCCCGAGCACGGGCGTCAATGGTTCTAATTTCCTCTGGCGTGAAACGGACGGCAACCACCTGGCTGGGAACAGCGCCTCGCCCGGGGCGTCCCCGCCCCCGTTTAGTAAGAGTGTCAACGTCGTAGCCAGTTTCCGCTTCAGCGGCCCATGCCTGTATTTGCTCTTCGGTAACTGGCATTCCCTTAATCGTTTCATCCATAGAATTATCGTAATACGAAAATGGCATCCCGCCGGCGGCGTGAGTGGAGCCCCGTGAAGCGCCGCTCCACCCGCCTAAGCACGCCCTGCCCGGCTAGCGCCGTCGTGAAAAAAATAACTTTGCGGGAGGCGAAGAAGGGGACATCAGTCCCGCGAAGTTGTCTGACTTTTACTTTTAGCTCCGCACCGCGCGCGCGAGCCGCGATTTTCTGAGGAATTTTCAGGGCTTTTCAGCGCGTTTTCCGCGCGTAAAACCGCAGGTAACAGGCAGAAAGTCCCGACTTTCCCCGCGCTCATCCGGCGGCGCGCCCGGTGCGAGCTGCGCTACAACGCAAGCATCTTTCATTCGCTAAGGTAAAGGCGCGAGCGACGATGGAGCCGGCAACCGGCATCACGGCTCGCACGGAAACGCGCGTGGTTCGTCAAGAGCCGGCGTTCTCCCGCACCGCGGGCCTCCCGCAGCGCGGGGCAACGCTATATGCCGAAGGTGACACAGGCGCGGATCCATCGGGAGAAAGCGAACTATGGCTACCACTCAGCAAATTGGTGACCGCACCGACGTTGGTGACATGATCGATCGCTTGGCATCGCAGGCAATATCCGCCCTCGAAGAATTCGATGCCTTCGATCAAGAAAAGATTAATGCGATTGTGCACGCGATGGCCCTTGCCGGGGTTGATCAGCACATGGTGCTCGCCAAGGCCGCCATTGAAGAAACTGGCCGCGGCCTCTACGAAGATAAGTGCATCAAGAATCTTTTCGCCACGGAATATATCTGGAACTCCATCAAGTATGACCGCACCGTGGGAATTATTCGCCAGGATAAGCAAAAGGGCATTATCGAAATTGCCGAACCCGTGGGCGTGATCGCCGGGGTGACTCCGGTGACCAACCCGACGTCCACCACGATGTTCAAGTGCATCATCTCAATTATGACCCGCAACCCGATTATTTTTGCGTTCCATCCCAGTGCGCAAAAGTCCTCGGCGCTGGCCGCGCAGGTCATGCTGGACGCCGCGATTGCCGCCGGCGCCCCCGAACACTGCATCCAGTGGATCGAAACTCCCTCCCTGGAAGCCACGAAGACCCTGCTCAACCACGATTCCATCTCCCTGGCCCTCGCCACCGGGGGAGCGGGCATGGTGGCCTCCGCTTACTCCACCGGCAAGCCGGCCCTGGGCGTGGGCCCGGGCAACGCCCCGGTGTACGTGCACAAGACCGCCAAGATCAAGCGCACCGTTAACGACCTCATCCTCTCGAAGACCTTCGATAACGGCATGATCTGCGCCTCCGAACAGTCCCTCGTGATCGATGCCTCGATCCGTGAAGAACTGCTTGCTGAATTTGAGCACATGGGCTGCCATATCGTCACCCCGGAGGAAAAGAAGAAGCTCGCTAAGTTCATGGTCAAGGCGGATGGCACGATCAGCGCCGACGTTGTGGGTATGAACGCGGACCGCATCGCCGAAGGTGCGGGTATTGACGTTCCCACCGGCACGAAGATCCTCCTCGTTGAGCTGGAGGGCCTGGGCCCCGAAGAACCCTTCTCGCGTGAGAAGCTGTGCCCGGTGCTCGGCTACACCACCGTGGAAAACGACGCCGAAGGCTTCGACGTGGCCGAAAAGCTGCTGCGTTTCGGCGGCCTGGGCCACACCGCGGTGATTCACACGGAAGATAAGGACGTGGCGCGCGAATACGGCCTGCGGATGAAGGCCTGCCGCATTATCGTCAACGCTCCTTCCGCGCTCGGTGGCATCGGCGACGTTTACAACGGCCTCATCCCCTCCATGACGCTCGGGTGCGGCTCCTACGGGCGGAATTCCGTCTCGCATAACGTCAGCGCCGTCGACCTCATTAATATCAAGCGAATTGCGGAAAGGCGTAACAATATGCAGTGGTTCAAGGTTCCGCCGAAGACGTACTTCGAGCGGTACTCCACGCAGTACCTGCAGAAGATGCCCGCGATCTCGCGTGTCTTCATCGTCACCGACCCGGGCATGGTCATGAACGGCTACGTGGACGTTATTATCGATCACCTCAAGGCCCGCCGGGACGACGTCGCCTGGAACATCTTCCAGGACGTGGAACCCAACCCCTCCTCGACCACGGTGTTCCGCGGGGCGAAACTCATGGAAGAATTCCAGCCCGATTGCATTATCGCCCTGGGAGGCGGTTCTCCCATGGACGCCGCAAAGGCCATGTGGCTCTTCTACGAACACCCCGAATCCTCGTACTTCGGCATGAAGCAGAAGTTCATGGATATCCGCAAGCGCACCTACCGCTTCCCGAAGCTGGGGCGCAAGGCCCAGTTCGTGGCCATCCCGACCACCTCGGGTACCGGTTCGGAATGTACGCCTTTCGCGGTGATTACCGACGCCGAAACCCACGTCAAGTACCCCTTCGCCGATTACGCGATTACCCCGAATGTGGCGATTGTGGACGCGCAGTACGTGGATTCGGTGCCCGCGCGCACCGCTGCCGATTCCGGCATGGACGCGCTCACGCACGCGATTGAATCGTACGTGTCCACGATGGCCAGCGATTACACCCGCGGCCTGTCCATCCGCGCCGCCCAGCTCATCTTCGCGAACCTGCGCAAGTCCGTGCTCGATGGCGATATGGAAGCGAAGGAAAAGGTCCACAACGCTTCGGCTATGGCTGGTATGGCTTTCGCGAACGCGTTCCTGGGCATTGTCCACTCGCTCTCGCACAAGGTCGGCGGTGAATTCGATATTGCGCACGGTCGCACCAACGCGATCTTCCTGCCGCATGTTATCCGCTACAACGCCACCAAGCCCTACAAGCACTCCATCTTCCCGGCCTACGAGCACTACCGCGCCGACGAAGACCTCGCGGAATTCGCGCGCTACATGGGCTTCCCGGCCTCGACCACCGAAGAGGGCGTGCAGTCCCTCATCGACGAGGTCACCAAGCTCGCCGAGGATCTCGGTATCGAAATGAGCCTCAAGGCCAACGGGGTGACCTGGGAAGCGCTTGAGCCCAAGCTCGACTGGCTGGCCGACCGCGCCCTGGAGGACCAGTGCACCCCGGCCAACCCGAAGGCCCCGCTCGTCTCCGAACTGCGCACCCTCATCGTGGACGCCTTCGAAGGCGAAGTGGGCTACACCGCCTCGCGCGGCGTGGATGTGCTCGCCGACCTCGGCACCGGTGAGGCGGCCCGCCGCCGGGCCGCGAAGGCGCGCAAGGGTGACTCCTCGCGGCCCTCGGCCTCGCAATCGGCCACGAACGCCCAGGTAGAGATCTACGATCACAAGGCCAAGGCCAGCCTCGAGCACGCCGAAGCCGATCAGGATGATCCGGCCGCTGAAGAGCTCGTCGATACCCAGCTCGAGGGCGCCTCGCCCGCTTCCGCAAAGGCTTCCGGGAAGGGCGCCAAGGCGGAGAAGAAGAACGACGGCGCAGCTGAAGGCGCGGCGAACTAAGCCGGCAAAGCCAGCCTGGCAGGTGGCGGGCGCCGGGGACACGCAGTCCGGCGCCCGCCGCGCTAGGCCTCAAGGCTCGCCCGCGGCGAGCTTCCATCGGTAGAGTGGGTAAGGTGAAGAAGAAACTACTGACTGTGGCGGGCGCACTGCTGTGCTCCCTGGCCCTGGCTTCGTGTTCCTCGTCCCCTTCGGATAACCCCAGTTCCGACCCGAGCTCCTCGGGCCCCGGATCCTGCTCGGTGGAATCGAACGCGCCGGGCTGCTAAGTGGCTGCTGAGCGTCGTCGTTCCCCTTTAAGTTCTAGGCAAAGGGCGTGGTAACCCGCGCCGCGACATGAAAGAATAACAATATGACCTACACACTGGTATTGCTCCGCCACGGTGAGAGCGATTGGAACGCAAAGAACCTGTTCACCGGTTGGGTTGATGTGCCGCTCTCGGAAAAGGGGCGCGCGGAAGCCGCTCACGGCGGCAAGCTCCTCAAGGAGAACAACATCCTCCCCGACCTCCTCTTTACTTCGCTGCTCCGGCGCGCGATCACCACGGCGAATATTGCCCTGGATGAATGCGACCGCCACTGGATTCCGGTGCAGCGTTCCTGGCACCTCAACGAACGCCACTACGGCGCGCTGCAGGGCAAGAATAAGAAGGAAATCCGCGACGAATACGGCGAAGAGCAGTTCATGCAGTGGCGTCGCTCCTACGATGTTCCGCCGCCGGCCATTGAGCTCGGTTCGGAATGGTCGCAGGATCAGGATCCCCGCTACGCCGGTGAGCCGATCCCGCGCTCGGAATGCCTCAAGGATGTGCTGGCGCGCGCGCTGCCCTACTGGGAATCCGATATCGTCCCCGCCATCAAGACTGGCAAGACCGTCATGATCGCGGCGCACGGCAATTCGCTGCGCGGTATCGTCAAGTACCTTGATGACATCTCCGATGATGACATTGTGGGCGTGAACATCCCCACCGGCATTCCGCTGGTCTACGAGCTTGATGAGGAAACCCTCAAGCCCGTGAAGAAGGGTGGCACCTACCTCGATCCCGAAGCGCAGAAGAAGATCGCGGAAGTTGCCAACCAGGGCAAGTAACTCGCGCGTCATGCGCACGTAATTCGCAGCTGCTAGCGCTGAGCTAGGCAAGCTAGGTAGCAGGGCTCCGGTCACACCGGGGCCCTGTTGCTGTTAACTCAGTCACGGCAGCGCGGCCGGGACTTGTCCATCCCCGCACCACCCCTTACCATTGAGCTGGTAATGATAACGGTTATCGTTACGGCTTGTGAGCGGCTCGGCCGCTGCCTGGGAAGCGCCCGGCCTCGAAAGCCGAGCGCAGCGCCGCCGCCCGGCGGCCTGGATTCACGTATCCGGAGGTGTGTGTCCGAGCATGATGAAGCTGCTACCCGCCATCGCGTCCATCTTCGCGATGGTCTGCCCTGCCGGTATCCCTTCCGGTGGGAGCCAGGAAGCGCTGGCGGGTAGTGTTTCGGCCGCGGGAGTGAGGACCCGCGCCGAAACTGGCGATCGGAATTCCGATGCGCCACGGGTTGTCGCCTCCACTCCGATACTCGCGGACCTCGCCCAGAATGTTCTGGGCGAGCGGGGTGAGGTGACCTCCCTTGTGCCGCCCGGGGCAGACCCGCATTCTTTTGAACCGTCACTGCGGTCCTTGCGGGAACTGGCCCGGGCGGACATCGTCTTCTCCAACCAATTGCTGCTGGAGGACCAAGCGCTGCTCGCCACCATGGATGCTACCAGGCGCCCCGGCGTAAAAAACGTCGGTTTGGGTGAGGCGGCCGTCGCGTACGGCGCACGCCACATCGCGCTTGTGGAAGACGCAGCTCTCAGTACCGTGTGGCTCGGTTTCCGTGCCGGGGCACCCGTTGCGGCACAATCGCGGGAGGGGAACGACGACGCCGCCCCTTCCGCCCCCACCACGTCGGCTCCCATTGTTTCGCTGCGCGCGGTCTCGGTCACCGGCCCGGGCACCCTCGCCGCTTTCACCACCGGAACGTTCGGGCAACCCAAGGTCTATATCGATTCTTCGCGCGAGGACCTCGGCCACGTGGATCTCCCCGCCCAGGCCCACACCCATATGTCCTGGGCTTTTTCCGCCCCCGGCATCTACGAATTGCGCATGCGCGCCGAAGTGCAGGAGAACGGCCAGAGCCGCAGCCTCGGGGAGGGCACGGTGGTCTTCGCCGTTGGCGTGGACCCGGCCAGCACCGGGCGCAGCCGGGTGATCGATGCTGGCCACGTGGATATCACCATGGCCGATAGTGGCGTCATTACCCTGCGCGGGGAAATCGAATCGGCCCGCACCACCGAGGTCTCCCCAGATAGTGCGGTTGTGGCCGTGCCGCATACCGTGGCCACCCAGATTCCCGGTGATCCCGCCTGGCGTTTCCTAGGGCGGGCCGGGGAGACCAGCTGGGTGCTGGCGCAGGCGGTGCTCGGCGAACACGTGCACGGCGATGTTGATCCGCACCTGTGGCTGGATGCCTCGAATGCCATCGCCTATGTGGAAACTATCGCGGCCGAGCTCAGCGCCCTGGACCCGCAAGGTGCACCCACCTACGCGGCCAATGCGCAGGCGTATATCGCCAGATTGCGAGGTGTGGATGAATGGCTGCGCGGCGTCGTCGCCTCTATTCCGGCGCGGCAACGCAAGCTCGTAACCGCGCACGACGGCTTCGGCTATCTGGCGCGTGCCTACGGGCTGGACACGGTCGGTTTCGTCACTCCGAATCCGGCGCTGGAGCCTTCCGCGCGCCAGCTCGCCAATCTCACCCACACGCTGCTGGACCTGCGCGTTCCCGCGGTATTCGGGGAACCGACCACGGCTTCGCACGCCGGGGAGTTGCGGGCTGTGGCGGGCGCGGCGGGTGTGACGGTCTGCCAGCTCTATTCTGATTCTTTCGACGGCGTCGCCACCACCTACGAAGCCATGATGATCGCCAATGGCCGCGCCCTGAAAAGCTGCCTCGATCCGGGCGCGCTGCCGGCCTGGCCTCCCGATTACCAGGTCCCGCGGCTGCCCCTGCCTACCTCTTCCGAACCCACGAAGGACAACTCATGACTCGATTCTCTACCGCGCACCTGAGCGCACGTTCCGGCGTTGCGCGCTTTGCCGCCGTCCGCCCTGTTTGCGCCCGCCTGCTCGCCGCGCTGGTCCTTGCTGCGCTCAGCTGCGCCCTGGTGCTGGCCATGCCCGCGCGGGCCTTCGCCCATCCGGATCCGGCACCCGCGCAGCCTACCGCGCCGGGCTCCACTAGCGGGAGCGGCTCCAGCACCGCCGTCGATCCGGCCCTCACCCAAACGGTGAGCGGGGACGAGCAGCTGGCCCCGGCCGGCACCCCGGTAGAGATCAGCTCCGGCCACGTGGATATGGGCCCGCGGCTCACCGATACCGGCTGGGATTTCCTGGTACGCGATGATTCGGGCGCCGCGCCGGTGTGGCGCTCCGTGGACGACGTGGTCTTCCGGGTGGGGGAGGCAGCCCGCATGGAGGTGCCCGCCACCGATGCCTATTCCTTTATTCACGCCTCCGGCCCGGCCTACGTGATCCCGCAGCAGCAGCTCGCCGACGTGGTCTGGCTCGGCTGGAATACCCAGGACCCGGGCGTGGTCAGCCGCGTCAATGGCGATGTGGCCCTCACCTACGGCGGGCACGCCGGGGAAGGCCAGTTCACCGCCTTCGTCGATTCGGGTAATTTCTCCGGGCCCACCCTGCTGTGGAATTCCGAAGTTGCCACCTCGCAGCCGGTGCACGTCTCCCTCAATACCCACACCCACGCCAACTGGGTCTTCACCCAGCCCGGCGTACACCTGGTGCGCCTCACGGTATCCGCCCAGCTCACGGACGGCACCCAGGTGGAGAAAACCGTGACCTTGCGTTTCGCGGTGGGTGCGAATACTTCTGCCGACGACGCCCGCGCGGCCCAGTGGCCGGCCGGGAGCGACGGTGCAGCTGCCAGCGGCTCGGCCGCGGATAATGCGCAGGCCGGTCAATCCGCCGCGGGGCAATCCGGCACCGCGCAATCCGGTTCGGCGCAATCCGGCGCGAACGGCTCCCAGAACCCGGCTGCCGGCGAGGCGGAAATCCCGCTGCGCTGGGTGGTTATCGGCTGCGCCGGCGCGGTGCTCCTCATTGCCGCCGGCTTCATCGGGGCGCGCGCCTCGCGCCGCCGCCACCAGGACGCCGCGCTCGCGGCCCGCACCCGGGCCCGCGATGGCGGAGACGGCGCCGCCAAAGAAAGCTCCTCTGAACGCAGCGCCGCCGATGCGGCTCCCGCCAGCACCTCGCAATCCGGCTCCAGCGTGCCGGAAGGGGAGTAGCCGTGGCAGCAGAACCGGAACAAACGGCGCTACGGGTCCGTGACCTCGCGGTGGTGCTCGGGGGAGTGCGGGTGCTCCGCGATGTGAATCTCGAGGTGGCCGCCGGCGAGCTCGTTGGCCTCATCGGCCCGAACGGTGCCGGAAAAACCACCCTCATGCGCAGCATAATGGGCCTGCTCACCCCGGCAGCCGGCACGGTCGAGGTGCGCGGGGAGCGGGTCCGGCCCGGCCGCCCGCACCGTGCCATCGGCTACGTACCCCAGTCCCGCGCCACCCAATGGGGCTACCCCATGAGCGTGGAGGAACTGGTGGCCACCGGGCTGGAACGCCGCGGGTTGCTCGCCCGGGCGCGCCTGGGGCGGAGCGCGTGGGAAAAAGTCTATGCGGCGCTCGATAGGGTCGATTTATTCGAGATGCGCCGTCGTCCCATCGGGCAGTTATCCGGCGGGCAGCAACAGCGCATCCTCATCGCGCGCGCCCTCGTGCGCGACCCGGCCATCCTCCTCCTGGACGAACCCTTCACCGGACTCGATCACCCCACCCAGGATTCTCTGGCCGATCTTTTCCTTTCGCTGCGCGCCGGCGGGGCCGGAATCATTATGTCCACCCACGACCTCACCCAGGCCGTCGATATTTCCACCCGCGTGGCCCTCCTCAACCGCACAATTATCGCGGCCGGCCCGCCCGCCGATATCCTCCGCGCCGACCTGTGGATGGAAACGTTCCAGGTGCGGGCCTCCTCGCCGCTGCTGCGCGTCCTCGGAATGGTGAAAGCATGAGTTTCTTTGATTTCCTAGCCGACCTGTCCAATCCGGTCCTCGGCTTCCTCCCGCGCGCGCTGCTGGTCGCCATGCTCTCCGCGGTGGTGTGCGGGGCGGTGGGCGTGCACGTGGTGCTGCGCGGCATGTCTTTCCTGGGGGATGCCCTGGCCCACGCCGTTTTCCCCGGCATCGTTATCGCTTTCGCGCTCCAGGGGTCCATTCTGGTGGGCGGAGCGGTCGCGGGCGGCGTCGTCGCCCTTCTTATCGCGCTCGCCTCGCAAAACCGCAACCTGCGCGAAGACTCCATTATCGGGATCTTTATGGCCGCGGCTTTCGCCTTCGGCGTGGCGCTCATCGCGCGCATCCCCGGCTATACCGGCTCCCTCGAATCCTTCCTCTTCGGGTCGCTCACCGGCGTGGATAGTTCCGACGTGCTCACCTCCGCGGTGGTGGCCGCGGCCGTGCTGCTTTTCCTGGCCGTGCTCCATCCGGCGCTGCTCTCCGTGAGCGTGGACCGCGATTTCGCGCGCGCCACCGGCACCCGCGTGCTGCTCGTCGACGTGTGCCTCTACCTCACCGTCGCGCTCGCGGTGGTGATTTCCGTGCAATCCATCGGCAATATTTTGGTGCTGGCGCTGCTCGTCACCCCGGCCGCCACCGCGCGCCTCCTTACCGACCGCGTGGGCACGATGATGCTTCTCGCCCCGCTCCTCGGGTGCGCGAGCGCTTTCGTGGGGGTGTGGCTGTCCTGGGCGGCGGATATTCCGGCGGGCGCGGCCATTGTTTTAGTGACGACGGCGCTCTTCGCCCTCGTGTGGTTGAGTGTTCCGGTGCGCGGGAAACTAGTGCGGGCCCGCACCGCACGCGTCAGCGACCGCGTGTAGTACAGGCCCGAACGACGACGCCGCGGCCGGCCGGCCGCGGGAGCCTAGCTGGCTAGTGAGCTGAGCTGGCCCGCGAACCTGGCCGGAGCGGCGAGGCGGCAATTAGTCTTCCATATCCCCGGCGGAGAAACCTTCGGGGAAGTCGCCACCGAGCATTTCCTCTTCGGTGCCGGGGGTGGATTCCACATCCACGCGCAGGCCGGTCACCAGGAAGTGCATGCGGCGCGCCACGGTCACCCCGTGATCCCCGTAGCGTTCCAGGAAGCGACCCAGCAGCACCACGTCCACGATTTCCTGGTGGCTCATGCCGTTATCTTCATCAAGCACCAGCTGGAAGGACTGGCGGTGCAGATCGTCAAGAACCTCATCGCGTTCATCGATTTCATCGGCGATGGCGAGGTCCTGCTTGCGCACCAGCTCTTCCACCTGGCGGCCCACCCGCACGGCCTCATCGGCCATGCGTACCAGCAGGTCATAGCCGGGGCCGCCCACCACGCGTTCGGGGAAACGCCCGCGCGCAATATAGGCAACGTGGCGAGCCAGATCGCCCATGCGCTCCAGGGTGATGGCGATGCGCATGGCGGTCACCACGGTCCGCAAATCCGAGGCGACCGGCGCCTGGCGTGCCAGCAGCGAAATAGCCATATCCTCAATCTGACGCTGCAGCTCATCAATATTCGCATCGGCATCGATAACCGACTCCGCCAGGGCCAGGTTGGCGTTCCGCAGCGAATCTGCGGCGTGTTCCATCGCCCGAGCGGCGCTGCGAGCCTGCTTGGCAAGCGTTTCCTCGAGCGTCTTCATTTCGTTGCGGAATTCTTGACGCATTAAAGCTCCTCATGTCTGTGCGCCCGCGGGCGCGTTCGTAGCGCACGGCGGCGCACCACAGGTTTCATTTCAGCAGTATGGGGTTAACACTAGCGGCATATTGCGTAAACAGTAGGTAAATAGCGGGGTTTCGGGGCTGTGGGGAGTGCCAGGCTGAGCTTGGACAGGCTAGTCTGGAACCATGGTAGAAGGAATCGCTGTTCTTGCTGCGGTGTGCGGAGGGATCGCCGTGGGCATTATCGCCTCCCTGGCTTTCGCCTATTCGCAGCGTTCCCTGCGCCCGCTGCGGGTGACCACCACGGTGGAGCCGGTGGAGGACGCCGTGAAAGTCCTCGAGGCGATTCCGCAATTCTTTGTGCTGGTGTCCGCCCTCGATGTGGTGGAACGTGCCTCGACCCAGGCCTACAGTTTCGGGTTGGTGCGCGATGATCGCCTGGTGCGCTCGGAGTTCATCCAGCTGGTGGCGCGGGTGCGTGATACCGGGGAGGTGCTCTCCCGCCCGCTCTCCATTAAGCGTTCCACGCTGAAAAATCAGAGCGATACCCGTTTGATGGTTTACGCGGCGCCGCTATCCGGCGGGCGGGTGCTCGTGCTTTTCGAGGACAATACCGAGAAGCTCAAACTGGAGGAAACCCGGCGGGATTTCGTGGCCAATGTGTCCCACGAGCTGAAAACCCCGGTGGGGGCGATTTCTTTGCTGGTGGAAACCCTCGAAAGCGCGGCGGATGACCCGCAGGCGGTGCGGCATTTCACCGCTCAGCTGGATACCGAAGTGGTGCGCCTGCGCGGCCTGGTCCAGGACATTATCGAGCTTTCGCGCCTCCAAGAGGGCAATGCGCTGACCACCACGGAGCTCGTGGATGTAGATGCGGTGGTGGCCGAATCGGTTGCGCGGATGGATGTGGAAGCCGCCAATCGCGGAGTGAAAATTGTGAGCGGCGGGCAGCCGGGTCTCACGGTGTATGGAGATAGGCGCATGCTCGCCACCGCGATCCGCAATCTTTTGGATAATGCGGTGCGCTACACCCGGCCGCACGGGCGGGTCTCGATAGCAACATCGCTGGCGGATGGGCAGGTGCTTATTTCCGTCGTCGACCAAGGTGAAGGAATTGAGGCGGCGCAACGCGAGCGTATTTTTGAACGGTTCTACCGCGGGGATGCCGCCCGGGACCGCAATTCCGGGGGCTCCGGGATCGGCCTCGCTATCGTCAAGCACGTGGTCCAGGACCACGGCGGGCGCATCAAATTGTGGAGCAAGGTAGGCCAGGGCTCTACCTTCACCATCTGCCTGCCCGAGCCCTATATTCCTGACACTGCTGCTGGTGCTGAGCCTGCGGCTAGTTCTGTGCCGGCCGGTAGCGCTGCGTTGGCCGGGAAAACCGAGCTTGATGGAAATTCTGCGCCGGCTCCTAGTCTTGAAACCGGTCTGCTTGAGCATTCGGAGAGGAAGTAACGAAACACCATGACCACGATTCTTGTTGTTGATGACGAACCGACCTACCGCGATACCCTCGCATTCAACCTGGGCCGGGACGGTTACGAGGTGGTCACCGCCGCGGACGGCACCGCGGCCCTCGAACAATTCCGGGTGGCGCGCCCCGATGTGGTGCTTCTTGACCTCATGCTTCCGGGGATGTCCGGGGAGGAAATATGCCGCCGGATTCGGGCCACCTCCGATGTGCCCATCATTATGCTCACCGCCAAGGATTCTGAAATCGATAAGGTAGTCGGCTTGGAAGTCGGCGCGGATGATTACGTGACCAAACCGTATTCCTACCGGGAACTCGTGGCGCGGGTGCGGGCGGTGCTACGTCGGGCCAGCACCGGGGCCGCCGACGACGTGGACGAAGATGTGCTGCGGGTGGGCCGGGTCGAAATGGATACCGATAAGCACGAAGTCTACGTGGGCGGGGAACTCATCAGCATGCCGCTGCGGGAATTCGAACTCCTCGAACTCTTCTTGCGTAACCCGGACCGGGTGCTTACCCGCCCCCAGATCCTCGACCGCATTTGGGGCCTCGACTATATGGGTGACACCAAGACTCTGGATGTGCACGTCAAGCGGATTCGCTCGAAGATCGAAGTGGATCCTTCCGCGCCCACCGCGCTGGTGACGGTGCGCGGGCTCGGCTACAAGCTGGTTTCTGAGTAGTCGCGGCCGGGCGTGAGCGCGGGCGGCTGCCCGCGTGCCCGCGTGCCGGTGAACGGCCGGCCCGCCTGCCTGCGAACTATGGGCGGCCCGCCTGCCTGCGAACTTGTGGCCCGCACCTCAGCGCTTTGTGGCTTGCAGCGCAAAAAAGATCAGAGACTACACCGTCAATGGTAAAATGTCTATCGGATATGCGCATATTGCGCGAACGCGCAGCGGAGAAAGGGTTCTGATTCAATGCCGTTCAAGGTCGGAGAAACCGTTATTTACCCGCATCACGGGGCAGCGGAAATTACTGATATTTCGGACAAGATTATCAGGGGTGAAAAGCGCACCTATCTCACGCTTAACGTCATGCAGGGCGATATGGTCATTCAGGTTCCGGCCGAATCCATTGAGGAAGTTGGGGTCCGTGATGTCTCCAACGAAGATCAGCTTGAAGTGGTGTTCCGGGTTCTGCGCGAACAGGATGTGGAAGAACCTTCCAATTGGAGCCGGCGTTTCAAGGCGAATACCGAAAAGCTCACCTCGGGGGATGTCAATAAGGTAGCCGAAGTGGTGCGTGACCTGACCCGCCGGGATACCGACCGCCACCTCTCGGCGGGGGAGAAGCGGATGCTTCAGCGCGCCCGCCAGATCCTCTGCTCGGAAATTGCCCTCGCCCGTGAATTGAGCGAAGAAGAAGCCGGGGAGCTCCTCGATGAGATCCTCGCCGAAGGCAACGAAGGCCGGGAAAGCAGCTCAGAAGAAGGTACCGAGGCTTCCGCCTAGTTCGCCTCAGGTGCGTGGCGCCTTTGTTTCACGGCGCACGCTCGTTTTGAGGTACAGGCACGTTTTGAGGCCCGTGTAAATGAAGCGGTCCGGGAATTCTCCCGGGCCGCTTCACGCATGAAGGTTCGACGACGCTGCCAGATTTATTGCCGCCCGGCCCGCAGCGAACCGTAGAAAGCAGCCAGCCCCACCGCGAGGACCGCGATAATTCCGAGGATTCCGTAGTGGGCCGCGGCGTCACCACTCACTCCCGCCAGCGAACCGAAGCTCATAATCGCAGCTGAATAAAGCGCCGGAGTGAGGAAAGAAACCGCGCGGCCGGTCGTGGCATAGAGGCCAAAAAGCTCGCCGCTATTCTCCCGGCCGGCACGCCGCGCCAGGTAGGTACGCGAAGAACTCTGGACCGGCCCCACGAAAATGCACAGCAGAGAGCCAAAGACCCAGAAGAGGGATTTTCCGGCGTCGTGCATAAAGAACAACACGCAGCCGCAGGCTATCATCAAAGTGAGCGACATCAAAATAACGCGGCGCGCGCCGATCATATCTTCCAACCACCCGAACGCAATGGTCGCAACCCCCGCGATGACGTTCGCCGCGATGCCGAAAATCATGACTTCCCCGGGCGTGAAACCGAAAACGCGGGCCGCGAGCACCCCGCCGAAGGCGAAGACGCCGGCCAGGCCGTCGCGGTAAATCGCGGAAGAAATGAGGAACCAGAACGTGGAGCGATCCGCGCGCCACAGCCGCGCAATAGAGCGGAAAATCGCCCGGTAGGCGGCGATGACGCCGCGGGATTGTTCCCCGCGCGGGGCTTCGTCGCGGGACAGCACCATGAGCGGGGCGGAAAAAACAAGCGTCCACAGCGCGCACGCGATCATGCACACGCGGATGTTCATCCCGTTCGCGCTCGTCACCCCGAACCAGCCGGTATCCGGGCTGATGAAACCAATAAAAAGGATGAGAAGCAGCACGATACCGCCCACGTAACCCATGCCCCAACCGAAACCGGAGATGCGGCCCAGGGTGGCCGGCGTGGAAATATCGGTGACCATCGCGTTGTAGACCACCGAACCGATCTCGAAAACAATATTGCCCACGGCCAGCAGCACCACCCCGAGCCACAGGTAGGACGGCGAGGGCGCCACCAGGAACAGCAGCGCCATGCACACAATCGTGACGAGGGTGGTGAGGGTGAGGAGGGAATTTTTCTTCCCCGAACGGTCCGCCCATTGCCCCACCGCAGGCGCGATAAGCGCCACGAGCAGCCCGGCCAGCGCCAGGCCCCAGCCGATCAAAGCATTGGCTTGGGTTCCGAAGAATTTTTCGTTGGACAGATACGGGGTGAAAACGAAAGTCGTGACGACGGCGTTAAAAGCTGCCGAACCCCAGTCCCACAGCGCCCACGGGAGCACGCGGCGGTTGAAAAGAACGGAACGCGCGGGCGGGGTGGCGGGCGTCTTGGCCGGTTGCGGGCCCGGCGTGCTGGCCGGTTGCGTGGCCGGCGGCATGCTCGCGCTCGGCGTCGCGGAAGTGTTGTGCATGGCTTCATCGTAGGCGAGGAGGGTAACGAGGCGTTGAACGGCGCTCGCGAGGCAGTAGTACGGGAATAGGTACGACGACGCAGCTGTGGCCACGGCGCAGTTGCACAGTCTCGGTACACCAGCAGAGGAAGGGCGCTGCCTGGCCGGCAGGGAGCGGGTAAACTGACTACGTGAGCTTCAAGATCTATGATTCGTCAGCCCGTGCCGTCCGGGATTTCGTTCCCCTGGAACCCGGGAAGGTCAGTGTGTACCTGTGCGGCGCTACGGTGCAGGGATCCCCGCATATCGGGCATATTCGCTCCGCCCTGGCCTTCGATGTGCTGGTGCGGTGGCTGCGCCGCTGCGGCAATGAGGTGCGCCTGGTGCGCAACGTCACCGATATTGACGATAAGATCCTCGATAAATCAACGCAGGCCGGTGCCCCGTGGTGGGCCTGGGCCTACCGTTTCGAAAAGGAATTCAGCGCCGCCTACCGCACTCTCGGCATCCTGGATCCCACGTACGAACCGCGCGCTACCGGGCATATCCCGCAGATGATCACGCTTATTCAGGAGATTATCGACGCCGGCCACGCCTATGTGGGCAAGCCCGGCAATGTGTATTTCGACGTCGCATCGCTACCCGATTACGGTTCCCTCACCCGCCAAAAGCTCGAAAATATGGTGGTAGATGAGGAAGGCGGGGAAGCCGATAAGCGTAATCCGCATGATTTCGCGCTGTGGAAGGCCCCTAAGCCGGGCGAACCGGAAAGCGCAGCTTGGGATACTCCCTGGGGGCGCGGGCGCCCGGGCTGGCACCTGGAGTGCACCGCGATGTCCACCCACTACCTGGGCAAGGAATTTGATATTCACGGTGGTGGGATCGATTTGCGCTTCCCGCACCATGAAAATGAGCAGGCGCAAGCCCATGCTGCCGGGCGTAATTTCGCGCGGTACTGGATGCATAACGCATGGGTGACCGTTAATGGCGAAAAAATAAGTAAGTCGCTGGGGAATGTCATCTCTTTGGAGGATGTTACCGCGCAGGTATCCCCGGCGGTGGTGCGTTTCGCGCTGGGAACGGTGCATTACCGCTCCACCGTGGATTACTCGCCGCAAGGCCTGGCGGAATCCGGGGCGGTGTGGGAGCGCCTGGCCGGCTTCGTGGAACGCGCGGTTGCCGCCACTGAAGAAGTACCGGCGGAAGAAATCGCGGCGGTCGGTCCGGCGGATCTACCCGAAGCATTCGTGCGGGCCCTCGATGATGACCTCAATGTCTCGAGCGGGCTGGCCGCGATCCATGAGGAGGTGCGCCACGGGAACGCCGCCCTCGCGGAGCGGGACAGTGCCGGAGTGCGCGCCGCCCAGGTGCGGGTGCGGGCCATGCTCGATGTGCTCGGGCTGGATCCCCTGGCTGCTCCCTGGCGTAATTCCAGTGGGGCTGACAAAGCAACCGCGCGGGCGCTGGGCGCCGTCGTCGATACTATGCTGGAGGAACGCGCGGCCGCGCGCGCCGCGAAAGACTGGGCCCGGGCCGATGCGCTCCGCGATGCTTTGCACGCGGCCGGCATCGCGGTGGAAGATTCGGCGGACGGCGCGCACTGGCACATAGAAAACGCGCAAAAGCCCGCCACCGCGGCGAAAGTGCCCGCGGCCGGCACAGACGCGCCCGCGGCCGCCGCGGAGCAACCCGCCACCGCAACAGCAACGCCCGCCACCGGCGCGGAAGAAAAGTAGGAGAAATATGGGAGACGGACGCACCCGGCGCCCCAAGGGCAAGAAGCGGGCCACGGTCGGTTCGGGCGGGAACAACCGCCGGCGCCTGGAAGGCAAAGGCCCCACCCCGAAAGCGGAGGAACGGGTCTACCACAAGGCCTATAAGGAAAAGCAGGTGCGCGATGCCCGCAAGGCGCAAGCCGAAGCGCGCGAGCGTTCCAGCTTCAAGCTACGCCGCGATCTGCATCTCGCCCCCGGCCACGAACTCATTTGCGGGCGCAACCCGGTGCGCGAAGCGGTGCGGGCCGGCGTGCCCCTGACCAGGGTCTTTATGCAGACTTCCGCGGTGGGCGATGAGCGCCTGGCGGAGCTCGCGGCGCAGGCAACCGCGCTGGGCGCCCCGCTGGTGGAAGTTTCCCACGGGGAGCTCGACCGCATGACGGATAACGCCGTGCACCAAGGCGTGGCCATCGAAGTGCCGCCTTACGAGTACGCGGATGCTATTGAGGAAGCGCACGCGGCTCTGGAGCGCCACGAAGCGGGCGGCCCGCTGCCGCTTTTCGTGGCGCTCGATTCGGTGACCGACCCGCATAATCTGGGGGCGGTGCTGCGCAGCGCGGCGGCTTTCAACGCGGACGCGGTGATCGTGCCGGAACGCCGCGCGGCCGGCGTGAATGCCACGGTGTGGAAGGTGTCGGCCGGGGCGGTGTCGATTGTGCCGACCGCGCGGGTCACGAACCTGGCTTCCACGCTCGATGAGCTGAAGAAAATGGGCTATTTCGTGGTCGGTTTGGATGGCGGCGGCTCCACCACGGTGGAGAACCTCAGCCTGGCTGATACCCCGTTGGTGCTGGTGACCGGCTCGGAAGGGCGCGGGCTCGCGCGGCTCATTCGCGATAAATGCGATGTGATTGCCTCGATTCCGATTGCCGCGCGCATGGAATCGCTCAACGCCGCGGTCGCCACGGGAATTTCGCTCTACCAGGTCGATCGGATCCGGGCACGGATGAACGGAGGGGACAATGTATCAGTGGAGGCCGGTTCGCGGTGAGGTGCAGCGGCTCGACCAGAGCCTGACCAGCCCCGCCCAGCTCGAGGAATTCTTCGCGCGCGAAGGTGTGGTGGTCCGCGGGGATCACGACGGCGATATTTTCCGTTTTGAAATCGCGGTGACCGGCAAGCGGCGCCGCGTCGCCACGATCCGGAGCGTGCTGGAAGCGGCCGAAACGGATGGGCCTAGCGGCACGCCGGCGCCGGCTGGCGAGGAAAGCGCGGAGCATTCCGGAAGCGGTGCAGAATCTGAGGCCGGCGCGGATGCCGATACCGGCGCGAGCGCTCGGGAGGAAGAACCCGGCATCGTGCCCGGCCTCAACCTCGTGGATTTCGCCCAAAAAATGGATCACGAGCTGCGCAAAATCCACATCGAGGTGGATGGTTACGTGGTGTACCCGAATATTGATTTGGGTGAAGTGGATGTCACGGAAGCGGATCTCGCGTACGCGGATGCACACCTTCAGCACGACGCCGCCGCCGCTCACGCGGCGGAACCGGCCGCGGCGAACCCGATAGTGGAGGAACCTCAGGCTTTCGCGCCGGTTTCGGATTCCCCGCTGCTGCCCGGCGATGAAGGTAAAATCCCGACCATGCACGACGGGCCCATGGTGGCTATTTCCGATGTGCCTTTCGCGCGGGTGCCGGGCCTGGCGGCGCGCATCAAAAAACCGGTGGCTGTTTTCGCGCACGGAAACGCCAATGTCATGGTGGCCGATGTGCCCCTGGCGCGCGATGCGGAAATCGGGCGGCGGCCCGGATTCGTGATCGTGCTTTCCACCGCGGGGGCGGCGCCTAGCTGGCGCAACCCGGTTTTGGTGATCCGGCAAAACTCCGGGATCACCTACTGGAAGTGGCTGGATACCCTCCAGGATCTCCCGCACGTGGAAGCCAATAGCGCCGCCGCGGCCTTCTCCCGAGAAGAACTGGGAGCGGGGGCGCGGGTGCGGCGTATTCTCGATGATTTCCCGGAGGTGGATGCCGGGGATCTCACCGAGGCACTCACCGCCCCGGTATCCGAAGCGGTGCCGCGCTTCCTCGAAGTGCTGGGCCTGCCGGCCGCGGTGGGCGAAGTGCTGCGCGGGGCGCGGGAAGCCGCCGATATTCCGGCGGATCTTCCGGAAGCGACCGTCTTTACCCCGCAGGCGTTCCCGGAACGCATGAAAGCATCCCTGGCCTATGAGGTATCCGGTTACGGTTCGGCCCCGGCTGGAATGTGGAAAGTGTATCGGCGCCTCTACCTGGATCATCCGCGGCTGCTGGAGATTATTTCTTCCGCGCAGGCCGGGCTGGGTTTGGCGATGGTTATCGCCGGGGCGCGGCGCTGGAATAAACGCGGGTATCGCGCGCTGACCATCGCGGGCGGGGCCCTGGGGGCTAATGCCCTGGTGCGTATTCTTACCACCCAGTGGCTCAACGCCGCACTGGAGGCCGAAGGTTTGAACCCGGGGCCAGCGAAACACGCTTCCGAACCGACCGAACTGTCTGAACTGTCTGAACCGTCCGAACTATCCGGACCGTCCGAGGAGGGCGCTCATGAGTGAGAACACCCAGGTAGAAGGCTTCCACGAAGCTTTTTGGGCCCGCGCGGTCACGCGCGGGAAAATCAACCCGCTTGAGGTCATCACCGGTGGTGAATCAATTTCCGCTTTTCGGCCCCCGGCATTTAGCTTCGGTTTGAGCTCCGATGAGGCCACCGAGATTGCGGAACTTATTGTGGCAGGGAAGAAAACTGCCACCTCGAGCTGGGCGGATAGCTACCGCGCCGAAGATGTGCCGCTCCCCGAAAAAGGCGATTTGGCGATTGTGCTGGATGGGGAGGAACGCCCGCGTGCCCTTATTCGCACCGATAGCGTGGAGGTCATGCCTTTTGCGGAGGTCAGTGCGGAGGTCGCGCAGGCTGAAGGCGAAGGGGATTGCAGCTTGGAAAGCTGGCGCGCCGCCCACACGGAATTCTTCCGGGCGGAAGCGGCAGCGGCCGGGCTGGAATTTGATCCGGCCGGGGATGTGGTGGTGGAGCGCTTCACCGTGCTCTACTCGGACCGCGATGATCACCTCGGGCCGGGCGCGGTGGTAGGCAAGTAGCGTGGCCGCGCGAGCTAGCCGCGCATAAAGCGCTAGCAACCTAGGCCCCGAAGGCGCGCGGTGGGGCGGGGCGTTAATCCGCCCCGCTCGCGTAACTCAAGGCGCCTACTTCCGTGCTTCGCTCACCGGCACGCAATTGCCCGGGGACGTGAGCTGCCCGTCGGTGAGCTGAGCGGCAGCATCTTCCGGGCTGCGTAGCGCATCGAATTTCTCACCAAGAATCACCGTGACCGTTTGGCCCGTGGTGTCATTAGAGAAGCCCACCACCGAATCGGGAATGAACGTCGCCAGGGTGTAGGCAGCGGCCAGGCCATCGGGTCCGGCCTGCACAATCGCGCCGTATTTATCTACACCGGCTGGCCAGTTCGCCGTCGTTCCTACCGTGACACCCATTTCCGCGAGGTTATGTGCAACCTCCGCCGCAAGTCCGCTCGACGACGTCGAGTTATACACATTCGCGTTAATTTTCGAAAGCTCCAGCGGCGCGGTGGGGCCGCTCAGGCAGGGGATGGTGACCTCATCCGGATCCGGGTCCGCCGCGAATTCCTTATTGATCGGGGAAGGGATAATGCCGAGCCAAATGAGCAGGCAGAGGGCAAAAACAAGTGCGAGCGCCCCGGACACGATGCTGAACACCACGGTCTGGCGCTGCTGGATCTTACGACGGTAGGCCTCGCGGGGCCCAAGATGCTGCTGGGTCACGGGTTTAACGCTAGTTCACCGGCCCCGAAAAAGCAGCTGCGCGCGCTGGGAGATAGCCCGCACTGTCGCGCCGTCCGGCAACTCCGTGCTGCATCGGGCGCCGCCCGTAGTGAACCCAATTGCCGCATCCGTCGCCAACCGTCTCGCCAAGCCGGGAGGTGTGACACATCCCATCTCCCCTCGTTTAGGTAGTGTTTACCTAGTTTTTGAGCGGTAGCGGCGTCGTCGCCCCTGTGAAGCGAGTCGCGCGGGACTTGCAGCGACCGCAAAAAGCCATACACTAATTCAGGTTCAAACGAGTGTGGGCGGGCCGGTCGCCACGCGGTACCCCGGTCGCCACTGCGAGATTGCGAACCCATTCCTTCTGATGTGCGGGTAAGCCCGCGCGAAGAGCAACGAGGAGAGCATTCATGGCACAAGTATGGAAACTTCACGGCGACGGTGTGCGCATCGCGCCGGGTGAGGTGGTTCAACCGGACGAACGGCTGGGGTGGCCAGCCACAATCGGCATTGGAATGCAGCACGTTGTTGCAATGTTTGGCGCAACGTTCCTCGTTCCCCTACTAACGGGTTTCGATCCTTCGACGACATTGTTCTTCACGGGATGCGGAACCCTTCTTTTTATCCTTATTACCGCCGGAAAATTGCCCAGTTACCTGGGCTCTTCTTTTGCCCTCATTGCGCCCATCGGTGCGGTGACCGGCTACACCCAGGGCGGCGGTCCCATTGATTCGCACGGGATGGCGCTCGCCCAGGGTGGCATTATTTCGACAGGTGCGGCCCTGCTGGTAGTCGGCCTCATTGTGATGGTCTTCGGTGCGGGGTGGATCGATAAGCTCATGCCCCCGGTGGTGACCGGCACGATCGTGGCACTCATCGGCTTCAACCTGGCTCCCGCTGCCTGGAATAACGTCAAGGCCGCGCCGGTGACCGCGGTGGTGACCATCGTGGCGGTGCTCGCGGTGACGGTTCTCTTCAAGGGCATTATCGGGCGTCTGTCCATTTTGATCGGCGTGATTATCGGTTATGTATGCGCCTGCATCCGCGGGGAAGTGGACTTCAGCGCGATTGGCGATGCCAGCTGGGTGGGTGTCCCCACTTTCCACGCCCCGGCTTTCGATGTGTCGACCCTCGGGCTGTTCGTCCCGGTGGTGCTGGTGCTGATCGCGGAGAACGTGGGTCACGTGAAGTCGGTGTCCGCGATGACCGGCCGCAATCTGGACGGGGTAACCGGCCGAGCGCTGTTCGCTGACGGCCTGTCGACCGTTTTCGCCGGTGCGGGCGGGGGCTCGGGTACCACGACGTACGCGGAAAACATCGGAGTGATGGCCGCGACTCGCGTCTACTCCACCGCGGCCTACATTGTGGCGGCGGTGAGCGCCTTGCTGCTGTCCATGTTCCCGAAGTTCGGCGTGGTCGTTGCAACGATTCCTCCCGGGGTGCTGGGTGGCGCGGCCACAATCCTCTACGGCATGATCGGGATGCTTGGGGTGCGTATCTGGGTGCAGAACCGCGTGGACTTCTCCGATCCGGTCAATCTCAATACCGCCGCGGTGGCGATGGTGGTTGCGATTGCGAACTACACCTGGGCGGTGGGGGATATGGTCTTCGAAGGAATCGCGCTCGGTTCCTTCGGTGCCATTATCATCTACCACTGCATGCGCGCGGTATCGCGCCTGCGCGGTACGTCCCTCGAACCGGCGACGCCGGCCTCGGCCCCCGCGGGTGCGGAGCTTGCGGAAGGTCACCTGGAACGGTCCTGGGATGTTCAGCCCGATGGGAAGCTGGCGCGCACGCCGGCGAGCCAGCGGGTGCAGAGCACACCGGAGCTTGCGGAGCGCGCGGGAGGTGCCGCAGGTGCGGATAACATGAGCGGCGCGGATGTTTCGCGCGACGCTTTGCGCGGTGCGGAGGGCACGCACGCTAGCAACTAGCGGCATCTTCTAGTACGACGGCGCAGCTAGGCGGCCCGGACTTTCGCTCACGATGTGGCGAGCCGGGGCGGCGGTTGGGCCGGCCTCAAAAAATAAATGGATGCACGCGGGGCGGGAAGCTGAAGAAGCTTCCCCCCCCGCGGTGGTTATGGTATAAGCATCGCACAACACGCTACTCAAAGCGTGGGTGCCCGGTGGTATTTCGTGGTTCCTAGGCTGTTTGTAGAATCTTGGAAATACGCCCGGGTGAAAGCTCCATAATCTCTGCAACTTCACGGACGGTCATACCCGAAGATCGCAAGCTGGCAGCGGCTTCTCGCGTAGCTTGCGATGCACGTGCCTGAAGTTCGTGAGCTTGCCGGGATAGTTTCTTGGCCTGGGCAATAGTTTCAGCGGTTGAGCCAACGTCTATGACTAAATCGAATCCGTGGTTTTCAATATTAAGAAGATTGAGCGCATCGGCGACGATATCGCTAATTTCGTCGAGTCTACGGGCTTGGGAATGGTAAATTTCCCCGTTTACTGTAAGTTCGAGCCCCCACCATCCGTGGTCGCGGAAGGCTCTCACGTGCGTCCTGCTCATAGTCCTAGTCCTTTCCTGAACTTACGGATTGTGGCCTTTGCGGTTTCCTCTGGAATGTCGCGGTGGCGCCCCACGATGTCGCTTACGTTGCCGATGGTAACGCGCGTGTGGCGAGTGCCTTCGGTGGTTACGAGCGTATGGCCGGTCTGTTTCGCGATTTTCTTGAGCTCGTTCAAGAGGCGGGCCCGTTTCACAACGGATAGTTTACCCCTGTAAACATGCTTCGTCTATAGGGGTAAACGGATTGGGTTTTTCCTTCCGACTCTTACCGGAGTTGTGGCACCTGGCAAGTTCGCCGGCCTTGGTTTTCGTTCGCATGGTTCCCTCGGATTTCTTCCAAACGAGGTTGGACATTCCTACTGTGCCAATGGCTGTTAATTCGCGCACGAAGGGTGTGAGGAGTTCTAAGTCGTACTGTGTGGGAAGTGCTGTAGTCCCAAGATACTCAGCAGCCACACGTGCCCCGGCGGGGGAGCTATGTCTTTTCGGAGCTGTACTGCATTTGTTGTACGCGCGCAGTACATCTCGGAAAAACACCCCTTGTCTCGCTGGCGGCCAGGGAACTCGGGATGGTTAGAACCTTGACCTGTTAGTGTTTAGTGGCTAAATTCGTAGGTGTGAAGGCGAGAGAAATCAACAAACGCATTGAAATGTTAGCGACGGTCGAAAAGTAACTTGCACCAATACTCGGGGAAGGGTGGCTCGCAAAATGGAAACCTACCGCGTGACTGTAACCAGGGAGGAAGGTGACTGGCTTGGTCAAGGGGTTGAATATCCCGAAGCTCTCGACTTTGCTCCCACTATCAAAAAACTCTGCAAGGGAATGACCGACGCGATCATCCTTGCCGCAGACCTACCAGATGACGCTACATTCAACATCCAGCTAGAAGCCGGCGAAGGCTTAAGTACGGAAATTGGAACGGCATTCGCAATCGCCAAGAAGCGACTCGAACTCCAAGCTGAACAGGCCCGTCTGCAAGAAGCGACCTTGCGTTCGATTCATGCTTTGCGGGAGGAGGGGTACTCGACGCGGGATATCGCGGCCGCTCTCGGTATTACTGCGGGGCGTGTCAGTCAGCTTGCCGCATAGCTTTGGGGTACAAAACACCCACCCTTGGGTTTGTACCCCCAAATGTACCCCCAAGAACCCAGAAAAAGGCAGTCAAGACCCAAAAAGACCCGACACGAAATCGCCACCTCGACACCCACTTTCCCGCGGCATACCAGGAAAAAGTAAGCACCCGCGCCGAAAAATCGGAGCGGGTGCTTTGTGTTCGCGGAGGATGGGGGATTCGAACCCCCGAGGGCTTGCACCCAACACGCTTTCCAAGCGTGCGCCATAGGCCACTAGGCGAATCCTCCAGGGCAGTTTTAAACTGCCTGTACAGCTTAGCGTAGATTCGGGCGTGAGCACCACTCAGCATGATGAGGTGATGCCCACGTTATTCGATCACCAGTTAGTTTGATAGCCGATTGTCCGATTGCGAACTTCTCGATTACCAACTGCTAGATCGCCGATTACCCGATTGCCAACTACCTGATCGCCGATTATTCAGTCGCCAGTCAGGTCAATCATCGATTACTCAATCGCCAAGTTGCTCAGCACGTGCGCGCCGGGTAGCTGCGCGAGCAGCGCACCCGGCACCACGAGCTTCGAGCGGCGCAGCCCCGAGCCGATAAGGGCCGTCCCGGCAGCCACCCGCTCATCAATCAGGAGATTCCATGCGGCCGGAACCCCAACCGGGGAAATCCCGCCGTACTCCATACCCGAAGCTTCCACTGCCAGCTCGGTAGGCCAGAACGAAGCCTTGCGAACGTTGAGGAACTTCTTCACCACGTGGTTCACATCCGCGCGGGTAGTTGCCCGCACCACGCAGGCCGCCACCCGTTCCTCACCTTCACGCTTGCCGGCCACCAGCACGCAATTGCACGACACTGCCAAATCGAGCCCGTAATGCTCTGTCATCGGTTCGGTATCCGCGAACTCCGGATCAATCTCCGTGACCAGGGCCTGCGCGCCCAGCTCAGGATTGTTCTGCGCAACAGCCTGCAAACCCGCCGCCACCGGCGCAGCCAGCAAATCCAGATGCTCAAGCGCGGGCTGCCAGGGAAGATCACCGAGCAGCGCGCGATCCACGTTCGCGCCGTAGGAAACCGCGCTGCCCGGAACCGTGCTGTAAGAAACTTCGGGTACGGATTCACTCATATAGATACTCCTTGATTTCTAGGGCTAGTTCTCCTTACGCGTGACGGGCCCGAGCACCAGGCTGGCCCAGGAACCGTGCAGCGATTCCTGATCGGAAGGCTGGAAAAGCCCGGCCAGCACATCGCGGTAGAGCCGTGAAAGTTCATGACCCGCGTAATACGAGCTTCCCCCGCAGGCACGGATGCATTCTTCCACGGTGCGCAGCGACGCTTCCGCCGCCACATTCTTGGCTGCGGAGAAACGCGGGTATTCATCCGCCCCGCCCAGCTCTCCGCTGTCAATATGCGCGGCCAGTTCGCGCAGCTGCGGACCCACCGCGTTCATTGTGAGCGCGGCTTCCGCAATACGCCAGCGAATATCGGGATCATTTGCGTAAACATCATTGTGGAGGACCGAGCGGCGCTTCTTAACATGCTCCACCGCAACCTCAATGGCGCGCTCACCAATGCCCTGGTAGGTAGCCCCGAGCAGAATCTCGAAATTGGAGAAGATGCCGTAAACAACCGGTTCCTTATTCGGACCCGGCGCCACGATCCCCAGCACGTTTTCATCGCGAAGGAGCGCGCCGTCCAAAACCGTGGAATTGGATTGGGTGGCCCGCATCCCGAGGGTGTTCCAATCATCCTTGATGGCGAAGCCGCCGTCGCCCCGTTCGACCAGGCCGAAAACGTCACGCACCCCGGAGTCATCCTTGAGCGCGCCGAAAGTCATAAGGTAATCCCACGCGGGCGCGAGGGACGTGAAAACTTTGGTGCCGTACAGCCGGTACCCGGCCTCATCGCGTTCGGCTCGGGTGAGCGAACCGAAAAGCACCAGGTCGTTACCCGGTTCGGAAATGCCGAAAGCGAACAGCTTACCGGCCGCGGCTTCGCGCAAAATCTTTTCCCCGGCGGCCACGCCATTGCGCACCAGGTGGCGGCCGAGCCCCACAATAATCTGGTGCATATTAATCCCCAGCGCGGTGGCCGGAGCGTACTTCGCCAAACGGGTCTGTTCCGCGCAAATCTCCACCAGGCTCAAGCCGGCCCCGCCGTATTCCTTGGGGACGAAAGCGCCGTAGTAGCCGGCCTGCTTCAAATCTTCGTAGTCCTCACGCGGGAATTCATTGGCGGCATCCACCGCCGCCGCCCGCGAGCGCAGTGTTTCCAATAGATCTTCGGTAAGGAAAGCCATTGATTCTCCCTGTTGTTGTGGACGACGGCGATACTCCCGCCACCGCGGGGACCGCCCACTCACGCTAGAGAGTGTACCGCGGGCCTCCGACACAAAAAATGGTGAAAATGAAGCCGAGCGATCTCCCCGTGTTTCTCCCCGTGTTTTGCATTCCCCGCGAACTCGTTTAGACTGGCACCTGACTCCCCACGTGGCGTCATCTTGCAAAACTCCCCCAGGGCCGGAAGGCAGCAAGGGTATGCGGGCTCTGGCGGGTGCGTGGGGCGTCTTGTATCTGCTATCCGCCATCGGGTATCCACAGGTTTTTCGCGCGCGTGATTCGTGTCGTAGGTACCCCGTAGACTGATACTCGTGAGCATGGCATTGTATCGGCGGTATCGCCCGGAGCGTTTTCAAGATGTTATCGGCCAGGAGCAGGTAACTCGTCCCCTCATGGCTGCGTTGCGCGGGGAGCGCACGGTGCACGCCTATCTCTTCTCCGGCCCGCGCGGGTGCGGGAAAACTACCTCGGCGCGCATCCTCGCCCGTTGCCTGAATTGCGCGCAGGCGCCCACGGATACGCCGTGCGGGGAATGCGCCTCGTGCCGGGAGCTGGCGGGGGATGGCCCCGGTTCACTGGACGTGGTGGAAATGGACGCGGCCAGCCACGGCGGGGTGGATGATGCCCGTGACCTGGTCGAACGCGCCGCTTTTGCCCCCAGCCGGGATCGCTACAAGATTTTTATTATTGACGAAGCCCATATGGTCACCACCCAGGGTTTCAACGCCTTGCTCAAACTCGTGGAGGAACCTCCGGCTCATATTAAGTTCATTTTCGCCACTACGGAGCCGGAAAAAGTTATCGGCACCATCCGTTCGCGTACCCACCACTATCCGTTCCGCCTGGTGTCCCCGGCGCGTATGGAGGAATACCTTTCGCAGATTTGCGCGGAGGAAGGCATCACTCCGGAACCGGGGGTGCTCGGTTTGGTGGTGCGCGCGGGCGGGGGATCGGTGCGTGATTCCCTCTCGGTTCTGGACCAGCTCATGGGCGGTTCGGAAACGTCCACGCTGTCCTATTCTCAGGCGGTTGCGCTGTTGGGTTATACGGATAGTGGCTTGCTGGATCGCGCGGTCACCGCCATTGCCGAAAGTTCGGGCAGCCAGCTTTTCGGCGTCGTCGAAGAACTTATCGGTGCTGGGCATGAACCGCGCCGTTTCGTAGAAGATTTGCTTCAGCGCCTGCGCGATCTGATCGTCATCGATTTGGCGGGGGATGCCGCGGCGGACGCTTTGGGCGAATTACCGCAGGATCAGCTGGCCGCTATGCGCACCCAGGCGCAGGCTCTGGGTGCGGCGCGCGCCACCGAAAGTGCCGAGCGTGCGAACGAGGCACTTTCCGCAATGGTGGGCGCCACCTCGCCGCGCTTGCAACTAGAATTGCTCTGTGCCCGGCTTTTACTTCCCGGCAGTGCGGCAGCGCCTTCGGGGAGCGGTTCCGGTGGTGCGGCGCGCCCGGTTACTGGACCCGCGGCAAGTGGCGGAACCGCGCGGAAATCTCCGCAGGACATCGCGCGGGAAAAGGCCCGCGCAGCCGCCGCCGCGGCCGCAGCGCAGCGCGGGGCCCCGGTGGTTCCGGGTTCTGCTAGCGTTCCGTCCGCGTCCGCGCCGCAGTCTGTTACTTCCGTTTCAGTACAGAACGACGACGCCGCAACTCCCGCCCAGTCCGCTCCTCAACAGGCTAAGGAATCGCCCGCGGCGCCAGCCGCGGCTCAGCCGGTGGAGCAACCCGCGCAGCAGCGTGCTCCGCAACCGGAAGAACGCCCGGCTCAGCAGGCCGTTCAGCCAGCCGGTGAACCAGCAGCAGTGCAGCAACCGCGCGAAGTTAGCGTGGAGCAGCCGGCCGCTCCGGAAGAATCAGGGCCGGATCATGCTGCCGAGCTCACGGCCCGGTGGGCGGAGGTGACTTCGTCCGGGCGTTTCGCCCAAGCGATTTTCTCCGGGCCTACCCGGGTGCTCGGCTCGCGGGGAAACCAGGTTGCCCTGGAGTTTTCTTCAGAGAAGGTCCTCGGCGCCCTCCAAGATCCGCGCAACGTGGAGCGCTTAAGCGCCCATCTTTCGCATTTCACCTCGGTTCCTGTCACCGTGCGAGTTATTGCCGCGGCGGCTCAGCAGACCGATGCCGCGGGGCAGCCGGGTAACGCGGGGCAGCCGGCTAACGCGGCGGTTGTGGAGAATCCCCAATCATCAGCGGCAGCTCAGCCGCGCCCGAGCGGCCCCGATGGTGGTGGTGCCCGCCCAAAAGCTAATGCCGCCACCGCGGCGGCCGCTCCCGCTCCCGTTCCCTCCAGCCCTGCCGGTGCACCCGCCAGCCCTGCCGGTGCTCCCGCACGGCAGGAAACGGCCCGCGGCGCTGGTAGCACGGCCGCGGATGATGAGTGGCCCGAACCTGAAGAACTCTCCGATCCGGATGACGCGGAAGACTACCCGCACAGCCGGCAAGCCACGGCCCCCGGAAATGCGAGTTCTGGCGCGGTCAGTGCGAGCGCGGCCAACCCTGGCTCGGCTAATTCCGGATCAGCTCACCCCGGCGGGGAGATTCCCTTCTATCTTCAAAACATGCCCATGCCGCAGCCTTTCGCCGGCCCGGGCGATGTACCGGTATCTCCGGGAAGCCCGGCACCGGGCGCCAGCCAGCCGGGCGCGGGGCAGGCAGCTGCGGGGCAGCCAGGCGCGCCTGAGCCCACGCAGGATTTCCATATCCCGCGCCCGCCGCAGCGCACCCAGGAAGTCCCCACCTATGATGCCCGGGAACACCTGCGCCAGCTTCGTCACGGAGCGGCGGGTGGTAACGCACCCGCGGGTAGCGCGCCCGGCGGTAGGGTAGTCGCGGGTGCTGGGTCCACCGCCAATGCTCCCACTGCGCCGGCCAGCTCCGCGCCAGCCGGCCCGAACAGCTCGCATAATGCCGCGCCGCAGGCGGGGGTGGGGTATTCTACTGAGGAGGATGATGTCTCCTTAGACGATCCCACAATCGAGCAGAGCAATGTTGTCGGGCTGCAAGTTGTGGTGGAAATGCTCTCGGGAACCATCGTTGAAGAAATTGATACCGCACAAGGAGGAATGTAGTGGCGGGGGTGTATGACGGCGCCGTGCAGGAGCTCATTGATGAGCTCGGGCGCCTGCCGGGCATCGGCCCGAAAAGCGCCCAACGCATCGCCTTCTACCTCCTCGAACAAGAAGAACCCGAAGTGCGGGCGCTCGCGGAAGCCATGCTTCGTGTTAAGGAACGGGTTCATTTCTGCCAGATCTGCGGCAACGTGACCGAAGCCGATATCTGCTCGCTGTGCTCAGATACCCGGCGTAGTGATGCCGTGATCTGCGTCGTCGAAGAAGCTAAAGACATCATGGTCATCGAACGCACCCGCGAATACCGCGGGCGCTACCACGTGCTAGGCGGCTCCATCAACCCGATCCAAGGCATCGGCCCGGAAGACCTGCGCATCCGCGAACTCCTCACCCGGCTCCAAGATGGCCGCGTTACCGAAGTCATTATCGCCACCGACCCCAATATTGAAGGCGATGCCACAGCGGCCTACCTCATCCGCCTCCTCACCCCCATCGGAATCGCGCTTTCCCGCCTCGCTTCCGGACTCCCCGTAGGCGGAGATCTCGAATACGCTGACGAAATCACGCTCTCGCGCGCCTTCGAAGGTCGCACCCGCATTACCAGCGGCACCACCGCGCCCACCACCACTGGCGCCGGCACAGGTACCATCCCCGCGGATACGATGACCACCGGTACAGAAACCGGCACCGCCACGAGCACAGAAACCACCGGTACTGGTACCACGAACACGCCCGGCACGGAAACCACGAACACACCCGGCACGGGCACGGAAACCATGAGCACGCCCGGCACAGGCATGACAGACACGGGACGAATGCCCTCGGTGATTCCGGGCACCACGCCTTCCGCCCCAGTTGCGGAAACGCACGGCGAGCACAACTAAACAGCTCAGTCCGGGATCACCGTAAAGCACAGCGCCCCGCCCCAATGAGGAACCTCGCACAAAGCGACACTTCGCATAATGCGGCACCTCGCATACATGAGCACCGAGCAGGAGAACAATCTCACCTGAAAATCTCGGAATGCCCCGCAGGCGGCCCCGCGCTTCCAGTTACCATTAGTAAGTCTCGGAAAAATAGGAGTTAATGTGGCACTCATCGTGCAGAAGTTCGGGGGATCCTCGGTCGCCGATCCCGCCGGACTCAGACGAGTGGCGAAACGAATTGCCCAGACCAGCAAAGCCGGAAACAAAGTCGTTGTTGTGGTTTCCGCCATGGGAGACACCACCGATAATCTCTTGGACCTTGCCCACAACGTCACCGACAACCCGCCCGCGCGGGAACTCGATATCCTCCTCACCGCGGGGGAGCGCATCTCCATGGCCCTCCTCGCCATGGCCGTCAATGACGAAGGCGTCGCGGCGCACTCCTTCACTGGCCAGCAAGCCGGTCTGCACACCGATGCACGCTACGGCAATGCCTCCATCACCGGGATCGTTCCCGAACGCATTTTCCGGACCGTGCAAGACGGCGCCGTCGCCATTATTGCCGGATTCCAAGGCGTGAACGACACCAATGACGTCACCACCCTCGGGCGGGGCGGCTCCGACACCACCGCCGTGGCCTTCGCCGCGGCCCTCGGCGCGGACGTATGCGAAATCTACACGGACGTGGATGGCGTGCTCTCCGCGGACCCGCGCATCGTCCCCGCGGCCAGCCAACGCCGCGAACTCAGCTACGAAGAAACGCTAGAATTAGCGGCACACGGGGCGAAAGTGCTCCACCTGCGGGCGGTGGAATTCGCCCGGAAATTCAATGTGGCCTTGCACGTACGATCATCATTCTCCGAGAACGAAGGGACGTGGATAGTGGAAGAAACCGCGAAACAGGGCGGATACGAAGACGCCGTCGTCGTCGGAGTGGCACACGACCGCAACCAGGGCAAAATCTCGGTCACGGGCGTGCCCAATCTTCCCGGATCCGCCGCGAAAATCTTCTCCTGCGTGGCCGAAGCGGACTGCAATATTGACATGATCGTGCAGAACACCGCGCTCACTCGGGTGGGCCTGAGCAATATTTCCTTCACGGTTCCCCGCGACCAGGTGGACCTCGCCGTCGCCGCGCTGCGCGCCAACCAGGCCGAATTCGGTTTCGAGGACATTGCCGTCAGCTCCGAAATCGGCATCCTCTCCATCGTAGGCGCGGGCATGCGCTCCCACAGCGGCGTCTCCTCCAAGCTGTTCAAAACCCTGGGGGATAACGGCGTGAACGTGGATATGATCAGCACCTCGGAAATCCGCATTTCCGTGGTGGTGGACCCGAATGTGCTAGACGCAGCCGCCCGCGCGGTCCACACCGCCTTCGGGCTGGATGCCAGCGAAGAAGCAATCGTTTACGGAGGGACAGGCCGATGAACATCACCTTGGCAGTAGTGGGAGCAACCGGGCAGGTCGGGCGGGTTATGCGCGCCCTGCTGGAAGAACGCGACGTTCCGGTGGACCGGGTGCGATTCTTTGCGACGGCGCGCTCAGCCGGCACCGAACTGCCCTTCCGGGGCGAAAGCATCGTGGTGGAAGATATTGCCACCGCTGACTTGGCCGGTATTGACATCGCGGTGTTCTCCGCCGGCGGGGATGCCTCGCGCACCTACGCGCCGAAGTTCGTTGCGGCAGGTGCCGTCGTCGTCGATAATTCTTCCGCGTGGCGCCGCGATCCGGACGTGCCGCTCGTTGTATCCGAAGTCAATCCGCAGGATATTGCGCGCCGCCCCAAGGGCATTATCGCCAACCCGAATTGCACCACCATGGCCGCGATGCCCATTCTCAAGCCGCTGCACGATGCCTACGGGCTCACTCGCCTGATTGCCTCCTCCTACCAGGCGGTGTCCGGTTCCGGGGTGCGGGGCGTGCACGAGCTGACCACCGGGGTGCGCGCCGCGCTGGATGGTGACGTGGAAGCCCTCGCCCTGGACGGGCATGCTGTTGACCTGCCCGCACCTGAGGTGTACCGGGCGCCCATCGCTTTCAACGCGGTTGCTTTTGCCGGGAACCTTGCCGCGGACGGCAGTGGCGAAACCGATGAAGAACAAAAACTGCGCAACGAATCGCGCAAAATCCTCGGCATCCCGGACCTCGCGGTAGCCGGGACGTGCGTGCGCGTGCCGGTGTACACCGCGCACGGGATGTCCGTCAATGCGGAATTTGAGAAGGAGGTCGACGTCGCAGCTGCAATCGAGCTCCTTCAAGGTGCTCCCGGTGTAGAAGTGGTGGACCTGCCCAATCCGCTGGATGCGGCTGGTAAGGACCCCTGCTTCGTGGGGCGCATCCGCCGCGATCCTTCGGTGCCGGGCGGGCGCGGGCTGGCCTTCTTCTGCGTGGCGGATAATCTGCGCAAGGGCGCGGCCCTCAATACCATTCAGCTCGCGGAGCTGGTCATCAAGGAGCTCACGGAGAACAGCGCGGCCTAAGGTGTGACCGCGGGAATCTCCCCGGTTTCCCCATCGAGGAAGGTCGATTCGTCGCGCCGGTGGCGCAGTACCTTCTCCACGAAGGAGGCCACGGCTTCGGCCTGCGGCACATCGCGCTGCTGGTCTTCGGAGATAAACCAGCGGTGTTCCAGGATTTCGTGGAAGAGCTCGGCCGGCTCCAGTTTCGCGGTGAGCTCGGGCGGGATCGCGGCCACGGTCGGCTCATAAACATCGGCGAGCCAATCGTGGGCGATCATCATATCGGATTTGCCGCTCTTATTGTGGAGGGCGGCGTATTCGTCAATATCGTTGAGGATGCGGCGGGCCTGGTTTTCTTCCACATCCAGGCCGGTCAGGCGCCACACCTTGCGCGAATAGTGCCCGGCTTCCACGATCTTTGGTTGGATGAGGAGGCGGTCTTCGTCTGGGCCGGAATCGATGGCGATCTCGTCCACGTCAAAGCCCAGGTCGTTGAGGCGGCGCACCCGCTCTGTCACCTTCCACTTTTCATCCGGGCCGATGGCCACCTGCGCGGTGATTTCCTCCCATAGCTCGAAGTAGCGATCCGAGAACGTATCGCCCACCCCGATGGTGTCGAAATCTTCGGGAAGCACCCCGCCGGCCTGCAAGTCCATGAGCTCGCCAATAATATTCGTGCGGGCCACGTCGATATCGTATTCGCGTTTGCGCTGGGTGATGGGGCTGTAAAGCTCCCCGGTTTCCGCGTCCACCAAATACGCGGCGAAGGTTCCCGCATCGCGGCGGAAGAGGGTATTCGACAGCGAGACATCACCCCAGAAGAACCCGAGGAGGTGGAGCCGCACCAGCAGCACGGCTAGCCCGTCGATGAGTTGGGCGATGGTGGCGCGCCGGTGTTGCTGCCCGAAAATCGCGCGGTAGGGCAGGGAGAAGGGGAGGTGCTCGGTGATGAGGCAGGCGTTGAGCGCATTGCCTTCCGCGTCGGTGCGTTTGGAGACCACCGCCACCGGTTCCACCGAGGGCGCCCCGAGGCGCTTGAGGGTGCGTAGCAGCTCGTATTCGCGTACCGCCACCAGTTCGGAAATCTCTTTAATGGCGATGATCCGCCCGGAGAGCCGCACGAAACGCACGGTGTGGCGGGAAATACCGCGTGGGAGCGCAGCGATGAGGTCACGCGGCCACTCTTCGAGCGCCACGTTCCACGGCAGATCGAGGAGATCAGGTTCAACGCTAGCCGCCATAATGGATAGCGAGGATCGCATGAGTGTCCTTTCCGGGGAGTAGCTGCGGCTTAATCGTAGCCGAAAGCTCGAGAGCCCGGCGCGCCATCAACCAGCGCCCCCGCCTCCACCATCCCGGCTTCCTCCAGGAAAGCCCGCACGGGCGGGGTGAGATCCGCCAGAATTTCCGCGGGGGTCCCCACCTGCTGGAGGGCGCCATCCACCATGACGCCCACCCGATGTGCGCAGCTGAAAGCTTCGCGCGGATCGTTTGTTACGTACACCGTGGTGATGCCGGTGCGCTCCTGGAGCACGGCAATCTGTTCGCGAATCTCATCGCGAATTTCCACATCCATATTTTTCAGCGGCTCATCCATGAGGAAAATTCGGGGCCGGCGCACCACCGCCCGTCCCATGGAGACCCGCTGGCGTTCGGCGCGGGTGAGCTGGGCGGGTTTCGCGTCCAGAAACTCGGTGAGTTCCAAAATATCTGCCGCCTGAGCCACCCGCGCGGCGATATCATCCGGGTCCGCCCCGGCTATTTTCAGGTGGAAGCCCATATTATCCGCGACCGTCATATGCGGATACAGGGCGTAATTCTGAAATACGATCACTACATCGCGCATGGACGGTGGCAGCGCGGTCACATCTTCACCGTCCAGCAGCACCGCCCCGTAATCAACATCCTCCAGCCCCGCAATCATGCGTAAAACCGTGGATTTTCCGGAGCTGACCGGGCCGGTGAGGGCGAAAAATTCGCCGTCGTTGATATGGAGATTCACGTGGTCCACCGCTGGCGCAGGCGCATCGGGATAGTACAGTGTCGCATTGACGAGTGACACAGAAGCCATGGGAATTCTCCATCAGTTATAGCGGTCGGCATTGACACGCTCATCCACTATTATGCCACGTCAGGAACGGGAATACGAGAGTGAATTCCCGCTAAAAATGCGCGGGCCGGCACACTTCGGTATTTTTGAGGTATGCGGGAGGAAATTGGTGGCTATCGGCTGGTGCGGCGCATTGGCTTCGGCGGCATGTCCACGGTCTACGAGGCGGTGGACGGCGCCGGCACCCGAGTGGCCCTGAAACTCCTCCACCCGGCGGCCGTGGATGGGGCGGCCGGGCGCGAGCGCCTGCGCCGCGAGGTTGCGATGTTGCAGCGGGTGCGCGGGCCCTATGTTGCCGAAGTTCTCGACGCCGAAACGGATGAGGAGGATGCTTTTATCGTCACCCAGCTGGTGGAAGGCCCCACTCTCGCGGAGGACGTGCGCGTGGACGGCCCTTACCCGCCCGCGGAATTAGTGACCCTTGCCCGCCAGCTGCACGCCGCGGTCACCTCCGTGCATCGCCTCGGCGTGCTGCACCGCGATCTCAAACCCTCGAACGTCATGCTCGGCGCGAACGGTCCGGTCCTCATCGACTTCGGCATCGCGCAAACGGGCTCCGATAGCCGCCTGACTATGTCCGGCGCGGTCACCCACACTCCCGGCTACCTCGATCCGCGGGTGCTGCGCGGCCACGCCCCGGACGAAGCCGCCGACCTGTGGGCGCTCGCCGCGGTCATCGCTTTCGCCGCCACCGGTCACGATCCCTATCCGGGCGCGAACCCGGCGGTGATCATGCGTCGCGTCCTGGAGGGGGACGTGGACGTGACCGGCGTGCCGCCGCGCATTGCCCACGCCCTGCACGCCGCGCTTGCCGAGCCGGTGGAGCAGCGGTGGGGGATTGATGAGGTGGTGGCGGCCCTCGCGGATCCGGTTTCATGGTACGACGACGCCGCTACCGCACCCCGCGCCCTGCCCACCCAGCTGGATGCAACCGTGCCGGCGGCCCTTCCCGGGGCGGCCGTGGCGGAAGAGGAGACAACAACGCAGAGTTACAACCAGGCGCCGAGCTATAACGCCACCGATAGCGTTCCCAGTGCGTTTCCGGAAACCTGGCCCCAACCCATTTACGCCGGATCGGCCACCGCGCCCTATCTCCAAGCGGGGCCGGGTGCTGCGGCGCCGGCCACCACTCCCTACCCGGAAGCTAGCGGTTATTCGGAAACCGTACCCGGCCCCGCTGCACCTTTCGCTTCCCAGCCAGAAGCCGCACCCTATCCGGGCGCCGCACCACTAGAACCCGCTCCCGCCCCGCTCCCTCCGTGGGCCCGCCCACCCCGCCGCACCCCCGTCCTCAGCTTCGTGCTGGGCGGGTTGCTATGCGCGCTGGTGGCTGCCGGGCAGATCGCCGGATATGTGGGATATGCGCTCGTTACGGTGTGCCTGGCTTTCGCGGAGAAGAACGCGGCGCGGCTGCGGCGGCGTCGTGCAGAAGAAGGCGGGCCGTTCCGCGGCGAACACCTGGGGCAAATTCTGCGCGCCCCGCTCACCCTCGCGGAAAGCGCCCTCAGCGTGATCCCGCTACACGGCGTGGGGCTCCTCGCGGTCACGCTCGGCTTTGTTGCGGCGCGGCTGGGCGGGCTCACCGGGCCGGGCGCGGGAGCCGTAGCGGCCCTCGCGGGCGTGGGAATCTCCTGGCTCGGCCCGAGCGGGCGGGTAGCGCGCGGCGGCAGCGCGGTCATCTTCGCCAAGCTCGCCCCCACCCGCCCCTACCGGGCCTTTTGGGTCGTGGTGTTGGCTGCCGGCGCGGCCGCACTCGCGCTCCTGGCGCTCTCCGGCGTGCTGAGCGTACCCGCGCATACCCCGCTCAGCTTCGGGTACTTCGGCGAACCGCTGGTCACGATGGTCAAGGATATTGTGGGCGGCGCGGGGCGCTAAACGGCCGGCGTACCCGGCAGCGCGGCCCACCAAACCGCCCGCGCGGGCAATGTCACCCGGCCCGCCCTCACTTTTCCCAGGGAAAGCGGCGATAATTGACATGTTAAAGTCAGGGTGAAAGGCGCAGTGGCCGGCTGGCCGCAGGCGCGTCGTCGTAACCGAGGGAAAGTGAATGGCACAGACTCAGAAGAATAACCGGCAAAGCTCCGCGGCGCAGCGGCGTGAAACCGCGCGCGCGGCGGCGGCCCGGCTCCAAGAACAGGAAAAGAAGCGGGCGCGGCGCAATCGCGCGCTCGCGGTTGTGGCGGCTGTTGTGGTGGTGGCGCTCATCGCGGCGGCCGTGTGGTTCATCCTCTCGAATAAGAAGGATGATGCGGGCGCCCCGGCCTCGCAGGAAAGTTCGGCGGCCGCGTACCCGAGCGCGCCGGCCACCGCGCTGGCCGAACGCTCCGCCCCGAAGGTCACCGCGCAGCTGCCGAAAAACGTGACCCCGGATGTGGGGGTGAGCGTGGGGAGCTCGCTGGCGGCCGGCACCGTGAACGAAGGTAAGCCGGTGGTTGATATTTACTTCGACTACCTGTGCGTGTGGTGCAACCGCCTGGAAACCTCCTACGCGGAGGAGCTCACCCAGCGCGCGAAGAACGGCGAAATCACGCTGGTCTACCACCCGCTCGTGGTGGAATCCCAGTACGAATTCTCGCATACCGCCTCTGCTTCGGCCCTGTGGGTGGCCGAGCATCGCCCCGATGTTTTCGCGGCCTACCACAACGAAATTTTCGCGATGACGGCCCCGCTCTTCGAAGCGAAGGAAAAGGTGCCGGTGCCGCAAACCGCGCAGCTGGCCGAACTCGGTAAGAAGGCTGGCCTCACCGATGCCGAAGCCGAGCAGATGATCGCGGACGTTTCCGTTGGGGACGGCAAGCCCGCCATGTATTCCGAGCTGCTGGGCCAGTCGCTCCAGCAGTTCAGCGCCGACGGCTTCACCGGTACCCCCACCGTGCTCCTCAACGGCAAGCAGGTGGCGGACTGGACCGACGGCAAGCTCAGCGCCGCGCTCGACGCACTCAAGTAAAGCTGGCCTCGGCGCCGCGTGCCCTTTCGGTACGACGACGCCGCAGCGGGGCGGCCGCTTCGCGCCGCCCTGCTGGGTGCTAGCTCCCGGGAGCCCTATTTGTTCCAGAGGGGGGATTCTGGCATGATAAACTCTGGTTCCTTGCTCGGCGGGTGTGCCGGGCAAGAATTGCCTCCGTAGCTCAGTTGGTAGAGCAGCTGTCTTGTAAACAGCAGGTCACAGGTTCGAGTCCTGCCGGGGGCTCCGATGTAATACATATTTCAGAAACACCACTACCCGTATGAAGCGGCTGTGAACGCGCATGCTTGCATAATAAAATGTGTAAAGATGCAGGTCAGTGGCTTGTGAGTAGGTGATCTGGCGGTGGTGCGCGGGGTGGCGGGTGAATAGTGGTGTCTTTCTCTTAACAAATATGCAAGGAAATCGGTTAAGGTAGGTGTTTGAAGGCCACTCACGCGTGGCTATTCGTGCCATGCTAGAAAAGTTTTGCGAGAAGGGATAGATCTCGCTGGTTTTTCTGGTGGCGGGATAACGAAGCAAACATTGTGTTTGCTTGAAAAAGGACTGAGAAAGGCTGTCTTGATGTTCAAGATTGGGAAACGGGTTGCGGCGTCTATTGCTGCGCTCGCTGTTGTGACGGGGGGGGGGTAGCGTCTTATAGCTTTGCGGCCGAGCATACGGTGAAGGACCTTGCGGTCGCGGTTGTGGCTGATGGTACCCCTGACTTCAGCCAAGAAGAGGGCCCCGGTAAAGATACTGGGGCGAATAATGGGGTTGTGCGTTCGCTGGATACTGTTGATTATGAGGTGTCTTGGCAGGTCACCAAGGATGGTGACTATGTGCTTGAGGCGGAGCTGCCTGCGGGTGTGGAGTTTGCTCCGGGTTCTGATTCGTTTTGTAATAACGCGGGCAGCGCGATCAAGAATGATCTGACTTACAAGAATAAGAACACGCTTCGCTGTGAACTCACGGGTAAGGCTGGTCAGTCCGTGAAGTCGGCGGTGAAGGTGTTTGTGCGCCGCGCCGCGAACGACTCGGTGATCCCGCTCCAGTTCACGGCTGGTGGTGTTACCTCGAATAAGGTGTCGACAACGGTGTCGGCAAAACCAGACTTCAATGTAGGATTTTCTGTATTTTCCTCGTTTGCACATAACGTTGCTGGAGGGCGCGCAGAAGGCTCTTTTCATGTGACAATCAAGTCTCCCCGCCCGGATACAGGCTTGAATAAAGGGCTGGAAGCATTAACTGGAGACTATACGGTGCGGATCCCAGCACCAGACCTGCCAGCCGATACGCAATTTGAGTGTTTTACGACAACCGCCTCGACGGGGGATCCTGAGGCTGGAGATACTCTTCAAGGCTTCGTTGAAGATAAATGGCTGCGCCCCTCAGGGGTGTGTCCGGATGTTAAATACGAAGGGGGTGTTATCACTTATAAGGTGACGGGGGCGGATCTGACGGCTTCCTCGTGGCCCACCATCGGTAAGTATGATCGCCCGTATAGTGGAGACCTGGTTACATCAAAGAAAATTAGTATTACTGTTCCGCTTTCTTTCACTGCAGATGCCCCTAAAACAGTGAATTACGGGAACGCAGAAATTACCGCAACGACCTTGAGCGGTCAAGAATATGTTATTAGTTCACCGGAAGGGATCACCCAGTGGGTCGATAATATGACTATTGGTGGCTTGAGGTCGGATCCAGTGTACTTCGATGATATTGAGGGTTTGAGTGCGGGGCCCGGTCTTGCTAAAGGCCAAAGTAACGCGAAACGGTCGGGCCTATCGCAGTGGTTTGCTCCGATCGGGCAGTATGCAGGTAAGAACGTGACCTCATGTATGATACTTGATTCTTCTCGCACAAAATTTGCTACCGGGACGCCGTGGGGATACTCGCGTGAGAAACCAAAGGGCCACGCAATTGAGTACTACCGTGGAAACGCGGATGTCCTAACAGATGGCTTCTCCTGTGGTTTATTCGGTGACGGCACGGAGGGCTGGAGCACCGATGCTGGTGATCTGAGTGGCGTGAAAGCTTTCCGGGTTGTGCCTCACGAAAAAATCGGGACTACTTTTGATACAGCAGATATCAGTCTCGGTGCGGCGGTTGAACGGCTTGAATCAGATACCTCTCCTGCCGGAACCGAGCTACCTGTCCGCTTCATGACACTTTTTGAAGACGGTACCAAAATTCACGATCAATCGTCGTATTTTACTGCTGTTGATGGAACCTTTGGTTTGAATCCGGCCTGGGATAAGGCGGATGGTTTGTTTGGTCAGGTTCGTAACCTGAATCTTGGTTTCACCGCGAAAGACGGCCTAAATTCAGGTACGGTCACGGCCACGCTTCCGGCGTGTTTGAAAGTCACCAACCCCGGTACCGGTACCCTGACCGTTGCGGCCGATGGCGTGGATCGGGAGAATTGCGGCATTCCTGGGGATACTGTTTCGTTCCCGGTGGTGGATGGTGCCCCGAACTATGTGGTGCAGGCCCAGGTCATGGCGAAGTCCCCGCAAACCGGTACCACCAAGGTCATCCTGGATTCTGTTCAGCAGCCGCTGAGCGAGGTACGCCGCTCCAAGAGCATCTCCTTCACCACCGGTCTGGTCGAGCAGGCTACCGCGTCTGTTTCCACCAGTGCTCCGGAAAACACAGTGACACTGGAGAATGGTACGGCGGCGATTCCGTTCACGCTCTCGTGGGGTAATGCCACCACCGGTAACGCTTCGGGTGAGCTCGTGTGGCAGGTACCGGGTAACGTAACCCTGGCAACGGTTGGTACGCCGTCTGAAGGCGCGAGCGTCCAGTGCACGACCCAAGATCGTGGCGAAGTAACAGCTGCTCTTGCGGCTGACAAGTCGGGTAAGACCCTGACTTGGGCTGCGTGCCCGGCTGATACCGCTGGTCTTGCTGGCGTGACTGGGTTGAAGGTTTCTACCGGTACTCTGGCGCCTACTGCAACCGGTACTCTGCCCGTGAGCGTTACCGCCAACACGGTTGGTGACGTGAATACGTCCTTTACCGCGGGTGTCTTCACCACGACCGGGGACGGCAAGGTTGAGCTCACCGAGGCTACCCCGATCTCGGTGTATGTACGTGATCCTGCCCCGGAGGATACGGTGACCGAGAGCGCCTGGGAGGACGCGACCGATCAGAATGCTAAGAATTGTGACACGAAGCAGGTGACGCAGACTCGCACCGTGACCATGACCCCGCACAAGTGGGATCCGGCCGGAAAGCAATGGGTTGCTGACCCGGATCACGCGACCACGAAGACTGAGACTCAGACTCGGGATATGACCGATAGTGAGCTTCAGGTTTGTACCCCCAAGCCCGCCGACAAGGTAGATACGGCCGAGTGGGTGGACCAGGATGGCGCGGACGCGAAGAATTGCGCTGCTAAGACCGTCACGCAGACTCGCAGCAAGACGACCACGCCCTATAAGTGGGATACCGTTACCAAGACGTGGGTTTTGGATGCGGATAAGGTGAAGGTTGAGTCTGAGACTCAAACCCGGCCCATGAACGATACGGAGCTTATGGCGTGTGCGATTCGCCCCGCAGACAAGATCGATACCACCGAGTGGGTCGACTCGACAGCCGCGGGCGCGAAGGATTGTGCCGCGGGTAAGGTGATTCAGACTCGCTCGAAGACCACAACCCCCTACAAGTGGGACACCGTGGCTCATGAGTATGTGCTGGACACCGAAAACGCAGTAACCACAACCGAGACCCAGACTCGTGACATGAGTGACGCTGAGCTTCAGGTTTGTACGCCCAAGCCTGCTGACAAGGTTGATACCACTGAGTGGGTGGATTCGACTGATGAGGGTGCTAAGGACTGCGCGGCTGGTAAGGTCAAGCAGTCTCGCAGTGTGACGACTACGCCCTATAAGTGGGATGCGGCTACCAAGAAGTGGGTTCTTGATACTGACAAGGCCGTGACTACGACCGAGACCCAGGCGCGGGATATGACCGATAGCGAGTTGCAAGAATGCACCGTGAACCCCGGCGTGAAGGTTGAAGAAACCGAATGGGCCGACTCGGCTGAGGATGGTGCGAAAGACTGTGCTACCCGGAAAGTCACTCAGACCCGGACTGTGACAACCACGCCGTATAAGTGGGATACCGCAGCGAAGAAGTGGGTCCTGGATCCGGAGAACGCTACGAGCGTGACTGAGTCTCAGGTTCGGGATATGAACGAGGACGAGGTAAAGGTCTGTATGGCTGGTACTGGCGTACCGGTCTACCCGGATCCGACACCTGTCCCGCCGGGAGGCAAGATCATTATTGATCCGATCAACGGGCCCGATAACCCGGCCCAGTGTGAACCCACCGGTCCTATCACGCGCGCTGACGGAGTAACCATTACGGTGGATAAGGATTGCAAGGTCACCATCACCATTCCTGAGGGTAAGACGCCTGGTCTGCTGACCCCGCCTGTCGAGGTGACACCTAAATACCCCACCCCTGACAAGCCGGTTGTCACTGTGCCTGTGAAGGTGATTGATACACCGGATTGGGATGATACGACCACGACCCCGGACACCCCTGTAACTATCGAGAAACGCAAGGGCGAGATCCCTGAGGGCACAAAGACGGAAGTTACTGGTCCGGGTACTGCGGTGTTGAACCCTGACGGGTCTATTACTGTCACCCCGAATGAGGATGCTAAGCCTGGTGAGAAGATCACGGTCAAGGTTGTCGATAAGGTAGGCAACCCCCTCGATAACATCACTGTCACGATTACGGAGCCGAAACCCGGCCCGGATTGGGACGACTCGATCACTGGCCCTGGTAAGAAGATCACCGTACCTAACAAGGGCGGGGATGTACCTGGTGGAACCACGGTGACGGTGAACGGCCCGGGCACAGCAACACTCAACCCTGACGGAAGCATCACGGTTACCCCGAATGAGGGGGCGAAGCCTGGTGAGAAGATCACCATCACGGTCAATGACGGTGAGGGTAAGGTCTTGGATTCGTTTACCGTGAAGATCGGCAAACCCAAGACCACTACCAAGAACCTGCCCGTGACTGGTGCGACTACGACGGGTCTGGCTGGCCTAGCGGCCGTGTTCATGTTGGCTGGTGGGCTGATGGCCTGGCGGCGTCGTCGTAACTAAACAAAATAAGAGCCATGTCGGCTAGCCCCGCCAGTGTGTAGGGGCTGGGGGTGGTAGGTGAATGTTCGAAACTGGTTTACCTACCACCCCCTACTTATTTCCATTGCGCTAGGCGTGCATTTTTGATTGCGGTGAGTGTGCAGTTTTGATTGCGCTGGGTGTGCAGTTTTGATTGCGCTAGGCGTGCAGTTTCGGTTGCGCTGGGCGTGGGGACGGTGTGGTCCCCCTTTGTTCGGCATGTATATCGGCCGCGGGTGGCCGCGCTTGCGCGGATGGTGTGTGGTTTTGTGGTGTTAGAAGACGGGTGTTGTGGTGAGGCTTGAGTTATTAGAAACCCTCGTATCGTATTCGAGGCTGGGGACAATGGACGCGGTAGCACGCCAGTGTGGGTGTACCACCGCGGCGGTTGTGAAACGTATCCAGTTGTTAGAAGAAGAAGTCGGCTATCGGCTCACCCAGAGGGCCGGGCGGGGTAGCGAACTCACGCCCGCGGGCTGGCATCTGGTGGAGCGCTCGACTCAGATTCTGGGGCTTGTGGATAAAACCGTGAGTGAGATACGAGATGCGGTGGATGACCCACAGGGCAGGGTCGTGATTGTGGGACGCGAGTCCGCCGCCCTGGAGAGTCTCGCAACTGTGATGGGGCGGGTGCGACAACGGTATCCGGGGATTAGTTTCGAGTTGCGGGCTTGTGGGAGGGAGCAAGCGGCCCGCATGCTGGCTGAGGGTGGGGCGTCTTTCGCGGTGTTGGATGCCTCGTGGGAGTGTGAGTCTTGGGAGACGCTCGCCTTGCCGGGTGAGGACCGGTGGGGACTGCTTACCCGTAGTGGTAGTGATCTGGCGGGGCGTGAGTCGGTGCGGCGTGCGGATATTACAAAGCGGGCGTTGTTGTTACCGAGCGAGGGTAGTCGGGAGCTTGGGTATTGGTTGGATAAGGAAAACCAGTTGGATGTGGTGGGGCGGTATGGGTCTGGGCGGGTGGCTTGCCGGCTGGTTGAGGCCGGGGTTGGTGAGGCTATCGTTTTGGAGAATGCCGTTGTGGAGAATGCGGTGGGTGGCGAGAACCGGGTGCTGAGCGGTGAGACGGGTGTTTCGGGCGCGGGTTTGGTGTTTGTGCCTCTTGATTGGCTGGTTGGTTTGCGGTGTGTGTTGGCGTGGAGCAAGCAAGCACGTCTGGGGCGGGCTGGTGAGGTGTTCGTGGAAACAGCCCGGGCAGCCTTCGCGGGTGAGGCTGTGGCCGAATAAACACGTGATTGGCGTGGTGGGTGCTTGGCAAGGGGCGGCGTCGTCGTACTTATTCTTGCAGTCACGGACGTTGCATGGAAAATGGGCGAGGCGACGGGGCCGGTTCAGAATCGTGTTGGGCGATACGTCCGGTTTATTTCGTGCTTCGCGCCGGGGCCTGCTCGCTGTCCTTCTGGTACATTTCGGCGAACCATTCGAGGGCCTCGAATTCGGGGCGTAAGGCGGCTTCTTTGTCGTTCATCCAGTAGTTTTCGGCTCGCTCGTTGTAGTCTTCGCGGGTTGTTCGCAATTCTTCCAGAATGGCGTTCTGGCGAGCGAGGACCTGTTCAAGACTGGTATAGCTTCCTCGGATAATCATGGGGCACCTCCTTTGGTGTGAATAGGTCTGAATGGGGAGTGTGGAACCTTTCGGGATCCTGCATGCTCCAATCTAGGCAAGGATACGAGTTTTGCATATAGCCTACGGAATTCTCGTGGAGGCTCGCGCCGCCGGGCCGGGGAGGTTACCGTTCGGAGCTGAGCCTATCTGCGCGGCTGAGGGCATAGCGGGCTAGCGGCGTCGTGCTTATTCTTACACGGAAACGGACGTGAGTGCGCGTGAACGTTTGTGCCGGGAAAACAAACGCGGGAGAAGGCGCGGTCTGGTGACCGGCCTCTCCCGCGTTGCGGTTATGGCGCGTTATGCCGTGCGCTTGGCTCGGCTGCGCGTGACCACCGGGATGCCCACGAGGAGCAAGGCCGCGGCAGCTGCCAGGCCAAAGGCGGCCGAGGAGCCGGTGCGCTGCAGCTGGGGCTGCGTGCGCTTCTTCGTCACCTGCGGGCCATTGGACGGATTCGTGTCGGGGTTTTCAGTGGCGGGTGTGCCGGCCGGAGTGCTGGGTGCCTCAGGCGTTCCCGGTGTACCGGGTGTTCCCGGGGTTTGGTTGCTCGGAGTGCTTGGAGTAGTGCTCGGCGTACTCGGGGTTGTGGACGTTGTGCCGGGCGCGGTTGGAGTTGCGCGGGGAGTGCTCGGCGTTGTGGGAGTACCGCTACCCGGAGTGCTCGGGGCAGGATCGCCGGGAGTCTCCGAATTATCCGGCGCGCCCGGAGTGGTCGGCTGCGTACCCGGAGCGCCCGGAGTCCCGCTATCGGGCGCTTCGGGAGTAGTGGGCTGAGTACCCGGAGCAGTGGGCCGCGTGCCGGGTGTACCCGGCGCGGTGGGTTCGGTACCCGGCGTCTCTGGAGCGGTCGGCTGCGTGCCAGGCGTGCCCGGAGCGGTGGGTTTCGCGCCCGGAATGATCGGTGCGTCCTCACCGGAGGCATCGGGCGCGCCGGGCTTCTTGTCCTCCGGCGCGGGCTTCGCGCATATCTTCACGACGGCAGCTGCCTGGTCACAGCCGTCTTCGTTCACGCCGCTCAGGTAGTACGTGACAGCCGGGTTGTATCGCAACGCGAAAACCTGGCTGTAGAGATTATGCACAGCCTGAGATTCCCCGGTATCCGTGCCGATGAGGTCGGCGCGGCCCGACTCGCCGGTCACAATGCACTGGGTCGAGCCGGTCAGACCCGCCGGGGTGTGATGCCCGGCGAGGAAATTATTCGTGGCGGCATCCGTGAGCGAATACTTGGGAAGCTCATCCATCTGGCCCCAGTCATAATCCGTGAGCGGCTGGCAACCCTCCTCCCACGACCCGGGCCCGCCGCCTTCCTGAGAGCACTTCCACAGCTTATTGGTGGCGCGGATCGGCAGCACGGTCAGCTCGGACTGCACAGTCACATCGCCTTCCACCTTGATCGTGTACACCCCGGGCTCGTTCACGCCGAACGTGTATTCGTCGTACAGCTCCATATTTTTCACCGGTCCGTTGTATCCGAAGTACGACGGCGCATCCCCAGCCTTAGCGGTACCGGCCGGAATTCGCCAGACGCCCAATTCCGGATCGGTCACATCGGAGGAAACCAGCCCGCCGTTGAGTGGCGATTCGAGCTCGCCCTCGGAGTTGCGCTTGATCTCAATAACGGGAAGGGGCTGATCAACGGGCTTGACGGGTGTCGTCGTCGTAATACGAGGATCCGATTGTTCCGCAACCTCCCGAGCCTTGTCCGGCACGCTGGTAAGAGTGAGCTTCACGTTTTCCAGGACCGCGGGCACGAAAATGGAGGTGCCGCGCGCGGTCTGGATGCGGTCCGAGGAAACGACCAGGGGAGTGGTTTGCACCGTGTAGGTCACGTGGGCGACGTCGCCGATCTTCTCCACGCAGGTATCCCCGCCCTGGCAATTGACCGCGCCGCCCGTGAGCGAGCGGACGTTAAAGGCGAGCTGGGTGTTCGTAGCTCCGGCCGTGGCGGGCAGAAGTAATCCCACCCCGGCGAGCGCGGCCACCAGGGCGGCGCTCCCGAAGCTTGTCAGTGATTTCTTCATGTGTCATCCATTCGTTGTGATGCTGTTGGTCAAGGAGCGCGGCGGAGTCTGTTCCGTGGAGGTAGGAATAAGGGCGGTGCCGAGCCGCGGAAAGACGTGCCGTAAGTGCTCAATTTATTAGGTATTATAACCAGATTGGGCTTGGGTTCGGGTGGGAAAAATGGCCGGGGTCGTGGGAGTTTGTAGGGTGTGAGTGTGGGCGTTTTGCCAGGTTATTGTGCTGTTTCTGGGGGAGTGGGCTGGGGTGGGTGGTGGTTGGGGGCGGCGCTTTTGTGGTGGTCTTTTATAGCATGAAGTTTATTGCGATGGGGTGGTGTGAATTATTTTTACGAGAGTTGATTTTAGTATTTTCGGGAATTGGGAATATTTGGTTTTTCTGGGGTGGTTGGTAATGGCGTGTGGCGGTTGGTGATGGCTTTGCGGTGGCTGGACGTGATGTGATACAGTGTTGAACAAGAATGTGACGGGTATGCTCGGATGGGGCGCGGGAGGCTCGGCTCGCGGCCTGGATATTGGCGAGAGTGCGGTGCTTTTAGGGTGTTCCCGATGCTGTGGCTCACTGGCGAAAATGGCTGTTTTCTACCGAGAACATCACAATGCGCTTGGTCACTTGCTATGTGCGCGGGCCTCGGCGGAGGGTGTGGCAAAACGGGGTAGCGCGGGAGAAGCTTCGCATCGTACCGTTAGTGGTGGATGGTGTGCGGCATTGGTAGCCACGTCCAATCGATCATTCGACTGAAACACGGTAGCCGCAGTGGCTCCTGGTTACGGAGGTTTCTCATGTCCTTTCCGGTAGGCGCTTTGGTTGCTGCTGCACCCTCGATCCAGCGCCGTTTGCGGAAAATGAGCAAGTATCCGCGCGAGCCGCGGGTGTTCTCGCACAAAAAGATGGGCCTTACGTTTGGGTGGACATGTGAAGTTTTAATAGCGGTGACCCTAATTGCGCTTGTTACCAGCGATGAAGCAAGTCGTCCTGATGATGCCACCCTTGGAATCATTTTGGGCCCCATCATGATGGTTTTTTGTTCTTGGTTCCTGTGGGTTGGCTACAAACGGCGGTTGGGTGTGGATAATGAAAAGACCTGGTACAGGTTCCCTCCGTTTCCCGATCGAGAGGTGTACTTCGCTGATATAACACGGATCGTTTATACCGGAGTTTCTTTTGGGCTTTACGCCGGCGAGAAGAGTAAGTTCTTTGCCAAGAAAAAGAACACCATTGGGATCGCCATTAACGTTTTCGATTACACCCTGGCCTACCTGCGGATCCTGGAGGAGATGCGGATCCGGCGCTTCACGATTGGGAAAATCGAGCCCCATGATCCGAGGTGGCCAGAAGCATGGCAGGACATGCGTAATCGGCTGGCGGCCGAAGCGTATCGGAACCACCAAAATTATTATGATTCCCACCCGGCCGAATTGCAGGAGCTCAACGCATTAACGGTAGGTCGATTTGTTACTCCCAACCCGGTCCCGCCGCCTCCTACTCAAAACGAATACTGAGAAAGCCCGGTTTTAGCTCCGGAACCTGCGCCAGGTTGCGAACGCTATTCCCGTCCCGCCCAGCAGTGCCGCGAGTGCCAGGCCGGCAGCAGAGTTCGCGCCGGTGCGTTGTAGCGGCGTCGGGCGCGGTGTGGGCACCGAAGGCGGTGTGCTGGGAGCAATCGGAGTGCTCGGAACTGTGGGAGTGCTGATGGTAGCTGGCACGGTAGGCGTAGGCACCGGCGGTGCTGGCGTGGACGGCGTGGGGCTGGGAACATTCCGGTCGCCGGGCTCCGGTTCCGGCGACGTGGACGGTTCGGGTTCCGGGGTAGTCGAGGGCTCCGGTGACGGATCGGCTGAAGAAGACGGTTCGGGCTCCGGCGATTCAGAAGGCTCCGGTTCCGGCGTAGGCTCCGGCGACGGCTCCGGCTGTTCGCACAGCGTGATGACCGCGGCGGCTTGATCGCAGCCGTCCTCGCCAACCCCGCTGATGGTGTAGGTAACCGCGGGATTGGCGTGGAGCGCGTAGAGGTAGGTATACCAATCGCCCGCACCCAGGGAGCCCTCAATATCTTTCCCGATAAGATCGTTGCGCCCGGTTTCCCGCGTCACCACACACTGCGGCGATCCGGTCAAACCGGCATCCGTGACCCGCTCGCGTGCAGCCGCATTCACCGCCGGATCGCTGAGCGAATACGCGGGCAGATCGCCCATGCGGCCCCACTCAAATTCCTGCAGGCTCTGACAGCCCTCCATATACGAACCGGGCCCGCCGCCTTCCTGCGAGCATTTCCACAGCTTATTTATGGCGCGGATCGGCAGCACGGTCACCTCCGATTGCACCGCCACATCGCCTTCCACGCGGAGCGTATAGACGCCCGAGCCGCCTATTCCGAAAGAGTATTCGTCATAGAGGTCCATATTCGCTACCTCGCCGCCGTAGGCGAGGTACGACGGCGGATCTGTGGCAACGGCCAAGTCGGCTTTTATCCGCCGCACGCCCAGATTAGGATCCTCGAAATCCGGCGTGACGTATGAGTACCGGGGGAAATCCTCGGGAGCTATATCGGGATAGAGCTCGGGATCAAAAACCGCATTCCCGTTGCTGTCGCGGCCCACATCCCAGATACGGAGCTCCTGATTGACGGGCTTGGTGGGAACCGTCCAGCGGCTCTCCCAATCGAAATCAGGCTGCGCCTGGAGAGCCTCAAGAGCGGGGTAGTCCGGCACGCTGGTGAGCGTCATTTTTACGTTCTCCAGCACGGTCGGAACGAAAACGGCCGCGCCCTGCGCAGTTTGGATATGGTCCGAGGACTCCACCAGGCGAGCTACCTGAACCGTATAACTCACATGGGCGACGTCGCCCACCTTCTCCACGCAGGTATCCCCGCCGCGGCAGTTCGCTCCGCCTCCTGTCACGGTCATGACATTGCGCATGAGCGTTCGGTCAGGATCGGGACCGCCGGCTGTGGCGGTGGCGGGAAGGAAAATGCCGGCGCCGGTCAGGGCAGCGGCAAGGGCGAACCGCCCGAAGGCGTGTGCGTGAATGGCCATGGGTACCCCCGTGGAAAATAATTCTCTATCTAGCTTCAGCTGTGAAACTACATTGAGAAACGGCGTGATATGCGGGCGGAAATCCCGCACTACACCCCATGTTACGCCGTAGTAAATGAATGTGCACGGATATTTAGGGTAACCGCCAATCCACCGGGCTGGCACCCTGCTCGGCCAGCAGTGCATTAGCGCGCGAAAAAGGCTTGGAACCAAAGAAACCGCGCGAAGCGGAAAGTGGCGACGGGTGCGGGCTGGCAATCACCGGGGTATTTCCCAGCAGCGGGCGCAGTTCCTGAGCGTTACGGCCCCATAAAATCGCCACCAGCGGCTTCCCGCGCGCCGCGAGGGTACGAATCGCATGATCGGTGACTTTTTCCCAGCCGCGCCCCCGGTGCGAATTAGCGTTATTCGGAGTTACGGTCAGTACCCTGTTGAGCAGCATCACGCCCTGTTCGCACCACGGCGTGAGGTCACCGCTGCTGGGAAGTGGGGCGCCAACGTCGTTGTGTAATTCCCGAAAAATATTGACGAGCGAGCGCGGCGGAGCCACATTCGGCGCCACGCTAAAGGAGAGTCCCACCGCATTTCCGGGGGTGGGGTAGGGATCCTGGCCCACAATGAGCACCTTGACGGAATCCAGGGGATAGGTAAAAGCGCGCAGCACATTTGTGCCCGCGGGAAGATAGCCGCGCCCGGCCGCGTTCTCTTCGCGTAAGAACGTGCCCATCTCATGAATGATAGGTTCAACAGGGGCAAGAGCCCGCGCCCAATCGGGGCTGATGATCTCGGAAAGAGGCTGCATAGTGTCAGAGTACCGGAGTGAGGAACCTCCTTTTACGAGCGCGCCTTCGGAGCCGGGGAGCGGTGAAGCTTCGTGGGAGGATTTCTTGCGCAGTGCCGGCCCTGCCTTGCACGACGACGAGCTGCGCGTCCTCACCACAGAGATGCGGTGGCGGGCCGGGTACCGCACGAAAACCGAGGCGATCCGGGCGCTCGGCATGACTCCCACCCGCTACTACCTCATTCTTTCCGGCATTCTCAATAACCCGCGCGCCGAAGTGGAGTACCCGGATGTGGTGCGAGCCATCACCCGGCTGCGGGACCTGCGCGATAAGGAACGCGGCGGGCGCGGCGAGTGACGCGCGGTGCGCGAGCAGTGCGGGCGGCGCGGGCTGCGCGTAATTTGTGGCGACCGCGTGCCGCGTCACCGCTGATTGCGCGGCAGAAAACAGCTAGGCTAACGGTGTGGCAGGAAAGTACCCAGTAGACGAATTTGATATCGCGGCGCGCCAGCGCACAACCCGCGGCGCTCACCGCAAGCGCGAATCCTCGGCAAAGTGGTGGATCGCGCTCATCGCTATCCTCATTCTCGCCCCGGCTCTCGGGTACGGCATTGTCAAAATGAACCAGATTTCAGTAGCGCCACCCTCACACAAGCCGAGCGTGAGCGCACCGGCCCAGCCCTCCGCCACGACGCCCGCAGCCGGCACCGCGGGTGCGGGCGCGGAAGGAAGCCCGGCGCCCGCTTCGGAAGCACCGGCGCCCGCGGAAGAAGCCTCACCTTCGGCTTCCCCCACCCCGGCCGCTGAGGCGGATCGCAGCCGTTCCACCCTCATCCTCAACGCCTCCGGGATTTCCGGATACGCCGCCGCCCACCAGCGCCAACTCACCGAAGCTGGCTTCACTACCACCTCCATCGGTAACTACCAGCACGCGGCACCGGCTCACTCCCAGATTTTCTATCCGGCGGCCGCTGATCTGCCCACCGTGGAAGCTATCGGTGCCGAACTGGGAATCACCGATTTCGTTGAAAACGCCAGCGCGAGCGGGGATAGCATCGTTGTTGTGCTGGCGGGGGACACCCGCGACTAAAACATCTCGCGTGAAGATTCCCGGCTTCGCCAGCCGCTAAAACTTGAGTGCTTCCCGCTCAAGTTTTCGGGGCGGTTATCCGGGGCTAGGCGCGCGGAATTGTGGGCATATCGCGCTTTTCTGGCGGGTGGCTGCTGCGTCGTCGTACCTGAACCACAGCTTGCACTCACGCCGTGAGAGTGCCAGAATCTCTGTTAGCACTCCGAGTATGTGAGTGATAAGTCCAACTGGTTGGTGAGGCTGACCGTGAGCGAAGAAAGGCTTCGCGCGGGAAGTCGTCCGTCGCGGGCACCGGCCACAGTGATTCTGGAGGAATATCGCATGGCAAAGACCATTGCTTTTGATGAGGAAGCACGCCGCTCCATGGAGCGCGGCCTCAATCTCCTCGCGGACACCGTCAAGGTGACGCTGGGACCCAAGGGCCGTAACGTCGTTCTTGATAAGAAGTGGGGCGCCCCCACCATCACGAATGACGGTGTGTCCATCGCCAAGGAAATTGAGCTGGAAGATCCCTACGAGCGCATCGGTGCTGAGCTCGTCAAGGAAGTCGCCAAGAAGACGGACGACATCGCCGGTGACGGCACCACCACCGCGACGGTTCTCGCCCAGGCCCTCGTGCAGGAAGGCCTGCGCAATGTGGCCGCCGGCGCCAACCCCATCGCGCTGAAGAAGGGCATCGATACCGCGGTCAAGGCCGTGACCGAACGCCTCCTCGCGGACGCGAAGGAAGTTGATACCCGCGAAGAAATCGCCTCCACTGCCGCAATTTCGGCCGGTGACCAGGAAATTGGTGAAGTCATTGCCGAAGCCATGGATAAGGCCGGCAAGGAAGGCGTCATCACCGTGGAAGAGTCCTCCGGCCTGGAGCTGGAGCTCGAGCTCACCGAAGGTATGTCCTTCGATAAGGGCTACCTCTCCCCCTACTTCGTGACCGACGCCGAGCGTCAGGAAGCGGTTCTGGAAGATCCCTTCATCCTCTTCGTGGATTCGAAGATCTCCAACCAGAAGGAACTCCTCCCGGTTCTCGAGAAGGTGATGCAGGCCGATCGCCCGCTCCTCATCATCGCTGAGGATGTGGAATCCGAAGCCCTGGCCACCCTCGTGGTCAACAAGATCCGCGGCACCTTCCGCTCCGTGGCCGTCAAGGCCCCGGGCTTCGGTGATCGCCGCAAGGAAATGCTTCAGGATATGGCCATCCTCACCGGCGGCCAGGTGATCTCCGAATCCGTTGGTCTCAAGCTGGAGAACACCGACCTCACGCTCCTCGGCCGCGCCCGCAAGGTGGTTGTCACCAAGGAAAACACCACCATCGTGGACGGTGCTGGCGACCAGGAGCAGATCGACGGGCGCGTTTCCCAGATCCGCACCCAGATCGAAAACTCCACTTCCGAATACGACACCGAGAAGCTCCAGGAGCGCCTGGCCAAGCTCGCCGGTGGCGTGGCGATCATCAAGGCCGGTGCGGCTACCGAGGTTGAACTCAAGGAACGCAAGCACCGCATCGAGGACGCCGTGCGCAACGCCAAGGCGGCCGTGGAAGAAGGCACCGTCGCCGGTGGCGGCGTGGCCCTTATCCAGGCCGGTAAGGAAGCTTTCGCCGACCTCAAGCTCGAGGGCGACGAAGCGACCGGCGCTGCCATCGTGCGTTACGCTATCGAAGCTCCGCTCAAGCAGATCGCCAGCAATGCCGGCCTCGAGGGCGGCGTGGTGGCCGAGAAGGTCCGCAACCTCCCCAAGGGCGAGGGCCTCAACGCGGCCACCGGCGAATACGTCAACCTCATGGAGGCGGGCGTTATGGATCCGGTCAAGGTGACCCGCTCGGCGCTGCAGAACGCGGCCTCCATTGCCGGCCTGTTCCTCACCACCGAAGCCGTGGTGGCGGACAAGCCCGAACCGCCGGCTCCGGCCGCGCAGGGTGACGGCGGCATGGGCGGTATGTACTAAACCGCTAGGTTCAGCTGCAGCTGACGCCAAGGTATAAACCGTAAGGGTGGCGCGCTTTCCGCGAGGGGGCGCGCCACCCTTGTGGTATCCGGGCGCGCGTACGGGCACGGCCGCGGCTACATATCCGGTTCGCGCTCGATGCCGTGCGTGGGGGAGGGATCGGCGGGCCGGCCCACAATATCGCCTTCCGGATCGTCTTCGATCAGCGGCGGGATGCTCTCCGTATAGCGCGGGGTACGCCGGGGTGCGCCCTCGCGTTCCTTTTCCTTCCACACCTCTGCCTGGGCGCGATCCGCGAGCGGGGAATCAATATTCTCCGCCAGCGCGATGGCCTCATCGCGTTCCTTCTCCGCCGCCCGCCGGCGCGCATTAATCTTATTGAGGGTGGCCTGGGAGACCTCCTCACGCTGGCGCTTGCGAAGCTGTTCCGCACTCAGCTGCGGCTCGCTCGTCTCGGCGACCGGCCCGGTGGGCAGCACTCGCGTGACTTCGCCGGAATCCTCTTCCGGAATCCGAGCTTCCACCGCTTCCAAGGTGGACGTTTCGGTGCGGGCATCGCGATAGGCATCCGCCCCGGCCGGCGTGGTGGGGGCGGAGGGAGTGCTGAGCCCGGTGAGCGTCGTCGTACCTACATTCGTATCCCCCGGGCGCGTCACGTTTGCCGGGCGTGTCACGTCCACGGTTCGCGCGGCATCTACTGTTCGCACGCCTTCAGCCGTTCCGTCCGTCTCCACGGGGCGCAGCGCCTTAGCCGCGTTCACGCCATCCGCAGCGTGCGCCGTATCCGCAGGCCGCGGCCCGTCCGCAGCATTCGCACCGCCCGTACCCGGCTCCGGCTCGGCTAGGCGCTTACGCAATTTCGCGGCCTCCGCCTGCAAATTCTGACGCGCCGCATCCTCCCATTTTTGGCCCTCGGGCGTATAAAACAAATGCTTGCGCTCGAGCAGCTTCGCCACGATTTTCTCGCGCCCGCGCCAAAAACTTTCGTCCGGAATATGCGGGTATTCCTCGCGAATCGCCTGCGTATAGCGCCGGTAGCTCTGCGGGGAGGAAGCCAAAATAGCCAGGTGCGCATCACGCAGCACCATAATGTCAATATCTTGTTCGGCGGTCCCCAGGCTGGTGGCCGGGGCGCGCCCCATCACCGGCATCGCGGTGAGCGCCGGCGCCTTCATCCCCCAAATCAGCTCCGCTACTCGGCGCGCGGTTTCCGGCGCGATACCGAGCTGCGTCAGCTCATTTTCGGCGGTGCGCGCCGAAAGCAACTCATCTTCACCGCCGCGTTTCGTGTAGACGCGGTAGCGCGACGTCGAAAAAACCACGCCGTGGTACCAGGCCGCAAGCCGCACGGTATCCGGGTGATGCGTTTCGTTAATGAGTTTTTCCACATTGGCGAGCATGGCCGTGAGGTGGTGAATATCGTGGAAGATACGATCCGGTTCCGACCAGCGCGCCAGCACCGACGTACACGTCTCCTGAATCTCCGCGCTGGACGCGGTCGCCCCCAGCCCCGTCACTGCCTTCTCGAAAGAAACCGGCAGCCACGAAGGAACGGACATATTTCCTCCCACCGTGGTGCGCACCCGCGGCGAACTTTTCGCCAGGGGACGACGACGCACGTCGCCCTCCGCACTCAAACGCAACTGATTCTAATCATGCCCAGGCCTGGGTGGGGAACATGTGGGCCTTTTTGCGGGGCGCGGCCGGCGCAGGGGAGTGCGGTGCGGCGCGTGGGTGCGCGCGGGCAGCGCCCCGGGGCTGCCACTTTTCGCCCAGCTGAACGCGATAACCGGGCCGGCAGGGTGCACGGGCGCGGCCGGTGCACTAACGTAGAGACGTGATATCTGACGCAGCCTTTTCCGCCTCGCACGCAGCTGGCCGGCCCCGGGCACTGGTGACCGGGGGAAGTTCCGGCATAGGGCTCGCCTTCGCCCGCCAACTCGCCGCCCGCGGATACGCGCTGGTCCTGGTGGCACGCGGGGCACAACGCCTGAACGCCGTGGCCGAAAAATTCCGGGCGCGGGGCGTGGAATGCGAAACGATGTGTTGCGATTTAGGTGTGGGGAACGACGTCGCACGCCTATGCGATTACCTCCGTGACAATGCCGTTGATGTGGTCATCAATAATGCCGGGGCTGGCCTCTATGAAAGCCTCGTGGACGGGGATATGGACCGGATTGACGCGGCGGCTGCCCTCATGGCGGGAGCGCCGGTACGGATTGGCGCGGCGGCCACCGCGGCGATGGCGGCGCGGAGGAGGGGCGCTCTCATTAATATTGCCTCGGTGCAGAGCTTCGTTCCCATGGGTGCCTATGCGGCCCTCAAATCTTTTGTGCGGGTCTGGTCCGAATCGCTGGCCGTGGAGCTGCACGGTAGCGGGGTGACGGTCACCGCGGTGCTGCCCGGCTGGGTACGTTCAGATTTCCACCGCAACTCGGGCGGGAAACGCTCCGGGGTTCCCGATGTGCTGTGGCTGGAGCCCGATACGGTGGCGCGAGCCGCGCTCGCGGCGGCCGCGCGCGGAAAAGTCCGCTGCACGCCCACCGTGCGCTACAAGATCATTGGTTTCCTGGCGGAGAAAGGCCCGCGCTGCGCGGTAAACTGGGTGGCAAGGAAAATTAATGGCAGTGGGCGAAAGGCGGACCGCGGGTGAGCGAGCTCGAACCGATTGATCCGTATCTGGATGAGTCCAAGGCCCGCCGCCGGCATCGGGTGCGCCGCGCCCTGACGAAACCGGTCATGTCCACGATTCTTCGACCTACCGTGCTGGGGGAAGAAAATATTGAGAATCTGGACGGCGCGTTTATCTTGGTGCCTAATCATTCTTCGCACCTGGATGCTCCGATGATCTTCTCGCTGCTTCCCGATAAACTCACCGAGCGCTTAGCGACCGGCGCGGCCGCGGATTATTTTTATCGCCGCCGTGGCATTTCTAATCTCACCTCGCTGTTCTTTAATACCTATCCCATTGAGCGCGGTAAAAAACCCACCGGGAAAGCCGGGTCCGAGTATCAGCCCGGGCGTGCCAAGGGGATGACGGGCCGTCTGCTGGCCGCCGGTGTTCCGATTCTGATTTTCCCGGAAGGTACCCGCTCGCGTACCGGGAAGCTCGGCACCCCCAAGGCGGGCGCCGCGGCCCTGGCTCAGCGTTTCAATGTTCCGATTGTTCCCATCGCCATGTCCGGCGGGCACGAGGTGATGCCGGTGGGTGCGGTGCTTCCGAAATTCCGCGGCGAAGTGTTCTTATTTATTGGCCGGCCCATGTACGGGCTGCCGGAGGAAGACCCGGCTGATTTTATGGGCCGGGTGTTCACCGCTATTGAGATGATGCTCGAGCAGAAGAGCGCGCATCCGCTCACCCCGGAAGGGGCCAGCCCCTTCGATCCGCCGGCGACTGGCGAGCCGGGCGGGGCTCATGAACCGGGCGCGGCGGCTGAACCGCCGGCGGCTGGCGAGCCGGGTGAAGCGGCGGCTGAGTAGCCCGCCTATTCCTGCTCGCTCGGTTTCGCGGGCGCGAGCGCATCGGCACTCTGGCACGGTTCGCTCGGCGCGGGGAAGGTGAGTTGCACCGTGAGCCCGCCACCGGGGGTGGTCAGCGCCCGGGCGGTGCCGTGATGCGCGGCCATAATGGCGGCAACAATGGCAAGGCCCAGCCCGGAGCCCCCCGATTCGCGCGAACGTGAATAATCCGGGCGGTAGAACCGCTCAAAAATGCGCTGGGAATCCGCCTCGGAAATACCCGGGCCGTGATCGCGCACTTCGATAGTGGGCCGGCCCTCCGCGATGCCCACCGCCACTTCCACCGGGCTGGCTTCCGGGGCGTGCGCGAGCACATTCGACAGCAAATTCGCGATCACCTGGGTGATACGATCCGCATCCCCGTGCACCTCCACCACCTCGGGCGGCGGGGTGCTCCCATCCAAAGCAACCACCGTGGCGGTGCGCTGCGGGGCTCGCACCCGGAAATCAAGGATGGCGTTATCGGCCAGCTTGGCCAGATTGACGCAATCAAGATTGAGGGGCCGGTTTTCATCCAAGCGGGCCAGTTGAAGCAGATCCTCCACCAGCCCGGCCATCCGGTTGGCTTCTGATTCCACCCGTTCCATCGCTTCAGGCACCCGCTCGGAGGGAACCCCGCCCAGGCGATACAGCTCGGAATACCCGCGCACGGTGGCCAGCGGGGTGCGTAATTCGTGGGAGGCATCCGAAACGAAGCGCCGCATTTTTGCTTCCGAGCGCTCTTTTTCCGCGAAGGCATGCTCGATTTGGGCGAGCATAACGTTAATAGAGTTCGCGAGCATCCCAACTTCGTCGTCGTCCTCACCGTGCGGGACGCGTTCGGCCAGGTGCCCTTCCGCGATGGTATGCGTGGCCGCCTCGATATCACGCAGGGAACGCAAGGTACGCGATACCAGGCCGGTAACGGCAAGCCCGGCGGCCAGCACGGTGGCGAGCCCGGCAAGCACGAAAATAAGGCGCAGCCGCGCAATCGTAAATTCAATAGGACCGAGCGGCTGGGCAATAATAATATTCCCGGTAATGAGGCCGCCGGTGGAGGTCGGGCTAATGGGATGCACGAGCACTCGCCAATCCGAACCGTACAGGGTGGAAGGAACCGTCACGGGTTCTTCGGAACCCAGGCTGGCAATACGCTCAAGTTCACGCGGGTAGCCGAATTCTTCCACGGCCCCCGGATTGGGGAGCTCGTAGGTGGTCACGTCCCGCTGCCCGGCGATACCCCAATTGACCCGCACGAAGAAATCAGAAAGGTTGAGGGAGGACTGGCTGGCGCCGGGCATCTCCTGGAGGAACATCCGTTCCACCGAGCGCGCATTCGTGGTCAAATCCTGGTCGATTGTGGAGACCAGGTATTGCTTGAGGAGGGTGACCGAAGCGAAACCCAAAAAGGTTGCCGCGGTGCCCACCAGAATAACGAAGGCAATAATGAGGCGGCCGGCCAGGGTGCGGGCCGGCCGCAGCGCGCGCCGGAAAACTCCGCCGCGGCGGGTGCGCGCGGGAGCCTCGCGCGCCGGGTGCTCCGGCCGCGCCGAGGTGCCGGGATTCGCCGGGTGGCCCGGCGCGGGCGGAGCCCCCGCGCTTTCCGAAGGATGCGGATCGTGACGTTGGGTCATAACCGAATGCTATTTGGAAGCGCGCAGAACGTAGCCGATGCCACGGCGCGTGTGGATGAGCGGCACAAGATTGCGCGCCTCCTCCGGGTCGGTAATCCCCAGCGCTTCCGGGGAATCAATTTTGCGCCGCAAATAGGAAATATAGGATTCCACGATGGAGATCTCACCCTGCCAGTTGTAATCCCATACGTGGTCGAGGATCTGAGATTTAGAAACCACCCGCTCGGCATTAATAATGAGGTAGCGTAGCAGCTTGAATTCGGTGGGGGAGAGCTCCACGGGGCGGCCGGCGCGGGTGACTTCATAGGAATCTTCGTTCATTTCCAGGTCCGCGTAGCGCAGCACCGCCGATTCGGTTTCTTCCGGGCTGGTGCGCCGCAGCACCGCGCGGATACGAGCCACCACTTCCTCCAGGGAGAACGGTTTGGTGATGTAATCATCCCCGCCCACGGTGAGGCCCTGGACCTTGTCCTTCACATCATCGCGGGCGGTGAGGAACAGCACGGGTAGATCGTGATCGCGTTCGCGCAGGCGGCGCAGCACTTCAAAGCCGTCCATGCCCGGCATCATAATATCGAGGACGGCCAGGTCCAGATGCTGATTTTGCTGGTGAGCGAGGGCTTCCGCGCCATCGGCGGCGGTGTACACATCGAATCCGGCGAACCGGAGAGAAACGGAAAGAAGTTCACGAATCGAGGGCTCATCATCAACAACGAGGATGGCCGCTTCGGGAGTGTGCTCGGTAGGCGTCATGACGTTAAGGAAACTCGAGGTATCTGGAAGCTTCCTGAAAGTTTGCGGGAAGCGAAAGCAAAGCCGTGGGAGCGATAGTGGTGGAACGACGACGCCGCGGGGCGGGGTGGCAGCGCCACCCCGGCCCGGGAAGCCACGCGGAGCTCGGGGCACATAGGTGCATTGGGCTCGCGCCCTGCCCGGTGCGGGAGATTCCTCCGTGCCGGCGAGCCCTGCGCTTTAGTAGCTGGAGAAGTCCCGGCCTTCGAGTTGCGCGGGTTCTTGGCCACTCTTGAGGGCGGCTAGGCGCGCTTCGATTTCTGCGTCGTCGGAATGATCCTCCAATTCGGCGAATTGGTCAGCCAAGCTCAGGGAGGCAACTTCGGCCTTGCCCTGCGCCAGGGCTTCCTGGCGGCGGACCCGGTCTTCGAAACGGGCCAGCTCGCTGGTGGGATCAAGCACGTTGATCGAGGAGATGGCGTCCTGCACCTGGCTTTGCGCCTCGGCGGACTTTTGGCGCGCCACCAGGGTGTCGCGCTTATTCTTGAGCTCGGTGAGCTTCTCCTTCATCTGGGTGAGCCCGGATTTGAGCTGCTCCACCACCTTTTCCTGGGAGGCGAGCATGGGTTCGGCATCCTTGGCTTCGCGCTCGTACTGGATTTGCTTGCTCAGCGCCACTTTCGCCAGGTCATCCCAGTGGTTTGCGCCGGCCTCATCGCCTTTGGCGCGCATCTCATCGGCGCGGCGCGAGGAGGCGATGGCCTTTTGGCCCCAGTCGCGCGCGGCCTTGACGTCCTCGTTGTAATCGGATTGCGCCAGGCGCAGATTGCCCACGGTCAGGGCCACGGCATCTTCGGCTTCCGCGATGGAATTCTTGTAATCGCGCACCATCTGGTCGAGCATTTTCTGCGGGTCTTCCGCGCGGTCGAGGAGCGCGTTAATATTCGCCTTCGCGAGCTGGGTAATGCGTCCGAGGATTGTTTGTTTTTCAGCCATGATCAGCCTTTCTCTGTGTTATCGAGTAGGAATGGGGTGATGTACTGGATGGATAGTATCCGGGCGGGGCGCGATCAACGGACGCACGCGGCCACCGGTGTTAGAACGAACGGCTCCCTCCTCCCGCGGCGCCTCCGCCGCCAAATCCGCCAAAGTTCCCGCCGGAGCCACCTCCGAAGCCTCCGCCGAATCCGCTCGAGCGCTCGCCGCCAAAACCGGAACCCCAGCCCGAACCCCAGCCGGAATTGTGGCGGGATCCGCCGCTGGTCAGCGAGCCGAGGAACATGCCGAGCAGCAGGCTGCCCACGTCCCCGCCTCCGTTGCCGCCGTTCCCGCCGAAACCTCCCGCAGCGCGGGCGGACATGGCCTCCTGCACCGCATCTGTGGCGCGCTGGGCGTAGGATTCGGCCCGCGCGTAATAATCGCGGCGTTTAGCCAGGTCATCACTGGTATCCCCGGCTTGGAGCGCGGTGCGAGCCGCCTCCAGCGGGGCGCGCGCCTCATTCCCGGTGCTCCAGCGGTTCTGCGAGACCATCGCCTCCGCCCGCTGCACCGCGGCCCGGGCCCGCTGGCGATCCCGCTCCAGCCCGGACACCTGGCGCCGGTAGTTTTCCTCGGCATCTCGAGCCGGGGCGAGTGCGGCATCGAGCGCGTTCTCCGCTTCGGTGAGCTCGCGGATTCCGGCGAGCGGATCCACCCGCTCCCCGCGATATTTCTCCACCAGCGCCGCCGCCCGATCCCGCGCGGCCCCCACCTGGGCATTCCCGCCGCCGATGCGGTGGGCATCGGCAATATCCGCGGAAATCGAGGAGATATGCTCACCTAGCTGGGCAAAAGCCCGATTGACAGAATCTTGGACGTTGGAAATAGCGCGGTAGCGTTCCGCGGCCTCGTCCAGAGCTTGCTCGGCGATGCGCACAAAAGGCACGGCCTGGTTGCGTTCGCCCGCGGTGAGCAGCTGATCGACCTGCCCGAGCGCATCATCCGCCCCGGCCAGCAAAGCTTCAATATCCGCCGGGTAGGTGCGGAAACTCGCCACCGCATCCTCCCCGTAGGTGGCCGCCAAGGAATCCAATTGCCGGGTAGCGCTGGGAAGATTGGCGCGAATATCCGCCCCGCCCTCGCGCACCCGCGCCGCGGCTTCCTCCACATTGGCCGCCAAATCCCGCAGCCGCGCGAATTCTTCTTCCTGTTCGGTAATGGCCCGCTGCGCTTTTTCCGTGAGCTCCAGAATTGCGGTGTTATAGGCGCGCACCTGCTCCGGGGTATCCGGAATATCGTCATCTAAAAGCTGACGCTGGTTGAAAGCCTCCTGGAGATACTGCTGTGCCTGCGCCAATGCCTGGTCAAAGCCGCGCACCGAATTCACCCCGAATTGCGCCCGCGCGAAATTGAGTTCCGCGGCGGCACTGCGAACGCCGTCGTCCGTCGCTAAAAGCGCGGCGGCGGCACGTGTGCCGAGCGCTGCCAGATCTTCACGAGTTTTATTTTCCGCCTGCTTGCGTTTCCGCGCGCGCACGAACGCAATGGCCCCGATAATAACGACGACGGCGCCGCCCCCGAGCGCCAAGCTGGCCCAATCCGTTTTTTCGCCCTGCGCCAGCGCCCGGGTATAGGCGAGGGAGCCCTCCAGCCAGCGGCCGTCCCGGTAGGCGTTACGCACCTCCGCGGTAAAAGCCTTATCCAGATCCGAGGCGGAAAAACTCGCGCGGCCGTAGGCATAGCCCAGCTGACGGCTATCCACGGCTACCGCGATAAGACTGGCATCGCTGGACAGCCCGGCCCGGTTGAATGTTTCAATGGGCCACTGGTCCGCGCCTGCGCCGTCGAACCTATTAACAAAAACGAAACGCACCGCGTAATCCGTCTCATCTTGGAGGCGGTTGAGGGAGGTGCGCAGCTGCTCTTCTTCGCTGGCGGAGAGGACTTGGGCTTGATCGGTGACCGGATCAACGCTGGAGAGGGGTTCTTCCGCGGCGGCCAGCGGGCCGGAGAAGAGCAGTGCGCCCGTGAGCGCGAGTGTTCCAGCTATCCGGCGTGCGATCCCCATAACTTCAACCTTCCGTGCGCCCGGCGCGGCACCGGGCCTGCCCCTTACGTGGTGGACAGCACAATTTAACCACAGCATTCTGGGAGTGGGATGGGAAAAGGGACCGGGGGCGTTCAGCCGGTAGCGTTGCCTGTGCCCGCGGGGGCGCTGGTAGAATGACGCTGGTGCTTCGCCCGACCGTGTGCGAAGCGTTTTTGCTAGAAATGAGAGTGTTGTGCCAACCGGAAAGGTTAAGTTTTTCGACGCCGCTAAGGGCTTCGGCTTTATTGTCAGCGATGAGGACGGTGCGCAGGTCTTCCTGCCCTCCTCGGCCCTCCCGGAAGGGCTCACGCCGCGCAAGGGTCAGCGGGTGTCCTTCGGGCTTGCCGATACGCGCCGCGGCCCGCAAGCACTCAATGTCGAACCGATAACCAAACTTGAATCGCTCGCGCGGAAGAATAGGCGTTCCCCGGAAGAAACGGTGGTGATCGTAGAAGATCTCATTCGGCTTCTGGACGGGGCCTCCACCCAGCTTCGGCGCGGCCGCTACCCGGAAGGGGGAGGGCAGATCGCGCGCGCCTTGCGTGCGGTTGCCGATGATTTTGATGCCTAAGAATGAAGAAAAAGAAGAAAATGCCGGGGGTGCGGGGGCCGAAGCCCCGGAATTGCACTTCCCCGAGGTGCGGGTAGAAGGCCACGCGGATGAGGGTGCGGATGTGGCGCGCCCGGAGGATCGCGTTGATGAAAACGTGGCGGTCACCCCGGATGATAAGCGGGTGGAACCGCAGCCCGGCCTGCCCGAAGATCGGGTGCTGGCCGCGGCGGTTGATGAAGCGCGGGCAACCCTGATCGAGGCCGTGGCCGAGCGTTTCGTGGGGGAGTACGCGGGATTCCTCGCTGAGGATACCCGGGTGGTCTCCTACCTCTTTACCTGTACCCATCCGGGGTATCACGGCTGGTACTGGAGTATTACGGTGAGCAGGGCGAGCCGGGCTCGCACCGTGACCTTTAACGAGATTGAGATGCTGCCCGGGGCGGGTGCTTTGCTGGCCCCGCGCTGGGTGCCGTGGAGCGAGCGGCTGGCCAAGCTGGAAACGGAAAAAGCGCAGGCGCGGGCCGCCTCGGAAAAGGAACGTAAGGAATCGGCGCGGGCGGCCGCCGCGGAGAAGGCCGAGCGGGCCGAGCGTAGCGGGCGGCGGCGCCGGGTGCGGCGCAAGATCACGGGCGCGGAAAGCGAAACTGGCGCAGTAGAAACTGACGCTGCCTCCCCGGCAGCAGCGCCGGTAGCGGAAACGCCCGAGCCGGTCGCCAAAGAAACTGCGGCCCCGGCCAATGGCGCGGCGCCGGTGATTCGCCGCGGGCGCGAGCGCACCGTGGTGCGCGGATCGCGCGGGCGGCGCTACCAGGCCACCGGCGCCCTGAGCTAAAGCAGGAGCAGCGGTGATGCGGATCCAGGGGCGAGCCAGGGACTATGCGTGGGGCGGCACGAGCGCGCTTCCCGCGCTCTTCGGCTATGCCCCGGCGGAAACCCGGGTGGCGGAAATCTGGCTCGGCGCCCACCCCGATGATTCAGCCCAGGTGATTGCCGCTCAGGATGCCCCGCTTTTTGACCTGGCTCAGCTCTACCCGTCCGCACCGACCGGGGAACACCGGATTGGGCGCGAAGCGGAGGCGAACGCGCCCGGGCGCGCCGCGCTGCGCGGGGTACGCGGGCGGCGGCGCTCGCGGCGCCGGGCCGGCCCGGGG
>NZ_JBOZCC010000008.1:0-93663 GCF_051265055.1 Actinotignum saccati
AAAACACAGCATCCAGTCACTATCTATTGGAGTGCTACCTGTCCTTGCACACACCCACACAACCACACCAACCAAACCAACAACAAATGATCAGTCAACCTGGTTAGGTCATGTGAACAAAAAATTCACGTAAAAAATATATTAGTCAGACACGCTATTAAGCATCCAAACACCACACCCACACCCCACAACCAGCCACCCGAATAAACACAAGTAACCAGTACGGAGAGAATCATTCACGCTCAAGAAGAGCAACCCCGTTAGCCTACCACCATGGCCCGATTCTTTCAAACCCGGCAGCCTGTGGACTAGAACATAATCACGAGGATTCCCTGCCACCTTGAGGCGTTTCCGGCTCTCGGCGACGGATAACAAGCTTACAAGCCCACCCCGCTAGACGCAAATCAAACCAAAGAGACACCCACCACACCCAGCCCAAACACCCAGAAAACCAGAGAAAACCGCGCTCGAACACATGAAAAATACACCTCAACAACCCAGCCGGAGGCTCCCAGACGGCTCCTCGACCACTTCTACACCGCACCTAGACCACCGCAGCACACACCCACACATCCCCCACGCATCGCCTAGCCAAGCTCCGAGCCGCGGCAATAAGGCGCGCGGGCGAGAAGCTGCGGCGTCGTCGATAATAGAGAAGTGAGTGCACGAAAAGTTCCGGCCACTGCCGGTACCCCTCAGCAACGCGACCCGAAGCGTCCGTCCCCCAATTCCAATACAAACCATCCGGACGGAGGAACCGCGCTCCGGCCCGGCACACAGCTCGGCTTGCTCGTCACCCTAGTTATTGCCGTCCTGTCCTATCAGCTCAACACCACGATGGTGACTCCCGCGCTCCCCGATATCGGGCGAAGTTTTGCGGTGAGCGAGGGGACGCTCGCGCTGGTGTCGAGCCTATTCTTCCTGGCCGGTGCGGTCGCCGGAATTCTGCTGACCCGGTGGAGTGATTTCCTCGGGCGCGCGCGAATGTTGCTGGCGATCCTCGTGATCCTGCTGGTGGGCACACTGGTGTGCGCGTTCGCCCCGAACTTCCCCATTTTCGTGACCGGGCGGGTCCTGCAAGGCGTCTCGGGAGCGGTTTTCCAGCTCGCGTATATGATTCTGAGCGAATCGGTTTCTCCCGCGCTGCTCGGCACCATGCTGGGTATTATCAGCGCCGCGAACGGCGGCGTGGGCGGCCTGGACGGCTGGCTCGGCGGGATCCTCACGGACCGCTTCGGCTTCCAGGCGATTTTCTTCGTTATCGCCGCACTCACCGCGGTCGCGATTTTCCTGACGGCTCGGGCGCTTCCCGCGCAGGATCGTTCAGTCACAACCGGAAAGATGGATTGGTGGGGTGGCGGGTTGCTCTCGCTCAGCCTGATTTTCCTGACCTACTACGTCAATATCGGTGGCACCCGCGGGTGGTTCGCCCCGGCCAGCCTCGCATTTTTCGGGGCGGCCGTGCTATTTTTCTGCGCTTTTTGCGTGGCGGAACGCCGAGTTGCCTCGCCGCTTTTCGCTTTGCGCCATCTGGCATCGCGCCATTGCTGGCCGCTTATTGCCACAACGCTGCTGTCTCTCGCCTCGGTTTTCGCGGTTATCAATTTTACGGTCGCGCTTTTCGCCCAGAATTCCGAGGCAGGCTACGGGCTTGAGGCCGGCCGTGCCGCGCTCCTCTACCTCACTCCGCCCGCGCTTATTGGCCTGGCCGCCGCACCGCTATCCGGATGGCTGGCAGGGAAAATCGGCTGGCTCACCGTGCTGCGCACCGGACTCGCCGTTTCCCTGTGCGCGATTGGCGGCATCTGGCTTTTCCTTGAGCACCGCTGGGTTGTTTTCGCCCTTATCGCGCTTCTTGGAATTACCTATAACGGCATGATTCTCACAACAGTCAACGGCCTGGGCGTGATCCTGGCCCCGCCCGAGGCGCCCGGTTCACTCCCCGGCCTCAACGGCGCGGCTTTCGGCGTGGGTGCGAGCCTGGGTATCGGCCTGGTTGCGCCCCTGGTTGGCACCTGGGGCGGCTACCGCGGGGCGCTAGCGCTTTCCGCGAGTATTGCCGGGGCGGCTTTGTTATGCGCATGCGTCCTGAAGATGCGCACGGATTCCTAACGACGACGCTACCCGGCCACCGCGCACCCGGCCATATAACGGACCCGGATAGCAACACACGGCGTGCTCACACACAACGCTCACGCAGGAAGGTGCCCTGACGTGAACGTGGCCGGCACCCGAGCCAGGCACCGGCCACGTTCGCCGCTTGAGCACATGAATGAGCTAAGCGAATACCTCAGCCCTTAGAGCAGCGAGGCGTAGATCGCGCGGATTTCTTCCTTGGTGGCCTTGCGGGGGTTGCCCGGGGTGCACACGTCGTTGAAAGCATCCTCGGCCAGGGCATCGAGACCGGATTCGTCCACGCCCACCGCGGAGATCGTGGTGGGATTACCCAGGTCCTCAACCAGCTGCTTGACCGCATCCACAGCGTAGGTACGCGCTTCTTCTAGCGCGACGTCGTACGAATCCTTCATGCCGAAGGCATGCGCAATATCGCGGTACTTTTCACCGGTGTACTCCGCATTGAACTTCATAACGGCCGGCAGCAGGATACCGTTGGCCACACCGTGCGGCGCGTCGTAACGCCCACCGAGCGGGTGCGCCATGCCGTGCACCAGGCCCAGGCCCACATTGGAGTAGCCCATGCCCGCGATGTAGGAGGCGTATCCCATTTGCTCAACGGCGTCGGTATCGCCATCGGCAGCCTTGCGCAGGTTCTTCGCGATCATCTGGATGGCCTTGAGGTGGACCGCGTCCGAAAGCTCCCAGGCACCCGGCGTGATGTAGCCTTCGATGGCGTGGGTCAGGGCATCGAGCCCGGTCGCAACCTTGAGGGAGCGGGGCATGCCGTCCATGAGATCCGGATCCACAATGGCGAGCACCGGAATATCGTGTTCGTCCACGCACACAAACTTGCGATGCTTCTCCGTATCGGTAATCACGTAGTTAATGGTGGTTTCCGAAGCGGTACCGGCGGTGGTGGGAATACCAATAATCGGCACGGAGGGGTTCTTGGTGTCGGCTACGCCCTCGAGGGAGAGAACGTCGGAAAATTCGGGGTTCGCACCGATAATGCCGATGGCCTTCGCGGTGTCCTGCGGGGAACCGCCACCCAAGCCGATGAGCACATCCGCACCGGAATCCTTGAGCGCCTGCACGCCGGCCTTCACGTTTTCGACGGGCGGGTTCGGAACGACGTCGTCGAAAATCTCGTAAGCAAAATCGGCCTCATCCAGACGCTTCGTGACTAGGTCCACGGTCCCGGCCTGGCGCACACCCTTGTCGGTGATGATGAGGACTTTCTTGAAGCCGCGGCGATGCAGCTCGGGGACCAGCTGGTCGAGCGCACCGCGCCCGAAGTACGAGGTTTGGTTGAGGATCATGCGATTAACCATGACAACTCCTTATGTCGAATATTCGTAGCAACTGCGCCACTTTCCTGACATGGAACATTGTTCCATTTTTTTGACCCCCGCACTATGACGTAAGGCCCGACATGGATTGATCGCCGGGGCCGTGGCGATATTTTCCCGCCTAATCCGCGAGCTGCCGGGCCGGGAAGGCTTTACTCTCCCCGGCTTTCATTTTAGACTGGCCGTGTCAGAATCCCAACTATTAACATTCCATCCCACTAAATGGGATTGAATGTGTTGCGGTGGAGATGCGCGCGGCACGTTATCGCGTACGTGAAACGGCCGCACGGTATCGCGTACGGAACGACTGCTTGCGGTCGCGCACGCGGAACGACGGCGCAGCTACCCCGCAACACCCTCTCAACAATCACATAGCAATCGCACATAGACGCAAAGGAGCATCTCATGTCATTACCAACAATCAAGCACGTGCGCGCCTTCTTCATGGGCGGCGCCACCGCCAAGAACAAAGGCCAGGGCGGCGGTGACTATCACGACCAGGGCGGCGGGCACTGGATCGATGACCATATCGCTACCCCGATGTCCAAGTACAAGGAGTACGAACAATCACGCCAGTCCTTCGGCATTAATGTGCTCGGCACCCTCGTGGTGGAAGTGGAAGCCAGCGACGGCACCACCGGCTTCGCGATCTCCACGGCCGGCGAAATCGGCTGTTTCATCGTGGAAAACCACCTCAGCCGCTTCATCGAAGGCAAGCGGGTGGACGATATCAAGCTCATCCACGACCAGATGATCAACTCCACTCACTACTACTCCGGTGGTGGCGGCGTTGTTATGAACACCATTTCTTGCGTGGACCTGGCCCTCTGGGATCTATTCGGGAAGGTGCTCGGCCAGCCCGTCTACTCGCTACTCGGCGGCGCGGTTCGCGATGAAATCAAGTTCTATGCCACCGGCTCGCGCCCGGATCTGGCCAAGGAGATGGGTTTCATCGGCGGAAAGATGCCCACCCAGTGGGGCCCGCACGATGGTGACGCCGGCATTCGCCGCGAGGTGGAACGCATCAAGGATATGCGCGAGAAGGTGGGCCCGGACTTCTGGCTCATGTGGGATTGCTGGATGAGCCAGGATGTCAATTACGCGGTCAAACTCGCCCACGCCTGCGCTCCCTATAACCTCAAGTGGATCGAGGAATCCTTCCCCGCCGCACAGTATGACAATTACGCCGAACTCAAGCGCCAGGTCCCGGCCGGGGTGATGGTCTCCACCGGTGAGCACCACGGTAACCTCGCGGCCTTCCGTACGCTTTCCGAAACCGGCATTGACATTATGCAGCCGGACGTGGGCTGGTGCGGCGGCATCACCACCCTCCTTGAGATCGCGGCCATTGCCAAATCTCGCGGCCAGCTGGTGGTCCCGCACGGTTCCTCCGTGTACTCGCACCACGCGGTTATCACCTTCACGAATACGCCGTTCAGCGAATTCCTTATGACCAGCCCGAAGGCGGATACCATCCGCCCGCAATTCGACCCGATCCTCCTGGGTGAACCAGTCCCCGAAAACGGCCGTATTTCCAAGGAAACTCTGACGAAGCCCGGATTCGGCGTCGAACTTAATCGCGATATCGCGCTGGAACGCCCCTATACGCACTAGAGCGCTCGCGTTCCGGGTAGATACGCATCCACGCATACCGAAAAGGAGAAAATATGACAGCCTCTTCGCCATCTCCAGGATCGCCCGCGGCTAAGTCCGGCACTTCCGGCACCGCGGCCTCCGGCACACGCTCCGGGGCACCCGGCGCCTCCGCAGCCCGCGAAGAAACCCTGAATATCGCAGTTCGCAAGGCGCGCCGTCGCCTTGTCCCTTTCATGATGCTGCTGTACGTCCTCGCCTTCCTGGACCGTTCCAATATCGGATACGCCCAGCAGGAATACATGCTGGACACCGGCATCGGTGAAGCCACCTTCGCACTGGGCGCGGGGATCTTCTTCGTGCTCTACGCTTTCCTCGGCGCCCCCGCGAATCTCATGATGCGCAAAATCGGGGCGCAGAAATGGATCGGTTCCATCGCGGTGGCCTGGGGCCTGGTATCCGCCTGCATGGCCTTCGCCGATACCCCGGCGAAATTCCTCACCATTCGCCTGCTTCTGGGCGTGGTGGAGGCCGGCTTCTTCCCCGGCATGATCTACCTCTCTTCCATCTTCTTCCCCGCCAAACCGCGCGCTTACGTGATGGGACTCTTCTATCTGGGAGCGCCCCTCGCGCTGGCGCTCGGCTCGCCGCTATCCGGTGCGCTGTTGCAGATGCACGGCTTCCTCGGTTTCCCGGGGTGGTTCTGGATGTTCCTCATCGAGGGCCTGCTCGCCGCGGTTGTTGGGTGCCTCGCCTTCTTCTATTTCGACGACGGACCGCGCTCTGCCAAGTTCCTGACTCCGGAAGAGCGAATCGTCCTGGCCGAAGCGGTGGAAGGTGAAGATTCAGGTTCCGGGGTGAAGTCCACCCTCAAGGATGCCTTCACGAACGCTCGGGTATGGACGCTTGCCATGGCCTACTTCGCCATCCAGGTGGCGGTGTACGGCGTCGTCTTCTATATCCCCACGCAGGTGGCGCGCCTGCTGGGCGAATCGGTGGGCTTCAAGGTGTCCCTCGTCGTCGCCATTCCGTGGGTGGTTTCCCTTATCGGGACGTGGTGGTTCTCCAAGAATGCCACCACCCCGGATCGGCAGCGGATCTGGTCGGCCGGGCTGCTGCTGGCCGCTGGCTTGTCCCTCGGGCTTTCGGCACATGCCTCCCCGATTCTTGCCATTGCGGCACTGTGTATCGTCGCCACCGGCGTGATCGCCTGCCAGCCGCTCTTCTGGACAATGCCGACGAATCTGCTTGCCGGGGCCGCCCTGGCCGCGGGTATTGGTTTCATCAATACCTGGGGTGCTGTTGGTGGTTTTGTGGCACCGAATCTGAGAGTATGGTTCAACGAAATCTTTGATACCCACCAGTCGAGCGTGGCGGGACTCTGGGCGGTTGCAGCGGTGGCAATCCTCGGTTCCTTCATTATCGTCGCTCTCAAGAATCGAAAGGACGTTGGTATTGAAAGCGACGTTGCCTAAAAACCAGTTCAAAGCAGAGTTTGCGGCCTCCCCGCAGCGGGCGCGCCGTGGAATCTGGATGACCATGGCTTCGGCTACCTCGGCGGAAATTTGCGCCGGTTCGGGTGCTGATTGGCTGTTATTCGACGGCGAACACGCACCCTATACAGTGGCCTCCCTGCTGGATCAGCTCCGGGCTGCTTCCGGGTATCCCATGCCCCTGATTGTGCGTCCGGTGGAAACCACCCCGGCACATATTAAACAGGTGCTGGATCTGGGAGCGCAGAACCTGCTGCTACCTATGGTAGATACCCCGGAGCAGGCCCGCGCGGCCATGCGGGCGGTGCGTTACGCACCCCGCGGGATCCGCGGGGTAGGGGCATCGGTGGCGCGTGCCGGGAATTGGGGCCGTTACACCTCCTATATGGAGGAGGCCGAAGCGGAACTTTTCGTGCTGCTGCAAATCGAATCCCGGGAGGCGCTCTCCCACCTCGATGAGCTGCTTGAGGTGGAGGGACCGGACGGCTTTTTCATCGGGCCCGCCGACCTGGGCGCTTCACTGGGTAATCCCCCCGCGGAGGAATTGCACGCTATCGTGTGCGATGCGCTGGCAAAAATCCGAGCGGCCGGGCTGGTGGCCGGTTCCCTCGCCTTCGATGATGCGGTAGCCGAACAGTATATTGCCGCGGGCGCGAATTTCATCGCGACCACGGCGGATTCCACTCTGCTGGTGGAGGCACTCGCCGCGAAATTCCCGGAGCGGTAATTAGCCCGCGTACCCGCGTAGCTCATTACCTCTCCGCTCCTCTCCGGTACCAGGTTCCCAACTATTGGGAACCTGGTACCGTTTGTATATGACATCCGACGATATCCCTGGCACGCAGACACTTCGCCATGGCCTCCTTGTTCTTCGTGCCGTCGCCACAGGGGCTCGGAATCTCACCGAGGTCACCGCGGCAACCGGCCTGAGCCGTTCGAAAGTGCATCGGCTTCTCCAGGCTCTGCGCCAGGAACGTTTCCTGCGCACCGATGAAACCGGAACTTATTTCCTGGGGGCTTCCCTTATTGAGCTGGGTTTTCAGGCCCTCGATGATATTTCTTTGGTCGGTATTGCCTCCCCGTTGCTCTCCCAGCTTTCCGAGGACACCCTCGACACCGTTCACCTGGGTACCGAGCTGGAAGGCGAGGCCCTCTACCTGCTCAAATTCCCCGGGCATCGCGGTATTGAGGTGCGTTCCCAAGTGGGCACTCGCCGCCCGATTACCCGCACCGGGTTGGGCCGGTCACTGATTCTTGATAGCCCCGAACGCTGGGAGAATCTCTATCTGGCCGATCGCGAGCGGATGCGGGATACTCCCCCGCCGGAAACCCTGGAGGAATTCACCGCCGCGATGGAAAAATACTCCCGCAATGGCTATTCGGAAGACTGGGAAATCAGCGAGCCGGGGATTCGTTGCGTTGCTGCACCTATCCGCAATGCCTCCGGGAATATTGCCGCGTCGATTAGCGTCTCCAGCGCGGTTATTTATATGGGGAAGGCGCGGATGCGGGAATTGGCGGCGGCGGTCACGGCAACCGCCGCGGAGATTTCCCGCCAGATCGGTTACGGCGCGGTATAGCTGGGAATTACGGTGCGTGACGTTTAAGTACGACGACGCCGCGTCCCCGCGGCGCGCGGGCGCGCCGCGGCGCCGTCGTACTATCTGGTGCGAAGCTATTCCACATCGAGCGGGACTCGGCGGCGCGGAGCCGGGAAAGCGCTGTCCAGGCGCGCCAGCTGCTCGGCGCTCAACTCGATCCGCGCGGCCTCCAAGTTTTCCCGCATATGCGGGCGCTTGCCGGTGCGCGGAATCGCGATGACCTCACCCTGCGCCAGCACCCAGGCGAGCAGCACCTGGAAGGGGCTTGTACCTAGTTCGCGGGCGACCTCGGTGACGGCAGGATTGGTGACCAAGCCATTGCGCAGGGTTCCGGCCTGGGCGAGTGGGCAGTAGGCGATGAGCGCCGCGCCGCGCCGTTCCATGAGGCCGCGCAATTCCACCTCAATCCCGCGCGAGCCGAGGTGGTAGAGCACTTCGTTAGCCTGGCAGTTTGTGCCGCCGGGCACCGCGGCAAGGTCTTGCATATCTTCGACGTCGAAATTGGAGACGCCCCAGCTGCGGATTTTCCCGCTGCCGCGCAGGCGCTCGAGTTCCGCCACGGTTTCCGCCAGCGGGGTGCCGCCGCGCCAGTGGTAGAGGTACATATCCACGTAGTCGGTTCCGAGGCGCGCCAGGCTGGCATCCAGCGCGGCCTCCATGCGGTGGCGCGAGGCGTTGGAGGGCAGCACTTTGGTGATGAGGTAGAGCGATTCGCGCGAGAAGGGCGTGATTGCTTCGCCCACGAGTTCTTCGGAGCGCCCGCTTCCGTACATTTCCGCGGTGTCGATGAGCCGCGCACCGCCTTCGATTCCGCAGCGCAGCGCCGCGATTTCTTCCTGCCTGCTCGCCGGGTTATCGCCTAGGAACCAGGTGCCCAGCCCGAGAGCCGGCACGGTATCGCCATTGGCCAAGGTGATGTTGCGCATGGATATCGTTCCTCTCGTGGTTGTTCTACACTCCAGCGTGCCACGAGGCAGCCCGAGCCGCAAAATGTACCTCAGGAACATTAAAGCCGCGAAAAATTGTCAGCCACGTACACTTTGCATATGCGTCGAGTGAGGGGATAGCCATGGTTCGTGTATCGCCGGATCCGGATTGGACGCCGGTGCCTTTCCGCCAGTCATGGAGTGGGCACCTCATCGTCGGCACCATTACTGCGACAGGCATCGTGATTACGCTGGCGCTGAGCCGGTTGTTTCTCCCTCATCAGGCGAATTTTTTCGCTCTGCTTCTCATTGTGGTGCTGAGCACCGTAGCTGTTGAATTCCTTTCAACGCACATCGACCGTTGGCATCAACGCCGCTGGCGCCATCCGAGTCCTGGGGGATGGCTTGCCCCGCTGTGCCGGATTGTATTTTTTGCGGGGGTCTTTTTTCTTGTCACGCTAGTGCTGACGCTGAACTCCCGGCAGGCACTCATCTGCGCTGGTGCGGCTACCGCGGTCGTGCTTATCGAAGTGATTGGGCTACGGGAGTGGAAATCCGGCTTGACCGTAGCGGAGGAGAGAGAAGCCACCCTGAAAGCAAAGAAAGCGCTTGAGGAAATAGCGATAGAAGCGCGTATCGAGCGGCGGGAGCAAGCTCGCCGCAAGGAAGCGGAGCGCCGCAAGCGGCTCGGTTTACCGGAGGATACCAGTCCGATTATTACGGTAAAGCCGGGTGGCTTCGAATTCAGGCCGCACCGCGTGAACTTTATTCCGCCGCGCGCCGAGCCCGACGCCGCGGAGCGGCCTGATAGTCACTCTGATAAGTGCGCGCAGGAGGGGTGGGATTAGCGAAGCGATGCGCGGGGCCTTGTTCCGCTGTGTGGGCGGAGCTGGCCGCTGAGCTATGGGAGGCGCGGTGCGCAGGGTTCGGCACGGATGTGGCGGCCGCAGCGGAGGTATGCGCGGCGCGGCGGCCGCGGATTTCCTGCCAAATATTGCGGCTGCGTGCGGCGCTTTCGGTACCCGGCTGGGCAGCCCGGCTCCCCCGCCGCCGCGGGCGCTCGGCAGCAGCTGCCGGCGCTTCGGGTGTTTCTGCTGGCGACTCGGCTTCTGCGGCGGATTCCATCTCGACAGCTTCACTCGCTTCCGCTACCGCCTCCGGCTGAGCTTCCGCCTCGGGATGATCACCCGCTTCAGCCGCCACATCCAAAACCGGCACCCCGGCGGCTGGCCCGAGCGCGGTGGCGCGCTGGAGGCGGACTTCATCCACAGAGAGCAAAATCCCAGCGGCCCGCTCCAGGATGGTTACCTGCCAAACTTGCACCCCCGCTCCGGCCAGAGCCCGCACGGCATCAGTAATATCCGGATCGATAGCACAAGCGAAGATACTCAAGCGCGGGGCCGGTTCCGGGATGGGCGGATTGACGGCGGTGAACTCCTGCCAGGCGGTAGAAAAATCATGAGGCCCGCCCGGGAAAAGCCGGGTAATTTCCCGCCGATCCAAAGTGGCGTGCTGGGCGGAACGGGCGAGGGCCGCGAGGAGCGCTGCGCCGTCGAGAACATCAATAATATCGACGCTAATAATGTTCCCGGTGGCATCCAAGGCGACCAAAGAAGCGGTGCCACGCTCCCCTTCCGGGCGCGTCCACGCTACTTGGAAGGCCGGGAAATCGAGAAACTCCGCAATCTGGGCGCGCAGCGCTTCGGCAACGGAGGCGCGGGTTCCTTCCGGAAGATCAGCGGGAGGCGCCGCGCGATGAAATTGCCCGCCACGTAATGAGAAAACGCCCACGAGATACCATCTCCGATACTGCTTACCGCACCAACCTGCCTATCCAAGCCTATCCTAGGCGAGGTACCTGAGAATTGACTGCACCGCGCTTTATTGCACGACGGCGCCCGCGGCTCCGGATGCTTGCGTTGCCGTGCCCGAACGGCCCCGGTGGCCCGGTACCGCTAAGCCATCAGATGCTAAGCGGCCGGGCGGAAACCAGCTCCGTGAAGAGCTCGGTTCCCGCCCGGCCGCTGTGCAGTGCTAGCCGTGCTTAGCTAACGTTTGCGTGCCTGACTAACGTCCACGCAACTACGCGCAATACGCAAGCGCTACGCCGTCGCGCCGGCTCCGCCTGACTTGGCTCATCTTAGTCAGGTTTTGGCAGTGACTCGATAAGCACGGCCACGTCCGCCGGCGGCGGGGTGTGAGCATGAACGACCTGCCCGCCTACCTCCAGCGTGAACGAGCGGTACTTCTTCAACGTCCGCACCAACCGTTTCAACGACACACCCGTAGACTGCTCAAGAACATGCCCGCACGCCATCGCCACCATCACAATCGTTAAATGCGCCTGGATCGAGTCTTCTTTACAGTGAAAGATCGGACGCGCCCGTAAATCCGACTTCGCCATCCGGAAAGCCTTCTCAATACGGAATAACTGGTGATAAAACCCGATCACCGCACCAGCATCCAAATCCAACCGATTCGTCTCGTACCCCTTAATCCCAGCCAACGCAAGATGCTTATCAGCTAATGCCTGGTTCACGCGCTTATCCGGGGCACGCAAGTCAACATACCGGTTACGCTTGACCGGTATTTTCCCGTCCACCGCACGCCTGGCCTTGTCTAACTGTTCTTCCACACCCCGCCGCGTGCGCCGAGCCCGATCCTTGGAATACTGATAATAAACAACCGACTCGACCACACCCACGCCCTGCCCAGCCACCCTCTTAGCATGGTTTTCTTGGCGCCAGACTTGACTATCAACATAGTCTTTACCCGGATTCTCTTCACGCCACTTTGCGATAGGAGCAGGAATATCACGTTCTTTCGTGCCCAGAATATAGCCCAGACCAGCCCCGATAATCTCTTGCTTGTTAGAAGCTGAGAACATCCCCGCATCAGCCACAACCGTGATATCGGTAAGCTGGTAGGCACGCCTGAGGCGTTCAATCATGGGTAGCATCGTGTGGGTCTCTGCCCGGTTTCCTTCAAACCCACCAATCGCCAACGGCAACCCGCATGCGTCGGTGAGCATCCCGACCGTGATTTGCGGGTCGATACGGCGTTCTTTGGAATACCCCGGCTTGCGTAACTCGTCTTCTTTATCCGTCTCGAAATGCAAGGTTGTTACGTCGTAAAGGACGAGAACGCCTGGCCCGATACCCGCATGCCTTGCTAGCGTGGCCGTGATTCTGTCACGGAATTCTTCTTCCGCGTAACGGGGCAGGTGGCGTTTAATCGTGGAATACGAAGCCGAGCGCACCCCGACCTCGGCGAGAGTTTCGATGGAATCAAACTTGGAGCCCGGGTGAATAATCCTGGCGGCCACCAGATCGTAGAACACCGGGTCATGATTGGTTGGCGGGCCTAGGCCTAGGAAATCAAAAGCCCCACGGAGCGCGTCGAGGAGATAACCGGCACGCTCGCTAGCCACGGGCAAGGGATTATCCACCGAACCACTAGCCAAGCGCGAGGCCGCTTTCTCAACGGCCGTCTCCAGGTCTAAAGAGAGCTGGTCCCCGTCGATGAGACGCTGGGCCTGGGCTTTTAAGAGCGCGAGGTCGCCGGGCGTGTGGGCTGAACCAATGTGCTCGAGTACGGGCTTATTATCCACGTAACGCCACACGACTTGTACCGCGGTAGCGCCCGAGGCGGTAGGAACGGTACGGATCCGGGGTAGTGGCATACTCCCTAGCCTACCGCCCCCACCTTCCCGTCCTTTAGTCAGGAATTTCGCGTTACCACGAGATAAAACCCCAGGCCACAACGTCAATATGAATCACATCACGCCAAAATGAGCCAAGTCAGGTCAGATGCTAAGCGGCCGGGCGGAAACCAGCTCCGTGAAGAGCTCGGTTCCCGCCCGGCCGCTGTGCAGTGCTAGCCGTGCTTAGCTAACGTTTGCGTGCCTGACTAACGTCCACGCAACTACGCGCAATACGCAAGCGCTACGCCGTCGCGCCGGCTCCGGACTCATGCCCCTTGGCCATGACGGCCGCGCGCCCGGCTTCCAGGCGTGCCACCGGCACCCGGAACGGGGAGCAGGACACGTAATCCAAACCGACGGAGTCGAAGAAGTGCACCGAAGCGGGATCCCCACCGTGCTCACCGCAGATACCCACGGTGAGATTCGGGTTGCCCTTCCGGCCGCGTTCGGTACCCATGCGCACCAGCTCACCCACACCTTCGCGGTCGATGGTCTCGAAGGGCGAGGTGTCAAAGATCCCTTCCGCCATATAGGTCGGAATGAATTCGTGTTCGACGTCGTCCCGCGAGAAGCCCCACGTGGTCTGGGTCAGGTCATTGGTGCCGAAGGAGAAGAATTCAGAATCTTCGGCGATCTTCTCCGCGATAATCGCCGCGCGCGGCAGCTCGATCATATTGCCGATCGCGATGTCCAGATCGTAGCCGGATTCGCGTTCCACCTCGGCGATGATCTTGCGGGCGCGGTCCGCCACCAGGCGGAATTCCTTCTCCGAACCGATCAGCGGGATCATGATTTCCGGATGCGGATCCAGGCCGCGCTTGCGGCAGGCCACCGCCGCCTCGGCCACCGCTCGCACCTGCAGATCCACGAAGCCGGGGATCTGGATGGACAGGCGCACCCCGCGCAGGCCCAGCATCGGGTTATCTTCGTGACGTTCGGTTGCCGCCCGCAACAGGGTGCGGGTGTGCTCGGGCACCTGCTGGCCGCGGGCTTCCATGGTGGCTACCTCAACCGCGAGCTTCGTCATATCCGGGAGGAATTCGTGCAGCGGCGGGTCGATGAGGCGCACCACCACCGGCAGGCCGTCCATCGCCTCGAAAATACCTTCGAAGTCACCGCGTTGCAGCGGCATGAGCGCGCCCAGTGCGGCCGCCTGCAATTCCGGGGTAGCCGCGAGGATCACGTGCTCGATGAGTTCGCGCCGCTCCCCTAAGAACATATGCTCGGTGCGGCACAGGCCGATGCCCTGCGCCCCGAATTCGCGAGCGCGCGCGGCATCTTCCGGATTATCGGCGTTCGCCCGCACGTGCATGCGCGAGGACTTATCGGCCTGGGTAAGGATGCGATCCACAGAACGCACCAATTCGCAGGTGTCCTTATCGTCACCGGCAGCCTCCAGCGCGGCCTCCAAGCCCTGGGATACGTAGATCATGACCGGGGAGTCTTCCACCGGTACCGCCCCGAAGAATACTTCCCCGGTGGTGCCATCAATGGAAATAACATCCCCGGCACGCAGCGTCTGCCCGGTGGACTTGATGAAGACCGTGCCGGCCTTTTCTTCCACAAGCAGGTCCTCCGCACCCACCACGCAGGTGCGGCCCATCCCGCGGGCCACCACCGCGGCGTGCGAGGTTTTACCGCCGCGCGCGGTGAGCACGCCGGCGGCCACCACCATGCCGGGCAGGTCATCCGGGTTGGTTTCGCGGCGCACCAGAATCACTTTCGCGCCTTCTGCCGCGCGCGCTTCCGCCTGCTCATTACTGAAGACCACTTCACCCACGGCCGCACCCGGGGAGGCCGCCATGGCCTTGGTGATGAGGGTGCGCTGCGCATCGCGCTGGAATTGCGGGAAGAGCAGAGAAGTGAGCTGTTCGCCGGTAGTACGGGTGATGGCTTCTTCCGCGCTGATGAGGCCTTCGTCCACAAGCTGGGTGGCGACCCGGAAGGCCGCGGCGGCGGTGCGCTTACCCACACGGGTTTGCAGCATCCACAGTTTGCCTTCCTGGATAGTGAACTCGATATCGCACAGGTCCCGGTAGTGGTTTTCCAGACGCTTCATGATGTCCATGAGCTCGGTATAGGAAGCCGGGTCCAGCTGTTCGAGGTCCTTGAGGGAGAGGGTATTGCGGATGCCGGCTACCACGTCTTCGCCCTGGGCATTGACTAAATAATCGCCGTACACCCCGGAGTGCCCGGTGGAAGGATCGCGGGTGAAGGCCACTCCGGTTCCGGATTTCTCCCCCATATTGCCGAAGACCATCGTGCAAATATTGACGGCGGTGCCCAGATCATCCGGGATGTGTTCGCGGCGGCGGTAGATGCGGGCACGTTCGGTGTTCCAGGAGCGGAACACCGCGGTGATCGCGAGGTTCATTTGCCGGCGCGGGTTCTGCGGGAAGGGATACCCGGTGGCGCGCCGCACGATTCTCTTGAATTGTTCGACCAGCTCTTGCAAGTCCGCCGTCGTCATATCAAGATCGCCGCTGTAGCCTTTCGCCTTTTGCAGGGCGTGCAGGGCGTCGGAGAAAAGATCCCCATCAATATCGAGGACGGTGCGGGCGAACATTTGGATGAGGCGCCGGTAGGAATCCCAGGCGAAACGCTCGTTGCCGGATTGCGCCGCCAGGCCCTTCACGGATTCATCATTGAGGCCAATATTGAGTACGGTTTCCATCATGCCCGGCATGGAGAACTTCGCGCCCGAACGCACCGAGAGCAGCAGCGGGTCCTCCGGATCGCCAAGTTTCTTGCCCATCTGCTCTTCCACGGTTTCCAGGTGGCGCGTCACCTCCGCTTCGAGTTCTTCGGGTTCCTGCCCGTTACTCAGGTAGTAGCGGCAGGCTTCGGTGGTGATGGTGAAACCGGGTGGGACAGGCAAATCCATGTGGACCATCTCGGCCAGGTTGGCCCCCTTGCCGCCGAGCAGGTCCTTCATGTCCTTGTTGCCCTCGGTAAATGCGTATACGAACTTGGTCATATCGTCCTCCGTGGGGATTCACACGCGCATAAGTGCGCGGAGCGGCCCCGTCGCCGCTCACGTGTCCAGGGTAACACTTTGGGGCGGTGTGATCGAGAGGGATTTTTAGTGAATACCGCGCACGTTGCCGGCCGCGTCCACGCCAATGGCCAGCGCGGACGGTTCTTTGGGCAGGCCCGGCATCAGCATGACGCTCCCGGCCATCACCACGACGAACCGGCCGCCCGCGGAGAGATGCACGTCCCGTACCGGCACGTCGAAATCGCTGGGTGCGCCCAGGCGTTTCGGGTCGGTGGTGAAGGAGGCCGGGGTTTTCGCGATGCACACGGGATAGCTGCCGTAGCCGCGTTCTTCCAGGTCACGCAGTTGCTCGCGGGCTTCTTGCGCGAAGGTCACGCTCGCACCCCCGTAAACGCGCCGCACCACCGCGGTGATTTTTTCGCCGAGGCTCGCGTTATCGGGGTACGTGAACGTAGTGCGGGAGGGCGTTTCGAGGGCGCCCAAGACCGCTTGGGCCAGTGGCGCCGCTCCTTCCCCGCCGCGCGCGAAATGCTCGGAAACAGCCACGGGCACGCCCAGATCTTCGAATTGCGCGCGCACGTTTGCGATATCGGCTTCGGTATCCGTATCAAAACGATTAAGGGCGACGACGACGGACTGCCCCCAGACCGCCCGCAAATTATGGATATGCCGGGCAGCGTTGGCGATACCCCCGTGATAGCGCAGGGCGCGCAAAGTAACCACAAATACGACGGCGTCGGGGCGCAGCCCGGAGGTCCGGCACATAATGTCAATAAATTTTTCGGCGCCCAGATCGGCCCCGAAGCCGGCTTCGGTCACCGCGATCTCCCCCATCGCGAGCGCGGCGCGGGTCGCCATCACGGAATTGCAGCCGTGGGCAATATTAGCGAAGGGCCCGCCGTGGACCAGGGCGAGGGTGCCTTCCTGAGTGGCGACCAGGTTCGGGGAAAAAGCTTCGGCGAGGAGGGCGAGCATAGCGCCGGTGGCCCCCAGGTCTTTGGCGGTGACCGGCTTGCCGGCGCGGGTGCGGGCCACTTCCATGGAATCGAGGCGCTCGCGCAGGTCCGCGAAGGAGGAGGCCAGGCAGAAAGCTGCCATGACTTCGCTGGCGGGAACAATATCGAAGCCGGTGGCGCGGGTGGCGTGCGCGCCGGGATTGGAGTGAGTGCCCGCACCCGGGCCGGCACTATCCAGGCGCCCGCTGGGGCTGAGGAGGATGGCACGCAGGGCCCGGTCGTTCATGTCGATCACGCGGCGCACGCTCACCGTGGCCGGGTCGATATCGTGGGTATCGAAATACACCGCGTTATCGGCCATGGCGGCCAGCAGGTTGTGTGAGGCGGCGATAGCGGCAAAATCCCCGTTGAAGTGCAGGTTAATGGAGTCCGCCGGGGTGAGGGTGGCGCGGCCCCCACCGATGGCCCCGCCCTTGAGCCCGAAGACGGGCCCCAGCGAAGGTTCACGCAGGGCCAGCACCGCACGCTTACCGAGGTAGCGCAGGCCGTCCGCCAGGCCGATGGAGGTGGTGGTTTTCCCTTCCCCGGCCGGGGTGGGTGACATGGCGGTCACCAGCACAAGGCGGCCGGGTTGCACGGAGTTGGTTCCAGGTTCGACGGAGCCGGTTTCGGGATGGCCCAGCTGCGCACCGAGGCTTTCTACCCAGCGGTAATCGATCTTCGCCCGATCCCGGCCGAAGGGGATGACGGCATCTGCAGGCACACCGGCCGCCAGAGCCATATCAACAAGGGGAAGATCAATAGACATACGCTGTAGTTTATACCGCCACGGCCGATCACCTAGGCAAGCGGACCCATGTCAGCAACGTAGGCGTCGAGAAGCGCTTGGCCGCGGGCGTCGTCGTCGTTATTAAAATATCGGAGCACGCGGGCCGGAACCCCAACCACAATGCAGTTCGCGGGGACGTCGCGCATGACGACGGCGCCGGCGCCCACGATGGAGTTTTCGCCAATGGTGACGCCCGGGCCGATAGTGGCCGAGGCGCCGATCCACACGTTATCGCCGATGGTGATAGCGGTGCCGAATTCGAGGTCGGTTTCGGCGCGCAGGCGCGGGGGAACCGGGTGACCGGCGGTGGTGATGGTGACGCGCGGGCCGATGAGGACGCGGCGGCCCAGGGTGATGGGTGCGACGTCGAGCAGAATCGCGCCGGAGTTAATGAAAACCTCCGGGCCAATGTGGACATTCGCGCCGTAATCGCAGTGGACGGGCGGAACCACGGTGGCGCTCGGGTCGAAAGAACCGAAGAAACGTGCGGCGATAGTGCGGATCGTTTCGTTATCGGAGGGGTTGGTGGCATTGAGTTCATGCTGGACGGTGAGGCCCTCGCGGCGGACTTTGGCGAGGTAGGGGTCGTCCGCGATGTACATTTTCCCGGCGACCATGCGTTCCCAGGTGGGAGAGGGTTGGGACGCCGATTGTGGTGCGGCGGGCACGGGTTGGGCGGCGGCGCCGGGCACGGATTCCGGCGCGGGCTGATTCGATTTGGTCATGGGTTCATTCTGGCATATCTGAGCTACCATCTAAGGTGAACTCTTGTTCACCCTTCGGAAGGGATGCGGTGGTGCGTTTCCCAGGCTTTCTACCCCGGCGGTGGCCGGCTGGACATCGTGGCCCAGCTGGCATGCTGCCACTTCGCCCCGTGACGGGCTCCCAACTGCGCGGCCGGGCGTCCACCACCGCAACCGTATTGATAAGACCTCACCAGCAGCGGGCCGTTCAGCCGGCCCCACATCAGAAAGGATGAATTATGCGCATTGCAATTATTGGAGCTAATGGCGCGGCCGGAAAACTCCTCACCCAGGAAGCTATGTCGCGCGGGCACGAAGTTATGGCCGTGACGCGCTCGGAAAACGAAACGGAAGCTCCGGTCTCGCTGCGCCGCGATATTTTCGATATCGAACGCGGAGATATTGCCGGCGTCGATGCCATGGTTGATGCCCTCACGCCCAACGCGGATGCCGGGAAGGATTTCCCCGAACGCGCCGCGCACCATCTCATCGAATTGGTTTCCGGGCTGCCGACCCGACTCATCGTGCTCGATAACGGGGACGCGAAGGTCCCGGCAGCTTTGGAGGGTGCCCACATCGCCAAATGGACATATATTTCCCCGGAGATCACCTCCGCCGATCTGGCCGCGGCCGTGATTGAGGAACTCGAACGCGGGCCGCTGACCGCGCATATCCGCCAGCATCTGGTGGTGAGCTAGAAGTAAAGAAGGGAACCTATGATTATTTACTTTTCTGAAACTGGCATTACTGAAAAGGCAGCAGAACGTTTGCAGGATATCGTCGGCGGTGAAGCGGTACGGATAGCCGCAGCGCAGCCCTACACGAATCAGGATTTGGATTGGCGAGTCGAGGATAGCCGGGCGAACCTGGAACAGCACGGAAAGCTCCCGGCCCCGGAACTCGCAGCACCGGTCGATTTAGGTGGCGCCACGGACATCTTCCTCGGTTTCCCGATCTGGTGGGGCATCCCGCCGAAAGTGGTGGATAGCTTCGTGAACTCGCATGATTTGGGGAAGGCGCGGGTACACCCCTTCTGCACCTCCGGAAGCTCACCGATGGACGAGGCAACGGAGTATCTACGCTCCACCTTCCCGCAGATTGCGTGGGCACCAGGATTGCGTTTCCACAGCGGCCTCAGCGACGAAGAAATCCGCGCCTGGGCCGATGCTCAGTAAGGTCACGGGCGCGACCACTGCACTTATCGGAATTCTTGGCACGCTTGCTACCCTCGCGGCATGTTCACGGGAATCGCATCCCTCTTTCGATGAATTGGCGGCTTGCACCGGAACGGTGACGCTTTCCCAACTCAACCTGCCCGGCCCCTATGGGGTTTCCTGGACGGTTGAGTTTGCGGAGGGTGACACCGCTACCTTGACGTACAACGTTCCCGGTGAAGGTGCGGGACTGAAGGAGGTCTATCGGGAGTCTTTCCAGGTTGACCCGCAGCTGCACCAGGAGATGTGCGTGCAGGCTGCGATGACAAAAGAAGTCGAAACCCTGCCGGGCGGAGCGACCGTCAGCTGGGATTTACCTCCGGCCGGCTCGGGACACACCAATGACGGGGAAGCAACTGCGCTCATGGAGCCGGTCATGCTCATGGTCACCAAGGAACGCCTGTGGGCTGGGAACGAGGCATATGAGGAATACGCACGCAATCGCTAGTGGACGCGCGGGGCGGCAGGCGCAGCGTCGTCGTTCTAAATAAGGGACGGCACGGAAACCGCATGCCGCCACGGCGCGAACCAAAAACGAAAGCAGGTACCGTCGCCCCGGTTTCCTCCAGGGCGACGGTACCTTTTCTGCAATAAGGCGTTAATTAGGCTCCGGTTACTTCTTGTTCAAGATCGTCGGTAATAACCTTGCCCATGGTTTCCGGCGTGGACAGGCACGCCAGAATTCCTAGGCCCATCATGATGGTGGTGAAGGTCAGTACCGGCCACCAACCGAAGCTACCCGGCCGCACGATAATGGCCGCGATCATCGGGGTGAAGCCCACAATGATATTGCCCAACTGAGTGGAGACGGCATAGCCCGTCATCCGCAGGCGGGTTGGGAACATCTCGCTATACATCGGAGCCTGAACAACGTTTCCGCCGGTCGAGACCAACCCGATAATGAAGAGCAAAACTACAAGCAGCGGCACGCTCTTGATCTGAATTGCCCAGAAGATAACCGGGAACAGTGCCACGAGGCTGAACATCGAGATGAGGTACACCGGCCGGCGGCCGATCTTATCCGAAAGCGCTGCCCACAGCGGCTGAACTGGAACACCGATAACCATCGATACGGTGGCTAGAGTCAGCAGGGTTGAACGTTCCCAACCCCAGTAGGTCGTGCCGTAGTTGAGCATGTAGTTCGTGAGCAAAACGCCGGTGATCGCGAACTGTCCCATCGCCATAACGCGAATGACTTGGCGCCAATGATTCTTGAAGAGGTCGCCGAGGCTCCCCTTATTTTTTCCGGCAGTTTTTGTTGCCGAATGTTGCGTGGTTTTGCCCTGCTGGCGGGCGAGGGCCTCGTAAACATCACGGGGTTCATCTGCCTTCGTCCGTACCCACAGCGCGTAGAGCACCAGGGGAATCTCAACGAAGTAAGGGATTCGCCAGCCCCAGTCGAGAAGGAAGGACTCATTCCCTGACACAGGGATAAAAGCGGCAATGCCGAGGAGCTGACCGATGAGAAGTCCGTGCATGGTGAAAGCAACGAGGCGCCCGCGTTTCTCGGGCGGGGCTAACTCTGAGGTCATTGCTGTGGATCCGGCTTGCTCACCACCCGCGGAGAAGCCCTGGATGAGTCGCATCGCAATCAAAATAATGCCGGCGGTAGGACCAATCGAGTCGTAGGACGGCAGGATTCCAATAACGAGAGTGGCAAATCCCATTAACCCGAGTGTGAGGAGGAGCGTCTTCTTCCTTCCCCAAGTATCGCCGAGGTGGCCGAGCACGATGGCTCCGAGAGGTCGAGCAAGATACGCAACTCCAAAAGAGGCAAGCGAAGCAATATTCGCTAAGGTCGGATTATCTCCGCCACCGAAGAAAACGGTAGGGAAGATGACTGCGGATGCGGTTCCGTACAGGCCGAAGTCATAGTATTTGGCAAGAGCGCCCCAAAAGCCAGATTTTGCGGCTTTTTTGGCAGATTTTTCTACGTTCACTTCCTCGCTCGAGGCCTTCACGGTTACATTCGATGCGAGACCGCTCTTCGGCGACGATGCCGGTGCAGCACCCGATGTCGTGTGTGGGTCCGTCATTGGTTATCCTTTCGCGCAACGGAGCTGCATTGCATCCGTTATATGCGGTAAATCGTGGGCGTTCCCTTACGTCCATTCGCTAGCGTACTGAGAGCATGGTGATTAAAACCGCGTCAAAGCGGGTGAATTATTTACTCTCTCTTCACACCATCAGACGAGTAGACTAGTCCGTAATCACCGGAAGTAATATTCAAAAATCCGTGTAACGAATGGCGGTGCAGCATGCGAACAAACCTACAATTCTCACAGCGTTTGACGGACGCAATCCAAGCGCTCCACGCAGCCGATGACCGCCGGGCCATCGCGCGCTATTTCGTTGCTTTACTTGCGGACGTGGCACCTCATGCAGACTACATTTCTTTCCACGTATTCTTGCCGCGCCAGAATACCTTTGCGGTACTGGGCGTATACGGGCTGCGTCATTACAATTCCACTCTCTTGGTGGAATCCGATTCGACCTTTGGAAGAACTCTTGACTGCCGCGAACAGTACTGGGCCCGTACCCCCGCAGAGGTAGCTCGCCTGTATTCCTTCCCGGACGATTCTTCGCTCGCCTACGAACGAACTCGGCCGCTATTTCGCTCGGCTTCCGAAGCAACTCACACATCCGCGGTTATTCAGCCCTGCATCATCGGCCAAGAATTAGAGGGCACGATCTGGCTGGAATCCCATTCGCGAGCCGGAGCTTTTTCGACAACAGATCGGTTGCGTATCTCCCAGCTTTCCACCCTCGCTGCGCTACTTCTGCGCACCGCACCTCACGCAACTATTCTCAATTCTGAAGGTTTAGCGGAGGTATGGGACGTGCTTCCCACCAACCCCACTCAAGTCACCGCGGAAACACCGGAGAATTCCGGATCTCAAAATACGCCACGCAGAACCGAATCGAGAAACGCACCGGCTCTTACACCCCGCGAGAGGGAGGTATTAGCGCAAATTGCACGGGGCCTCACCAATTCCGAGGCGGCCTGTGCTCTGCATGTATCTATCAATACGGTGCGCAGCCATCGCCGCACCCTCATGCGAAAACTCGGAGCACACAATGTAGTGGAGCTACTGGATGCAGCGGAACGCTACGGAATACTACCGAGCTCATAGAGAGACTAATCCCCCCGACAGTCCATGGGAGGTGTTTTCACCCCGATGTGCCAAGCTAATTCAGAGCTCGGACTCTAGGCTGGCATTTAACCGCACAGGAGATTATTTCGAGGGAGAAATGATGAACGCACCAACACTGACCGTACCGGTTCCCCATGCCGTAGGTCCGATTCCAGCCAACGATAAAAGCTATCCCTTTTCTACAATGCGTTTCGCACGCGAACCACTAGATTTAGCCACGTACGGATACGTTGAGGAGGAGTATTTCCTTTCCGGTACCGCGAATATTTATGGTTTCGCTCCGGAGGATAACTCCTGCGTCGTCGTAGAAAAAGAGGGAATCCCGTATTGCACCCGCGTGCTGGTGCGGCGCCCTGCGGAGGAGAGTTCACCGACCGCGTGGGTGTCCATTTTGAACGCCTCGCAGGGATACGACATTGAAGATGATTGGCGGCGGGCCTGGGACTACCTCATGAGCAAACGGCATACCTATGTCGCGGTGACGGCCAAGCCCATCCAGATTTCCGCCTTGCAGACCTTTGATCCGGAGCGTTACGGAAAGCTGAGCTGGGGTGGAAAGCCACGCCAGATTGATGCTGCGGAGCCGGGCTGGAATCCGTTTATGCAGCTCGACGAGTGTGAAGAAGGCTTGGCCTGGGATGTGATCGCCCAGGTGTCTGCGTGGTTACGCTCATCGGATAGCCCCGTTGAATTAGAGCATGTTTTCCTTATCGGTCAGTCCCAATCCTCGGTGTATGCCAATACGTATCTGACGTACTTCCATAATCTCTTGCGACTAACCGACGGCGCACCTACGTATGACGGTTACGCTCCCGGGGTTGGATCTGTGTTTGTCAAAGCTATTAACCAGCACAAGTCCGGGATTCCACCGCAGATGCTCAGCGGTGTTGATCTTGAGGCGCCCGGAACCGAGGAGAAACAAGCAGCGTTTGTCCCCTACCTTGTTGAACCCGCCCAACTCGATGTGCCGATCATTAGCACTTCTTCGGAGGCCGATGTGAGTCTCTTCGGTGCTGGCCCGGATTCTTTCCACCTTGGGGATGGGCCGCTGCGCCGGCATTGGCACGTAACGCGCTCCCCGCATTCTGATGCTCGTTCGCGGGTGATTCCGCAAAATTCGGAAGTGGTCAAGGCGAAGCGGCGCCCGCGCCAGATAGATACCGCATTCCTCGAATCCCTCAGCGCGCTTCCTATTGAGCCCATTATTACCGGATCCATGGCCGCCGTGGAGAAGTGGGCTGCGGAGGGTGCGCCGGCTGCACCTTCTACCTGGTTTGATGCCGATGGGAACCGCTGGATTAAAGATAGCGATGGAATGCTTTCAGGCGGCGTTGAGCTGGGCATTGTGGCTCATCCGATTGCGGACTTCCTCCCCGGAGAACCTTCTAATCCGGTGTACGGCCTCATGACCCTACACTCGCGCGAGTCGATTTTGGGGCGTTTCGCTTCTTTCGAGGACTACCAGGCAACCTGCGATGAGGTCGATGATGCGCTGGAAGCGACCGGGTACCTCGAGCCCGTGGGCCGGCGTTTGCTCCACGCCGTGGAGCGTGAGCTGTGGGAGCGTGCGGTGAACGGGGCACCGGCACCCCTGAGTTCACCGCAGGGGCGGTAATTTCGCCTGAGCTTCCGGTGCGAGAGGTGCGGCGTCGCCCTTAATCCCGCGCACTCAAAGCACCGGTTTCTTCCAGGTAATTCTCCCACTGCGGCGAGGCCGGGATGCGCCGGACCTGCGCGGAGGCCAGCATGGCGAAGGCCGCGAGCGCGGTGGGAAAGGCGAAGGCACTCTGGGTGAGTTCCCAGCCCAGAGCGCCGATGCCCCAGCCGGCCAGCGCGGGCGCGAAGGCCGCCGCGCCAGAGGAGAAGAACTGGCTGACCGAACCCACGCGGCCCATGAGCTCGTTGGGCGTCATAAGGGTGACCAGGCCCATGACCGCCGCATTGACGGCGGGGATAATCAAGCCCATTAATGCGTACACCGCGCCGATCCACCCCAGGCCAGGAAGGAAAGGCACCAGGGCGACGACGCCGGCGCACATGAGGAATCCCGCCACGATCAGCACTCCGGAGGCCACCCGGGCAACCACTTTGGCTGCAACCACCGCCCCGGCTAGTGCCCCGCAGCCGAGCGCGGTGGCGAGCAGGCCAATGAGCGCCGGCTCCACCCCGCGGTCGGCAAGGCCGAGGGTTACGCTCATCATCATGCCAGCCCAACCCAGGTTGAGCAGGCAGGCGCAGATAAGGAGCACCCGCACCGCAGTGCGGTCCCATATCCAGCGCAGGGATTCGTTGAATTCCGCGAGAGCGCGGGAGATACGTCCGGTACTGATAGAGCTCGCAGAGTTTTCTGAGTTCTCAGGGCACCCGGCTCTGCCGGAGCACTCATCCCCGCAGGAACGCCCGGGCCGGTAATCCCCGCGCATGAGGAGTGTAGCCCCCATGCTCGCCAGCTGCCCGATGATTTGCGCGAGGGCAGGAACGTAGAGATGGATAGCGAGCAATGCTCCGCCGGCCGGGCCGGTAGCCAGAGTGACTGCGGCGTCGCGCCCTTGATTTGCGGCCACGGCATTGGGCAGTAAGCGCCCGGGCACCACCTGTTTAAGCATGGAATTGGAGGCCGGGGAAAGCAGCGAATTACGCAGGCGATCCAGGAAGGCGAGCGCGGCAAGGTTGGCCACGTTCGCGGTGCCGGTGAGGAGCAGTGCCACCAGCGCGAGCTGCGCGAGCACGCCCAGTCCGGAGGAGACCAGGCGCAGCGTGCGCCGGTTGTGGCGGTCCGCCAGAACTCCCCCGGGGAGGATACCCAGCAGGGTGCCCGCACCTTGGAAGAAGCCCACAGTTCCGGCGTGGACCGGGGAGCCGGTAACCGCCAGGCAGACCAATGGGAAAGCGAACATTGCAATGCCCGCGCCCAGGTCTTGGAGGAGGTCGCCGGCAAACCAGGCCCGGTATTCACGGGATGCCCAGATGGTGGCAGGTTCACGCTCCGAGGCAGGCGCCCGATCTTGGTCAGCCACCTGATCCGTTACTGTGACTGGCGCATTCGCCGTGCTTGACATGCTTTCTCCTTGCCTATTTTTGGCCATTTCCCTGGCTTCCACCTCCCACTATAATTACGCAACATATATTGCGCAATATTTGTTGCGAATATGAGAGGATTGGGCACTCCAGCTACAATGAACCCATGGCTTCATCTGACGGCACCCCCGAATCGAGCAGGACCGCGCCGGGGACCACCACTACAGAAACGGCAGCTCGCCTCAACCGCGAACAGCTGCGGGCGCTTTCTCACCCGGTTCGTTTAAGTTTACTTCACACCCTGAGCCGCCTAGGCCACGCTCGCGCCGCCGACCTGGCCGAAGAACTGGACCTACCCGCTAATTCCATGAGCTACCACCTGCGGATTCTGGCTCGCGGCGGCCTGATTCGCGAGGATCCCACCCGGGCGCGCGATAAGCGGGATCGAGTGTGGACGCTCACATCCCCGCGCATGGCCACCGATTCCAGCCTGCCCAATCCCGAATATTCCAAAAGCGTGACCGCGGCTGGCACCGCGATTCTGGAATGGGCCACCTCGCTGTGGCTGGCGGCGATGACTGCTCGCACCGATCACCCGGAGGAACGGCCACTGTTCACCAGTTTGCACCCGGCGGAAGTCCTTCTCACTCGCAAGCAAGCTGCCGATCTTTCCAAGAAAATGTACGAGCTCGTGGAAGAATATCGAGTGGATAACGAGGCGGCCGCGGCGGCCCATCAAGAAGGCGCCGCCACGGAAAACGCCACGGATAATGCCACACCTTTCGTGACCCTGCAGGCCATTATTCCGCGCAGCCCCCACAAGAATTCTTAACGAACCTCAAGCCGCAACTCACCCGCGAAAATCCCACGAGTACACAACAGCGGCCTACCACTTTCATCCCCACTCTGCCAGGAGACGCAGAGCACCCCACTCCCCGGTTCCACATCGAGCACTTCAGCATCGTCCACACTGGCGGTGCCGTGCGCGAGTGTGAGCTGTGTTGTTACCAAACGGTATCCATAAGCATTTTCGAGACAATCGCGCACCGGACGACTGAGATCCTCAGAAAGTAAATCGGGAAAATGCTTGGCATCGATGTGGGTTTCTTCGACGCCGCGCACACCAGACCCGGTACGCAACTGTCGGACGAGATACACAAATTCTCCAGAATCCAAGCCGAAAGCTTCACGTTGGGCAGAGTTAGCACGTTGCAAAGCGCAGCCAATAAGCTCCGTGTCAAGACTGGTGCGCAGGTGTTCCTCGAGGCTGGGCAGCGGTTCCCTGCCCCGCTCCGGGCGTGGCACCGCCACGAAGGTCCCCTTCCCCGGAATGCCAACAGTGCGCCCCTCCTGCGCGAGCAGTGTCAGGGCGCGGCGTACCGTCATAGGCGCCACGTCCATTTTGCGCGATAGTTCCAATTCACTATCGAGTTTCGCACCGGGTTGCAGCTTCTCGATGGTCGCGAGGAGACTTTCGTACACGGCTGCGTATTTCGGCTTCATGCTCTTTATTATTACCTAGATCTCATCGCGAAAGGCAGCCGCACCCTAGACGGCCTAGGGTGATGTTTATTACCCTAGGGTTATTCGGTTCGGGCACCTCACCCGGCCGTGCGGGCATCTTCTAGCAAAGGAGCGCAATGAGGCATTCCGCGTTATCGTATTCAGTTTCTGGGGCTCCCATCGAGGGCACTATCGTCGCTTTTCACGGGGTGACCGATTGCGCCGCCTCGCTACACAGCCTCGCCGCGCATTACGGGCGGGACTACCGAGTAGTGCTCTGCGATCTCCTCGGCCACGGACTCTCGGCCCGTTTCGCCAAGGATGACCTGGCCGATCCCTTTTCCGCCCTGGTTGCCAGCGCAACCGATGTGGTGGTGCGGGCCGCGGCCAGTACGCCCTCGCGCCAGATTCTCCTCATGGGGCATTCCCTCGGCGGTGCAGTTGCCGCGCATATTGCCGCCGCGCATCCCGCCCTCATCGCGGGGCTAGTGCTCGAAGATCCAGCACTCCTCACCCCGGAGCAGGTACAGACCTACCGCGAGGCCGCGGAAAGCCTGGGCAAAACTCAGCAGCGGGTGCGCGAATACCTCCCCGAGGCCATCGCTTCGCTGCGCGAGTCCTACACCACCTGGACACCCTCCGAATATGCCGGCTGGGCGCAGGGTAAAACCGAGGTTGATCTCGATTTCATTGCCACCGGCGTGGTGGGTCGCCCCGGCCGTGAGGTGCTCGGCCAGCTGCATATGCCAACCCTCCTTGTTACCGGCGACGGCGATGACGTGCTTTTCGGAGCCGCCGGCATCGAAGCCCTGGCCGAACACCGCAACCCGCAACTGCGCGGAGTACTTATCCCGCAGTCCACACATACGGTGCGCCGCGACCAGGACAGCGCGTTCTACGCCGCCGTGGACCCCTTCCTCGCCGAGTGCGCAAAAGCGCAGGTGCGCCCGCAACCGTACTTGGATCCGCAGCTCACGCCGCTGCTCGCGGGCGTCCCCGAGCAGACCACCTGGGATACCGCGGCAATGCGCGCGGAGGGCGAGGCGCTACTGGGAGCAGAGCCGGAACTACCCGCGGGAATTCGCCGCGAGGTCGTTACGGAAAACGGCCTCGAGTTGCGTATTTTCCACCCCGATAGCACGACGACGCAGCCCCGCGTGGTCCTGTCCTTGCACGGCGGTGGTTACGTGGCGGGCCGCGCCCGCTACGATGACGCCCGCAACGCGGAGATTGCGCAGCTGGCCGAGGCCACCGTGGTAGTTCCCGATTACCGACTGGCTCCCGAGCATCCTTTCCCAGCGGCGGTGGAAGATTGCCGGGCTGCGCTCGCTTATATTACGCGCGTTTTCCCGAGTGCACCCGTGCTGATTTTCGGCGATTCGGCCGGGGCCGGCTTGGCCGATCAGGTGCTGCGCTTCGCGCAGCCGGAGGAACTGGCGGGCTTGTGCGGCGTCGTCGCCCTAGAACCGTGCGTGAGCCCGCGCCTCGATACGCTTTCCTACCGAACCTATCGCGACGGGCCGGTGTGGACGCGGGAGGCAGCGGCCGCGGCGTGGAACGCGTACGTCGGCGATTCCGGGTATCGCGCCGAGCCGATTTCCGCAGGTAGCGGACCATATTCCGGCTTGCCCATGTTGCTTGTAGTCAATCCGGTGGACCCGCTGCGCGACGAGGGCCTGGACTGGGCGCGCGATCTTATGGACGCCGGAGCAGCCGTGGAGCTGCATATGTATCCAGGGACGTTCCACGGCATGCTCAGCGCCCCTGGCACCGATGCCTGGGCGAAAGTCCGTGCGAATATAAGCAGTTTTATGGCGGCCGCTTTCGCCGGGCCGCTTCCCACCTCCACAAAAGAAAGGCAGAACAATGAGTAAGGCGACTTCTTCGCGGCTCCTTCAGGTAGCCATCGCCGCCGCGCTCGGAGGTTTCCTCTTTGGCTTCGACGTCGCCGTCATTAACGGCGCGATTGGGTCGGTATCAGGGAACGTGACCGGGTTCGACCTCAGCTCCCTCATGACGGGAGTGGTGGTATCGGTGGTGAGCCTCGGCGCAGCCATCGGGGCCTGGTTCGCCGGGCAATTCTCCAATAAATACGGCCGCATTAAGGTCATGGTTACAGCCGCTATCCTGCTGGCTATTTCAGCTCTTATGTCCGGACGGGGCTGCGGACTGTTTATTGGACATTATTGCTTAAAACCGCTTGACGCTGTTCCATAATTGTTAAACCATCGAACTTCAAGGTAATACGTTTCTGGTTATAGAAGAGCATATACTCGTCTATCGCCTCGCATAACTCATCAGTTGTAGCCCACTTCTTCCCGTGATAGATCTCGGTTTTCATCCGCCCGAAAAATCCCTCACAAGCCGAGTTATCCGGACTACACCCCTTCTTCGACATCGACCGCGTCAACCCGTAACGCCGCGTAAGCTCAATCCAGGACACAGACCGGTAGTGGACTCCCCGATCCGAATGAATCACGAGTGGGTGCTCAGGTTCGCCGGCTTGTAGCTGGCTTAGGCGCTGGTGCGGGAGGGTTGCCAGTGCGTTTTCAAGGGAGGAATCAGCCAACACTGAGGTTGGGTGTAATCCCCTCGTATAGGCCACGACTTTCCCGTCATAACAGTCAATAATCGGGGAAAGATAAACCTTGCCGTTAGCTGCGTGGAACTCGCTGATATCGGTGAGCCAAAGCCGTCCTGGCTCATCAGCGTGGAAGTCACGCTTGACCAGGTTTTCCGGCGCGGGGCTGATCTCCCCGCCGTAACTGGAGTACTTCCGGCGTGCTTTGGCATACCTGACCGGGATTTCCTCTTCGTGCATCAAGCGCTGGATGATTTTCTCCGAGACCACATACCCAAGCTTTCTAAGCGCTAAATGGATACGCCGATACCCATACGTATACAAGCCCTCACGCGCGATCTGGGCGATCAACTCACGCAAGCGAGCATGCTTGTCAGGCCGCTCTAGGCGTTTAGCGGTGTAATAGTACGAGCTTGCCGGCAAGCCCAGGACGTCTAAGACCGCCGCCAGGGGTGTGGTAGAGCGTAGCTGGTTAGCTACCTGTGTTTTCTCTACCGTTTCACTAGGCCCGCTTACGCGGGCTTCTTCTTTTTTTGCTAGCTCGAGCTGGGCTTTCAAGACGCGTTCACGCACGATGAGTTCGGCTGCTAGAGCACGTAATTCTTGCGGGTCTTGGGGTAGTTGGGCTTCCAACTGGTGGAGGGTTTTCGCTTTGATCTGGTCGCGTTCTTTCTCGTTCATGAGTCCTAGACTGCCTTCCGCATCCCACTTTTTAACCCAAGCATAGATGTTTGTGCAGTTCACGATTCCCAGATCCTGGGCGATGGCGTAAGAGTTTTCCCCGCTGCGGAATCGCTTGCAGGCAGCCACTTTCACGTCCGCCGGTATTTTCTGGTTAGGGGCGTGTTTCTTTGGTTTTCTCTGGTCTGGTTTCTCGTTGTTATTCCTGATCCATTTGTAGAGCGTGTCTCGTCCGGGGTAGCCGAGTTTACGGACCGTGGCGGTTACCGATTGCGTGCGTTGGTAGGTGGTGAGGGCTTTACGGATCTGCTCGCTCGTATACGTACGCTTACTCATTGAACGTTCTCCTTAAAAATCTCTAGGAAACCGTCCGCACCCCCGACTGTCCTTTAGCGCTTGGCAGTTGGTGGGCTGGCGACTGCTTGGCGGGCTGGGCGTGGGCATTAGCGCCGTCGTCGCTCCCGCCTATATCGCAGAGATCGCACCCGCGGATAAACGCGGGCGGCTCGGAACCCTGCAACAGCTGGCCATCGGCATTGGTATTTTCGGGGCCTTTATCTCCAATTTCATCCTCGTGAAAATTGCCGGCTCCGCGGACGACATTCTGTGGTTCGGGCTAGAAACCTGGCGCTGGATGTTCATGAGCGAATTGGTGCCTGCACTGATTTACGGATTGTTGGCGCTACGCCTGCCCGAATCGCCGCGTTACCTAGTTTCCGTGGGGCGTGAGACGGAAGCTGTTGCTATTCTGACCTCTACCGGAGCGGATGCGAATCCGGCCGAACGCGTCGAAGAAATCAAGCGGAGCCTACGCGGGCACCAACCGCGGCTGCGCGATCTGCGCAATAGCAAGTACTTCCTGCACCCGGTGGTGTGGGTGGCACTCGCCTTCGCCTTCCTTATCCAAATGGCCGGTATTAATAACATTTTGCTGTATGCAACTCAGCTGTGGGAGACGGTGGGCTACACCGGAAACCTCGCGGTCTTCATCCCCGTTGTCACTTCAATGATCGGTATCGGCATGACCGTGGTGGGTATGCTCTTGATTGACCGCGTGGGGCGCCGGCCACTGCTCCTGTGGGGTGCTATCGGCATGTTCATCACGATGATCACTTCGGCCATCGCTTTCATGCAGGGCACGGTCGACGCCAGCGGTGCGCTCGAACTTCCCGGAGCGTGGGCGGCTATTGCGCTGGTGAGCGTACACCTCGTTTACATCATTTTCTGCGGTACCTGGGGCGTGGTGCTGTGGGTATTCCTCGGGGAGATTTTCCCGAACCTCATCCGCACCGCAGGACTTGGTTTGGCAACGGCGGGCAACTGGATTGGCGGAACCCTAGTGACGCTGCTCTTCCCGGTATTCGCGCAGCATCTCGGCCTGGCCGGTACCTACTTCTCCTACGCGGTGGTGGGCGCACTGCTCATCTGGCTGGTAGTGCGCTATATCCCGGAGACGAAGGGCCGCGAACTCGAGGAGATGGAATTTAGTACGCGGTAGCTAGGCTGCTGCGGCTGTGCTGCGGCGCCTTCCGAGCACCGGGTAATCCAGACGGCGGCGATGGTGAATCCTCTAGGTTCACTATCGCCGCCGTTAGTTTTCCTCGGGCGAAGCGGGAGGCCGGTGCACATCGAGCCAAGACGCCCGGCAACTATCCGGAATATCCGGATAGTTCGATTGGAACGCGCAGCTCTTCTCAACGCAGTTCAGACTATGACTCAGATTCATAGAACCTATCTCTCCGCCCAGAACACTTATCAGTGAACGGCGAATGGACTGTACGTCTACAGATACAGAAGTACAATGAATATATGGCTATCACCGCTTTGCCTAGTTCAACGCAAGTTCCATCACTCCAGCGGCTTCAGTCCGCTGAGGAGGAAATTCGCGATGTCATTAAACTTCATAAAGGCACCGGGCGGTTCTGGGTTTTCGGTTCAGTTGCTCGCGGTGAGGCAACCACCGAATCGGACTATGACCTCCTGGTCGAATTTTTGCCCGATGCTAGCTACTTTGACCTTGTAACAATAGAAATGAAGCTGAGCGAGCTACTCGAAACTCCAGTCGATGTCATGTCGATTCGTTCGAGGGGCTACGCTGCAGATCATGCACGCTCCCAGGCTATAGAGATCAAGCATGGCTCCCCCTACTGATCCGCGCATCGTGGCCGAAGCTCTCAACGAATTGGCAGATACAGTCGCATACATCGTTAGCCACGGAAGAGATACTTTCCTTGCACGTTCAGCTGAGTCAGAACTGCTGTACCTTGCATCCTGTCAAGTTGTAATTCGACTTCACGCTATGATTGAGGACCTTCCCAAAGAACTGACAATTTCATGGTCTGATTTGCCTTTAGGACAGGTACGTGGGATGCGTAACCGACTTGCGCACGGATACCTTGATATTGATGAACAGATGCTCTGGAAAACCCTAGCAAACGACACACTCCCCTTAATCACCGCCATACTTGCTCGAATCGAAGAGTAAGTTGCCCGCAGGAAGCATAGGAAACAGCGGGACCTTGCTCTTCCAGCAAGTAGTCACAACAAAGGCTATGGACACCGAAGGGCAACTATTGGAATTTTTCCAATAGTTCGAAAAGAAGACATCAGGAAGATCACGCCGCTAACCCAGCATACTCCCGCTATTGCACTTCAAACTAGAATCTAGGCCGGTCTGGACCTATGTCCAAGACCGCTTTTATGACAACCCCACAATCGCGCGGATTTCCTCCACATGTGCTTCCAGATCCGCGAGCGGAGTCCGATAGGTCAGCGCGCTGACCGAGATTGCCCCGTCCGGAACCGCGGTTGAGGAGAAAAAGTACGGAACAGCCAGGCAGTTAATACCGGTCTCGTTTTCCTGACGATCCACCGCGTAGCCCTGCTCCCTAATTTGGAGGAGTTCCCGATACAGTTCTTCCGGGTCGGTCACCGTGTATTCGGTGCGGGCCGGGAATCCCACACGCTTCTCCAACTCACGCACATCCTCCAGACTTCGTACCCGGTAGGCAAAAAGAAGCTTCCCCACCGCCGTGGAATGGATGGGATTTTCTCCACCGATGCGCGATGTCAGTTTCACGGGCCCGAGGATGGGATCCTTTTTCGCCCGGTAGATAACGCGGTCCGCTTCCAGAGTGGCATAGTGGGCAGTCTCCCCGAAGCGTTCCACCAGTCGCTCCAAAACGGGGCCAACCCGCTCATCATTACTCCACGCTTCGAGATTACGTAACGCTAGGCGCACATAATTATCTCCAAGGACGTACGTCCCATCGGGGCGCTGATCGGCCAATCCCGCCCGCCGCAAAGCTGCCAAACCCCGATGAACAGTGGGTTTTGGGGAGTCTACCGCCCGCGCGAGCTCCTCGAGCGAAGCCCCGCGCACCCGCTCCCCCAAAGCCACCAAAATGGCGAGAACTCGGTCAGAACCCACCAATTTCTTGCTTTGCTCACCCATATCGCCCCTATCGGCTAAACTCATAACTGTTCCACTTATCGAATTGCGTTCCATTTATCGGAACCGCCCAGTGCGGGGCACGCCGCGGAAAGCGACGGCATTTCGGCTTGGAACACCACGCAATCCGGCATCGTCGCTTGTGTAGATTTGAGAGGTCATCATGGCATCCCTTCTTGCTATGCCGCTAGGAACATTACCAGCGGTCTTCCCCATGGAGGCGGAAACCGCCTCCGCTCACCCTGGCATTCTTGTGGCCGCGGCCCTCCTGGGCATTGCCACCATCGTTGTTCTTATCACCGTTTGCAAGATCCACCCCTTCCTTTCCCTCATGTTCGGATCGGTGGTCATGGCTCTTGTGGCCGGCGTTCCCCTCCTCGACGTTTTCGATTCCTTCACCAAGGGCTTGGGCAGCACCGTCGGCTCCGTTGGTGTTCTCATCGTGCTCGGCTCCATGATTGGCGCACTCCTCATCAAATCCGGAGGCGCGGATACCATCGTCGATTCCATCATCGGGCGCACCAGCACCTCGAAGCTCCCCTGGGCTATGGCACTGATTGCGTTCATTATCGGAATCCCGCTCTTCTTCGAGGTCGGCGTGGTTCTGCTTATTCCGGTCGTCCTCATGGTCGCCCGCAAGTCCCATGTTAACGTGTTGCTCATTGGCGTGCCCGCCCTGGCCGGCCTGGTCTGCCTGCACGGCTTCGTTCCCCCGCACCCCGGCCCGCTTATCGCCATTGACGCACTGGGCGCGAACCTCGGCCTCACCCTGGGCATCGGCCTCATTATCGCCATCCCGGCGGTTATTATCGGCGGACCGCTCGTGGCGCCCATGATGGCCCGCGCTATCCCCGATCTGCAGCCCAAGGAACTCATTTCCACCGATGAACCGGTCCCGGCCGAACACCGCCCCGGCTTCTTCGCGTCCATCATGATCGTGCTGCTGCCGGTTATCCTCATGATGCTGCGCTCCGTCGTCGAAATGACATCACTGAACGTTCCCGTTCTCACCACGGCGCTGCTCTTCCTGGGAGAACCGGTTGTCGCACTGCTCTCCTCCGTGATTTACGGTGCTTTCGCGCTGGGGATGCGCGGCGGGCGCGGCCTGCAAGGAGTCTCCGATATTATCGGCTCCTCGCTCCCGCCCATCGCCGGCATTCTCCTCATCGTGGGTGCCGGTGGCGGTTTCAAGCAGACCCTCGTCGATTCGGGTATCGCGGATGTGATCGGCAACTGGCTCTCCGGCCTGCCGCTTTCCCCGCTCCTGGCTGCCTGGCTCGTGGCGGTCTTCATCCGCCTGGCTACCGGCTCCGCCACCGTTGCCACGATTACCGCGGCCGGCCTGGTGGCACACCTGGCCGAAGGCATGGAACCCATTTCCCTGGCCCTCATGGTCCTTGCCATCGGCGCCGGTTCCCTCTTCATGTCCCATGTGAATGACGCGGGCTTCTGGCTGGTCAAGGAATACTTCGGTATGACGGTCGGCCAAACCTTCAAGACCTGGTCCGCCCTCACCACGATTATTTCCATCGTCGGAATTGTCATGGTTGAGATCATTCACCTCTTTGTCTAGGAAAGGAGCTCCCCCACCATGGAAAACCCGCAATTCATTTGCCCCACGGTCACGGCTTTCGATAACAACCTCGATATCGACGCCGCAACCAACCGGCAGCTGTGGGACCGACTCATCACGGGCGGCGTTGATGGCATTCTTGTGGCCGGCTCCATCGGAGAGTTCTTCGCCCTCGCTTATGAGCAGAAACTTGAGCTGATCAAGCTTGCCGCGCAGCACATTAATGGCCGGGTGGAGTTGCTGGCCGGCACCGGGATGAACTCCCTTCCGGAAACCATCAAGCTTTCCAACGCGGCGCTGGAAGCGGGAGCGGACGTCGTCGCCCTTATTACCCCGTACTACTTCACCCTGGGTGAGGAAGCGCTCTTTGATTATTACGCGGCTTGCGCGCAGGCAATTGACGGGAAGATTCTGCTCTACAATTTCCCGGCTCGAACCGGGAACGATATTGGCCCGGAACTGCTGCGGCGCCTGGTGGATGAGTTCCCGAATATCATCGGGATTAAGGACACTGTCACGGAGCTGTCCCATACCCGCGCGCTGATCCAGGCGGTACGCCCGCGGCATCCCGATTTCCGCTTCCTGGCCGGTTTCGATGAGAACTTCTACTACACGCTGCTCAGCGGTGGAAACGGAGCTATTTCCGGCCTGGCGAATGTGTACCCGGAGGTGACAGCTGCCTGGGTACGCGCGGCGCGCGAAGGGAATGCGGCCACACTGGAGCGCATGCAGGAGCTCATGAACCACCTGGCGAATATTTACACTATCGCCCCGGTTTTCGTGCCCGTCATCAAGGAAGCGATCCACCAGCGCGGCGTCGCCCTTTCCACCGCGTGCCGTGCCACCCCGACCGGATTGACCGCGGCGGAAAAGGAAGCAGTCACGGAGCTGCTTGCCCGCGCCGATGACCTGATCGCCGCAGCTGACCTCCCGCCCACCGACCGCTAGAAACACAGCAGAGGAGACAACTATGCGCCTCGAAGATATTTACGAGGAACAGCCACCAGAATTTTACGAAACTCGCACGCACGCGGAGGGCCCCAGCGGCAAGCTCCCGCTCACCGAAGATTTCTTACGCAATGCGCCCTCGGGATATATTTTCTCGATGACGCAGGGCCGCGGCATGGGCTGGGAAGCCGATGATCTCGCCAATGACGACATCATGATGATTTCCACCCTCGGCGGCCTGCGCGATGCGGACGGCAATCCCACGGCTCTCGGCCTGCACACCGGGCATTTCGAGCTCGGCATGCTGCTGGACGAAGCGGCCAAGGAGTTCAAGCGCCTTGATCATATTCCGTACGCTACTTTTGTGTCCGATCCGTGTGATGGGCGTTCCCAGGGCACCACCGGAATGTTTGACTCACTTCCGTATCGGAACGACGCCGCAATGGTCTTCCGCCGCCAGATCAGATCGCTCCCCACCCGCACCGCGGTGCTGGGCGTGGCCTCATGCGACAAGGGCCTGCCGGCTCTCATGATGGCCCTCGTTTCCCAGCATGACACCCCGACCATCCTGGTTCCGGGAGGTGCCACCCTCAAGGCTTATGACCACGAGGATCTGGGGACAGTTCAGACCGTGGGTATTCGCTTTGCCGCCGGGGAGATGACCCTGGAAGAAGCCATGATCGAAGGCTGCCGGGCTTGCGCTTCGGGCGGTGGCGGTTGCCAGTTCCTCGGTACCGCAGCCACGTCACAGGTGGTGGGTGAAGCCCTCGGGCTCGCCCTCCCGCATTCTGCGCTCTGCCCTTCGGGTGAAGATATTTGGAAGAACCTGGGTACTGCTTCGGCCCGGGCGCTACTCGGTTTGAAGCGTGATGGCATTACCACCCGGGATGTCATCACTGATAAGTCCATTGAAAATGCCATGGTGCTACACGCCGCTTTCGGCGGGTCTACCAATCTGCTGCTCCACCTCACGGCTATCGCTTACGAGGCCGGCTGCAAGGTACCCACGGTTGATGATTGGGAGCGCATTAATAAGAAGGTTCCGCGCCTGGTATCCGTGATGCCTATTGGCCCGGTACATTTCCCCACCGGGGTGGCTTACCTGGCCGGCGGAGTTCCGGAAACGATGCTGCACCTGCGTGATCTGGGATTGCTCCATCTGGATGCTCTGACCGTAACAGGGAAAACCGTAGGGGAGAACCTCGAGTGGTGGGAGAATTCCGACCGGCGCGCCCGCGTGCAGGAGCGCCTGCTGCGCGTCAATAAGATCCCCAAGGACGACGTGATTATGGATCCGGAGAAGGCCCACCGTAACGGCCTAACCTCCACTGTCACTTTCCCGAAGGGCAATATTGCGCCGGAAGGGTCGGTTGTAAAATCCACAGCCATTGATCCGAGCGTGGTGGGCGAGGATGGAGTATTCCGCCAGACCGGACCGGCTCGCATTTTCGTGCACGAAAAGGACGCTATGGCCGCACTCAAGGACGGCAAGATCCAGGCCGGCGATGTCATGGTCATTGCGGGCATCGGCCCCTCGGGTACGGGGATGGAGGAAACCTACCAGCTCACCTCCGCACTGAAGAAGCTCCCTTACGGCAAGCATGTTTCCCTCATTACGGACGCGCGTTTCTCCGGGGTATCCACCGGTGCCTGCTTCGGGCACGTGGGCCCGGAGGCCTTGGCCGGTGGCCCCATCGGCAAGCTCCAGGAAGGCGATCTCATCGAGATTGTGGTGGATACCGTCAACCTGGAAGGTTCGCTCAACTTCATTGGGCGGCCCGGGGCGGAGGTTAGCTGGGCGGAGGGTGCCACGATTCTTGCCGAGCGGCCCTCGAACCCGGACCTGGCTCCGGACGAGGATCTCCCTGATGACACCCGACTCTGGGCAGCACTCCAGGATGCCTCGGGTGGGATTTGGCGCGGTTGCGTCTACGACGTCGACCGTATCGTTGAAACCCTGCAGGCCGGACGTGCGGCACTCAAGGAGGCGGGGGTGCCCTGGGCCCAATAAACGTAATAAATCTTGTCTAGTTCCTCAATCGGAGCTACATCTCCATGACCCGTCAGCACCGAGCTGACACGCCGCGGGCGGCTTGATCGCACTCATCAAGCCGCCCGCACTTTTATTAGCGTTTTATTAGCGCCTTCGGGCGCCCGGTAAGCTCGCTACTCAGCACGCCTCGTGCGCTTTATCAACGCGACCCGCATGCCTATGAGTGCGCCTCCCTAGCTTCCGCGATCCGGTTGCACAGCGCGGCCACGGCATCCTCGTCATTGGAACCGATCTCATAAGCCGAAATATCCTTGACCGCCGCCACAGAATTGGACGGGCAAATCGCCACGCCCACTTCGCGCAGCCAGGGCAGGTCATTGGCGGAATCGCCGATGCCGGCGGTGCGAGCAACCGGAACGCCGAGCCCTTCGAGGATAGTGCGCAGCGCCACCCATTTATCGGTAGCCGGGCTGGTCACCTCGATGGTGCCATCATAGGAACGCGCCGCATTGGGGAATTCCGCCGCAAGATCGGCGCGGATACGCTCGTATTCGGCATCACTGGCGAAAAGCGCCGCCTTGAGGCGGTCCTCGCGCGGCAGTTCCTCCAGGTCCGCCACGATGGGCTGCTCGCCTTCGTTGCGCTCGGCAAGCACCCGCACCGCTTCGCCGTCTTCCTTGGCGAAAAGATGGTCGCGCCCGAAAATAACCAGCTGGAGGTTGTGCTTGCGGCAAAAGTCGAGGATGCGTGCGTAGAGTGCGTCGTCCATGGGTTCGTACGACGCCGCACCCGCCACACCATGCGCATAATCTCGCACAGAGGCTACCGCCATCGCGCCGCTGGCCGCGATAAGCGGTCCGTCAATATTGGCACGCTCGTAAATTCCCACGGTAGCCGGGTATACCCGGCCGGTCGCCACGATAATAGCGACACCGGTGGCATGCAGCCGGGCCAGCGCGGCGATCGTGGCATCGGAAACGTGTTTGTCATTGCGCGCCAGGGTGCCGTCCAAATCGAGGGCCAGCGCGTCAACGGTGAGAAGGTCTGCGGGAAGCTCAGCTTCCAGGTCCAGATGAATAGCCATATCTCCACGGTACGCTACTCGCGCGCGCTCCGGGAGGGGCTGCGCCGCCCGCGGCCCTTGCACCGGGCAACCGACCTGCCCGAACGCACCCGCAGTCCGCGGCGCACCCGGCGCAGCTACCGGTGACTAATCGTTTCCTTCCCGTCCTTCCCGTAAATTTCCACCAGCTGCGCGGTGGCTGACTGACCATCCGCGGCCACCTCCGTGATATCAATCGTCAGGGCCAGCTCACCCCAGGCCGGATCGGGGCTGGCCGGCTTGGGAGTTTCACCCGGCCGGGTCACCACCGCCGGGTCCACAGTTTCCAAGCCCAGCTCCTGGGGCGAATAGCTTTCCAGGCCGGCGATAGTCACCCGCGCCCCCCCGCATTGGGGCGGGGAGCTCTCCAGGAACACATCGCACATGGTGGCCACGCCACCCGAAATAATAACCCCGCCGCGCACCTTCACTTCTCCGGTGCCGTGCGCGATAGCCTCAGACGGGAACTGAGCGGTATCCCCGGGCGCGCCGGGGAGGTGCGTGGCCGGTGGCTGCGGCGTCGTACCACCACTGCATCCACCCAGACCCGCCACGCCGCAGAGCGCGGCCACCGCTCCCGCGGCCCAAGCCATTAGTTTCGTGCTCCGCATGTCACACCTTTCGTTTCTGGGTCCGTGCCCCGCGCGAATCCGCCCGCGCCTACTGGTAGCTCACAAAAGCCGGGGTCGGCTCCACCTGGGTGTAGGTTTCCTCCGGCGTGAGCATAGGTTTGTCCTCATCGTAGAAGTTCTTCCAGCCCCATGCCACACCCGCGGGCGCGTGGCTGTGCAAGGTGCGCCAGGTGTCCTGCTTGGCGGCCTGGCTGCCCTGGCCGTCGGCGTGGATCACCAGCGCGACTTCGGCGCGGGACTGGTCGAGCTGATCGACGTCGCGCAGCATCTGCACCTGGAACTGGTGCAGGATCACGACTTTCTGCGGCAGCTGATTCTCCCGCACAAAATCGGCGAGCCACCTCACCGTCTCATTGACCTCGGCGATCTCCACGTGGCCGATGCGCTCCAGCGGAAAATCATCCGGGCCCAGGCGCCATTCCGGATCCAGCGCGATGCCCACATTCGGGTAGCGCAACAGCTTCTCATAGCGTTTGACCTGCTCGGGGAAGCTGGAACGCCCGGGCTGGAAATCGAGAACCACATACTGCCCGTGGCGCGCCGCCGCCTCAATATAGGGGATGAAAATATCCGGATCCCATTCGTGTGAGAAATTGCCATCGTCACCGGCCTGCCCGGCCGCCACCGTCACGATGAGCTCCATCGCGGGGATCACCGTATCCTCCGTGAGCGCGCGATAAGGCTGGGCATGCATATCGGCCCGCGCCGCGGTTTCCTCCACGCCCTGCTCGCCGAGCACCCCGAGCGCGGCCGTGACCGGCGAACCGTAGAGCGCCACGTAGCGCTTACCGTCCAGCACCAGCTGCCCGCCGCCGGGCAGTTCCGTTCCGGTGCGCGCCGCGGCCAACTGCCAGGAAAGATTCGGAAGGTCGACGCCGAAGCTGGCCACCGCCGCCTCACCTCCCGCGAGCGCCTGGATAGTTGCACTGCTTGCGCGCGGATCAGGACTTGATTCGACGACGGCGCCCCCTGCCGCGCGCACCGTGGCCAGGGTCGCAGGATTAGCGCCGTCGGTCACGACAGGGAATGACGCGGTGGTGGCCGGCAGGTAGTGGAAATCGGACGGTGCGGGATGTGCGGAACCGGAAGGCTGCGCGGTGCCATCGGGCTGGGCAGATTCAGCGGGCGGCGCGGATTCCCGACTCTCCGCGGGCTGGTACTCTTCGGCTTCGCCATTCAACCAGGCCGGCTTCGGGGTACCCACCAGGAGGGTATGCTGCACGCCGAGCCGCTCAAATTCCGCGGCGAGGGTGCTCCCAGCAGTCGAGGCTTCGGGCTGAGTCTCCGCGTTTCCCACCGGGAAAACCGGTACGCCCAGCGATTCGGCTAGCTCGCCGGCCTGTTCCACGGAGCCCGGGCCGCTCAGCACCGCAAGCTGAGCACTGGCAAAAAGCGCGGCGGAAGCGGCGATGGCACCTTCCGCGTCCGTGGCGGGAAGTACCAGGTCCGCAGTCGGGGCGCGATGCACAGCAATAGGCCCGCGCTCCTCGACGCTCGGCTCGCCGCTACAAGAACTGAGGCTGAGAGCTAGCACAAGGGCCAGCACGGTGAGCAGGCCAAACGCGGCCGGGTGCGCGCGGCGGGCAGTGTGCGAATCCGTGAATGGCGTGGTGGCGGTGCTGGGTCGACGGTGACGATGCGGCACAAAACTTCCTTCCTTCGGCGCCTTTCCAGGGTAGCGATTATGCGCCGCCCGCGCATCCCCGCCTACCCCGAAAGCGGCTCCTCACCTACTTCCGATTGATAGTCGGCGAGGAGGACTGCCGCGAAGGCGGCGTCGTCGGAATTAATAGAACGGAGCACGCGGGCCGGAACCCCGCCGACGACGCTCCCCGGCGGGACGTCGCGCAGCACCACGGCACCGGCGCCCACCACGGAATTTTCGCCGATGGTCACGCCGCCGGCGATGGAGGCGCCCATGCCGATCCAGACGTTATTTTCGATGGTGATGGGGCGGCCGTATTCGAGGCGGGTGGCGCGCAGAGCTGGGTCGATGGGATGCGAGGCGCAGGAGATGGTCACGTGCGGGGCGATGAGCACCCCGGCGCCGATGCGCACCGGGCACAGGTCCAAAATCACCGCGCCGGTATTAATGAAAGACCCCTCCCCCAGGCTGATATTCACTCCGTAATCGCACGTGAAGGGGCGCACGATCTGCGCTCCGGCCCCGAAGCCGCCGAGGAGCTCGCCCAGGATTTCGGTTGCTCGGGCACTGCCCCAGGCAGCCTCGGCATTGAATTCTTCCAGCAACGCGATGGCGCGTTCGCGCACCCGGGCTTGCGTCGGCCCCCAGCGGTAGAGCCGACCTTCCACCATGCGCCGCCATTGCACGTCTGTTTCTTCGCCCGGAAGCGGGCAGCGGGAACGTTCGGGCAGCTCGGAGACCTGCGGGCGGGCAATATGGCGCGGGTTGCGGGGTGTTTCGGGCATTTTTCTTCCTTAAGTTTGATGCGCGGGAAAGACGGAAAAGTAGTACGACGACGCCCGTGTGGGGCGAGTAGTGACCTACCCGCCCCGCACGACCCCGGAGGAGTGCAATTCCGGAGATTGGTAACCCCAGCCTGCATAGCCAAGCCCATTAGCCTTGGCACGCTGTTTTACGCTCAGCGTGAGCAGTCCGATGGCATCACGTAGTGGGCTTACCTCAACGAGCCTCCTTACTTGGTGGACTTGATCATGGCAATAGCTACGCATCCCACCAGCGCGAGAACAATACTCGCCGGGAAAATCGCATGGTAGCCAGCGATACCGATGACAGCAGAGGCAATCAGTGGGCCGATAATCTGCGATCCGCTTTGCGCGAGATTCAGAATTCCTAGATCCTTCGCGGCAGTCTCTGGGTTCGGAAGGACTTCCAAATTCAGCGCCTGATCAACGGCATTGAACGCGCCGTTACCGATACCAGCTCCGACAATTGCGTAGGCAATCATTGCCCACGGATATGGGAAAATCCATGGGAAAACTAAACCGATAGCAATTAGGAATGCCGACACAATTACGGGCATCTTCCGGACAGCAAGCTTGTCGGAGAGCGGACCAATAATGGCCGCAACGATTACACCCACCACCATCAGACATAGAGACATGATCGTGATAGTCGATTGTGTTGTACTGTCGTCCGCACCAATGTAATCGGTGAAGATATACAGCTGATAACCCGTAATCGCGAATCCAGCTGCCAAGATAAACAGGCGCCCAAACAGTGCCAGGTAGAAATCCCGACAATGTTTGGTCGGAAACATGAAATTCGTAAGGAAAGTCTCCTTATTGAAGTTCTTCTTCGGCATACTTGCGCTAGACGGCTCCCGAATAATCGTTGCTGAGATCGGTGCCGCACAGAACACTAGAACGGCCATGACGATGTATCCCATTCGCAGATCCTTAAGGAACTGCGCTCCAATGAGCTGACCCGAAGCCATGCCCACCGTAAAACCTATGGCATACATTGCTGAAATTGTTCCGCGGAATTTAGGAGCAACCCGATCAGCAATTGTTGCTAGCAGCGGCGCGACAAGCGAATTCAAGAAGACCTGATAGACACACCAATTGAGAATCAGAAGTGGTACTGACGGCGAGTAATACACGAGCATTGTCGCCGCGGCAGTACCGATTGACCCCACCCACAACCAAGGCGTTCGTTTACCGAACCTTGATCTAGTCAAGTCAGAAAAAGCCCCGATAATGATATTGGCGAGAGTTGCCGTCACCATCGCAAATGTTGCGAGGGTCGCAACAACCACTTCCTTTTGATCAGGTGCAATCTCGACAACCTTGGCAGGAAGTAAAAGAGCATTGATCCCCAAGTACGGCACGATCCAGAGGAGCGCACCAATTGTGACGCCAACACCTACTCGGTAAGGCGGCTTGGTTTGCCCGCTAAAGGGATCTTTTGCGTGCTCTGATACTGCGACAGGATCCGCACGATTCTCTTTCCGCTCCATTTCAGTTCCTTTCGGGAATCTCGACGGAGAGAGCCAAAGCGTCTGGGGCACCGCGATATTGCGCAGCCTCAAGTACTACCCCGGTTGGGAGTGGGTCGAACTCCGCTGACTGTTCGTTCCACTCACACAGTGGCCACAGATCGATATCTATCGTCGTTGTCACCGATTCACCGGGCGCCAGCAATACTGAAGTGAATCCCAGCAACTCGCGCACACCACCGGAAACAGAACCGTAAATCTGGACTACTCCATGAGCTAGTCGGTACCCATCGTTACCGATAGTTACACGAACCTTACCCGTAGTTTCGCTTGCGCTAACAAGCTCGAAATCGCTCAACGAGAAAGTGGTGTACGTTAGGCCCCATCCGAGTGGGAAGAGCGGTTCCTCACCTATCTCATCTAGGAGCCTCGACCCGAACTTATCGTCATAAGTAATCGCTGTGGCGTTAATATCAAGAGGCGCAGTATGCTCCTGCTTCTTCGGCATTACATAGGGAAGACGTCCACCCGGAGCGCGCTCACCAGAGAGTACAGCACCCAGCGCGTTACCGCCTTCTTGTCCCGAATACCACGCGAGCATGACAGCCGGAACTGAATCAATCCAATCGGTCATAATAACGGCGCCCGCCGTCACCACGGAGACTACAACCTTTTCGTTCAGATCCACGACCCTGCGAATAAGGTCGGTATCTCCCTCCGGAAGCGCAAGGCTAACGCGATCACCACCAGCAGTCGCGCCGCCAACAACAGATTGGCCTTCAGCACCACTCTTGGCGAAAGCTTCCGCAATACGCTTCTCTTCTTCCGTCACAGGTTTGGGATACAGCTTAAGAAGGTCATCACGCTGCATCACGGTACCATCAACAAACTCGCCCTCTTCTAGCGCTGTATACCCAACAACCGCGATTACTAAATCAGCGGCCCTAACCTGAGAGTCGAACTCGTCAGAGTCCACGTCAGCCAATACAACATTTGCAGCGGGGAAACTCCTTTTAATACCCTCATAGGGTGTGACCACGTACGGAGCATCCACCTTCGAGGAGCCGTTATCACCAGTGTTGGCAAGATCTGCAAGCCTTCCAACAACCAAGATAGTGCCCGAGAAGTCCCGCGATACCGGCAGCAACCGCACACCATCAATCGAATCATTTTTCAACAAAGTCATCGACTGTACGGCCGCATCAAAAGCCAGTTTTGCGTGTTCGGGGGACGCAATAACCTCCTTTGAAGGCACCTCACCTAGCTTTGCGTAGTGCTTCAGAACAGTACGAATAATCCGAATTCCAGCACGCTTTACCGCTTCCCAGCTTGTTTCGCCATTTGCAATCCGCTCAAGCATCCCGTCTTTACGCTGTTGCGCAAAGGGAGCTTCAATATCAAGTCCTGCCTCCAAAGCCTTCGCCGGATCGCGCATGCCCCATACAAAATCGGTGATAACAAAACCTTCAAAGCCCCAGATATCACGGAGGATTTCGGTAAGCATCTTCCGATTCTGACCACCCCATTCGCCGTTTACAGAGTTGTAGCAGGACATAACTGACGCAACCCCGGATTTGATAATCTTTCGGAAGTGCGGCAGATAATGCTTATGTAGATCCTTATCAGAACACGTTACGTCTACAGAGAAGCGCGCATTTTCCATGGAATTCAACGCATAGTGCTTAACACAAGCCATCGCATTCTTCTGGATACCCTTGGCAAACGCTGAGCCCATATTGCCGAGGATCACCGGTTCTTCCGAATAGGTTTCTTGGGCGCGCCCCCAGGCCGGGTTCCGTGGAAGATTGACACACACTCCACCAAAGAAGTTTCCACTATTGGCTCGAACCTCTTCTCCGATGGCTTCACCAACTCGTTCTTCCAAGTTAGTATCCCAAGTAGCTCCGCGAGCCATCGAAACTGGGAAGGCCGTGGCAGTTCCAACAGCGCATCCACGCGGACCATCGATGAACCGGATACCCGGGAATCCGATCCTCTCTACGGCACCCATAACAAATGGTTGCGCGTTGTAGCCAACATCGGGCCCCATCATCGCATCGATACCCCGCCAGAACGGCACACTGCCCTGCAGTAAGGCAATACGTTCATCTTCCGTTAGTGCATCGTAAATATCATGCGCGACCGCGTTTGCGGACCCACCATTCTTTACGTCGGATACATAATCGCTAAATTGCTTAGCCTTCACGATTCTCACTCCTTTGTGAATTGGACGATTAGGTATTTCTTGTTATCCATTTATGTCTTCTAATTAGTGGCCAACAAGGGCCCGTGTCGCTCTCGCGTCCTCGCGAGGGTTTCCGTACAAGGCCGGTTCCGCAGTACTTCAAAACAGGAACCTCCTTTCTTCGACTGCGGACACCGGCGATTAGCCAATAAGGTGGCGCATGGCCTGCTGGTAGAGCTCAACGTAGTGGTATTCGCGCGCGGCCAGGGCTGCGACGTCGAACTTCTCCGCCCGCACATCATCCAGGCTCTCGCCTTCCGCCACGGTCGGTTCGGCCAGTTCGGGAACCGAGGCAGCTTCCATGATTTCCTGGGTGCGCGGGTCGGCGCGGAAGGCCTTCGCCTTCTCCGCGAGCATGAGGTACATTTCCATATTCGCGGCCGCGGATTCCCACACGCCTTCCAGACCTTCGGTGCGCGAGGGCTTGTAATCGAAGTGGATGGGGCCTTCGTAGCGCGGGCCGCCATTGGAGAAGCCGTTGACCAGCAGATCCACCGTGAAGAAGGCGGAGGCTAGATCGCCATGACCGAAGCATTTGTCCTGGTCATAGCGGGGTCCGGCCTGGCCGTTGAGGTCGATATGGAAAAGCTTGCCGGCGTTGAGCGCCTGCGCCAGCCCGTGGGTGTAATTGAGGCCGGCCATCTGCTCATGCCCGGTTTCCGGGTTGAGGCCGACGATATCGCCATTATCCAGCTCCGCAATAATGCCGAGGGCATGGCCGATGGTGGGCAGGAAAATATCACCGCGCGGTTCGTTCGGCTTGGGTTCCAGGCCGATCTTGAGATCGTAGCCCTTCTCCTTAATGTAGCCAGCTACCGTATCCAGGCCTTCCTTGTAGCGTTCGAAAGCGGCATTGAGATCCTTGGAGGAATCGTATTCGGTCCCTTCACGCCCGCCCCACATTACGAAAGTGGTGGCGCCAACTTCCGCGGCCAGATCCACGTTGCGCAGGATCTTCTGGAGCCCGAAGCGCCGGATCGAACGATCGTTATTGGTGAAGCCGCCGTCCTTGAAGATGGGATGGGAGAAGGTGTTCGTGGTGACCATTTCAATGGTCAGGCCATTGGCATCGGCAGCTTCCTTGACCTTGCCCACCCGCTCGGCACGCTCAGCGTCGCTGGCGTCAAAAGCGAAAACGTCATTGTCATGGAAGGTGATGCCCCAGGCGCCCAGCTCGGCAAGCTTTTCCGTATAGACCCACGGATCGAGGGCCGGGCGGGAATCCCCGCCGAAGGGATCGGTTCCGGTCCACCCCACGGTCCACAGACCGAAGGAGAACTTATCTTCTTTTGTAGGCTTTCTCATTATTCCTCCTTGCGTAGCCGAACTCCTTTGTTCTACCTCTAAACTAAGGGGGCGAAAACGGTGCGTCAAGGGGGCGAAAATCAAGGCATTTTGATTCGGCTCAAAACAAAGCCTAAGCCAAGCTTATTGTGAGGCGATTCACATAAGGCTTATGTGGTTAGACGCCAGGGAAACCACTCAGGTCCTCTATCAAATCATTAAAAATCCATAGACAAGCGCCTATTGCCGCCGATATCTCACCCTTTCGATTCACGATGAGTTCAATATCTTTCCAATGCGACGAAAGCACACGGTACTTCAATTCAGCTTTAAGAATCGTCTCGAAACATGGATATAAATCTACGAAAGTACCGCCAAAGAAAACCGTGTCCAGATCAAGAAGATTTAGCGTATTCGCGAGCGCTAGCCCTAGGGCGAGAGCTCCGGCGTCCATCGCATCCCGAGCAGTTTCACTCCCCTCTCGGAAAAGCTCAATTAGCTTCGACAGTTCGGTACCTTCAGGAAGACCTGCATTTCGCACTAATCCCGATTCGCCAACATACTGTTCTAAACAACCATTAGAACCGCAGTTGCATTTCGGTCCTGATCGGTCGACACAAACATGTCCAAACTCTCCAGCCCAACCATGAGAGCCACCCAGACGCCGGCCTTTTTCATACACCGCAGCACCAACACCAACCTCACCGGAAACATAAAGGAAATCCCTATAGTTTGACACTTTTCCGGGAGCTGTGTGGAGAACAGAGTATCCCGCAGCATCAGCCTCGTTAAAAAGGCGGAATCCCTCAAAACATCTTGGCTGGGCAAAGGATAATTCTTTCATCTGAACGCCCGTCCAGCCTAGGTTTGGGGCAGTCAATACCGTTGCACCATCATCGGCAATCAAGCCCGGAACACAAAGCCCGGCGCCGAGAACTTTGACAGCTTTGGGTCGCTTCCATTGCCCGTAAATCTTCTCGAGCTCTTTCAATGCGCCACTTGGACCTAAGTGACGTGTACTCATTTTTTTGATTTGCGAGTAGAGGAGTTTTCCGGAAAGGTCCATCACAGCGACAGACAAATAAGCCACATTGACTTCACAACCAACGACAGCATGCCGCGCGGTACGGGGAACAAGAGGGGATGCGGGACGCCCGATTGCGGATTTCACCGGTGGCAGTTCGCTAATAATGCCGTAGTCAAGAAGTGAATCCACCAAGCGCGAGACCGTGGCGCGAGTTAGACCGGTGGAAGCTGAAACATCGGCACGGGATGGGGGGACTTTACTGGAGAGGATCGTCTTTAGGACAAGTTTAGTGTTATCCATACGGAGCGAGGTGGGCGTTTTACCACTTTTCCCCATCAGCTACCCTCCCGTGTCGTTTTGACAAACTACTAGACAGCATAAACCGCCTGGCGGTTTTTTACGATCACCCCATTCCTAGCGAGTAGCCGAGCTTCTACCGCATCCGAACCATTCTTCGTACGGCTCGGTCTCCTTTCGCGTTTCACAGCAATACAACAATCACCTTTTATTATTGTCACGGCAACTGCAAGCCCATGAGGCAATTCCTTGTTTCGACGACATGAAAGGGTAAAGGGTTGCTTGATAAGCATGATAGAGGTCTGGTTGCCCTGGCCACGTGTAGGTTACAGGGGTATTGCTCCTGTCAACTTCATGGAACCACCCGCCACCGGACCTGTCTACAATTGCCGAATCAATCCAACGCCAAATACGTTCGTACAGCTTAGATAGTCCAGCATCCGGGTTCTCCTCGTACAGGAAGCGAGTAGCGCCAGCTCCTTCGGCGGGTGGCCACCAGAATTTTTCCGTAACCACAGGCGATCCATCCCAATCAACGGTGTAAACAAATCCCCCCTCTCGGGTCCACCCGTCTTCGAATGCTCCCTTCACAAGGTTTTTCGCCGCTGGGAGCATCCAATCCTGCTCAATTCCTGCACCACGAATTTGCATAAGCAGTTTCGCCCACTCCAGCCAGTGTCCAGGTTGCGATCCGTAAGGACGGAACGCATGTCGCGGATCGTCACGGTTGTAGTCACGCAACGGATGCCATTCTTCATCGAAGTGCTCCGGGATGCGCCAACTTCCTTGTTCGCTAGATACGGCCTGCCCCACCGTATTCTCTGCAATACGACTAGCACGTTTGAGGAATTCCTTATCGTTTGTAGCCTCATATGCAGCTAGAAAAGCTTCAGTCAGATGCATATTTGCATTTTGGCCCCGATAGGCGTCAAGGTCTGTAAATGTCCGATCATAGGCTTCGACGCAGCGTCCCTCGTCATCAAGCCAGTATTTCGTATCGATTAAGTCGATGGATTCTTCGAGTAGTTTTACCGCACCGGGGATGCCCGCAAGAGTTGCCGAGGCGGCAGCAAGCATAATATGGGCTTGACCGTATAGCTCTTTCCGATCCGATGGGGTATTACCTCCCACGGTGGCATACCACCCACCATATTCGCTATCTTTGCCCGGCCCATCTAAGTAAAAACGCACGCCTTGTTCAGCCAGTTTTTCCGCGCCTTGCCGACCGAGCATTGCGGCGACCGCAAAACAGTGGATCATTCGCGCCCCGAGATACAGTTCAGCACCCCGTTCAGGCATAGGGTTGCCATCTCGATCCAGATAAGCGAACCCCAGATCCGATGACTGCCACACCCGCGGCTGGAAATGATCCAAAAGCCTCTCGCGCTCACATAAAAGGTACTCCTGGTGGGTTACATCAGAAAACGCTGGAGTTTCAGACGAATTTAACTGCGATGAGAAAACAGGCATCGTGTCGACTTCCTTGTCCCTAACGACATTGACCCCTCTATTGTATTCCACTCGAGCCTCTGTCGGGCAAAAGACAAAACATTAGTTCCCGGCGGCAACAAACACTGATAGACTATTTCTTAGTTAAAGCTAACGTCACCCACAGAATAGTCAAAGGAGACATAGTGGCACTTGTAGCGGGTGTAGATTCTTCTACTCAGTCAACAAAAGTTCTCATTGTCAACACAGATAACGGCGCAGTTATTCGGATGGGCACTTGTCCCCATCCTTCAGGAACCGAAGTAGATCCTAACGAATGGCTTACAGCTTTGAGAACAGCTATCCAAAAAGCTGGTGGAATAAGCGACGTATCTTCCATTTCCATCGCCGGCCAACAGCATGGCCTGGTCGCATTGGATGCGAACGGCGATGTTATTCGGCCCGCGCTTCTCTGGAATGACACGCGTTCCGGGCCAGGTGCTGCCGCGCTTGTTGATGAGTTAGGGCCCGAATTTTGGGCAAAAGCAACCGGTTCCGTTCCCGTCGCTTCCTTGACAGTCTCCAAACTCCGTTTTCTCGCCGATAGCGAGCCTCACAATGCCGCTCGGATCAAGGCGATATGTCTACCTCACGACTGGTTAACATGGAAATTATCTGGGTCAACAAGGCTATCTGAACTTACAACTGACCGCAGCGATGCATCTGGGACAGGGTATGTAGACTGCTCAACTGACGAATACCGCTATGATATCCTGGCGCACGCTCTACACATCACCACCGAAAAAGCTAAGGATATAATTCTTCCCCGAATCGTTCCCTATAACCAAAGCGTTGGAACTGTCGCACAGGAATGGATAACCGACAAACCTTCCAGTCAACAAATTCTAATTGGCCCCGGAATGGGTGATAACGCCGGATCGGCATTTGGTCTTAACCTTCAAACTAACCAGGCATCAATCTCCATCGGAACCTCCGGCGTTATCGCGACGATTTCCGACACCCCTATTCAAGATCCTCGTTTCGGTGTTACCGGATTTTCAGATGCCACAGACAAATGGCTACCGCTTGCCTGCACCCTCAATGGTGCCCTCATCCAGGACTACTTCCGCAAGATCCTAAACGTGAGCTTTGAAGAGTTAGGCACCCTTGCCGAACGAACACAACCGGGAGCCCAAGGCATTACCCTGGTTCCTTATTTCCAAGGAGAAAGAACACCCAATCTGCCTTACGCAACCGCGCATATCGCGGGGCTCACCTCTCATAATTTCACACGTGAAAACCTCGCCCGTGCGGCCTACGAGGGTCTTGCTTGCCTAATGCGCGGGGCGCTCGAAGCTCTTCGCGGCGGAGGAATATCAGTCAATGGTGCCATGCTTATCGGCGGAGGCGCACAATCAGAAACGCTCAACCAGATTCTTGCGGATGTTCTTGAAATTCCTATTAGTGTTCCGCGAACTTCCGAATACGTCGCTAGGGGTGCAGCGCGGCAAGCCGCCGTGGTTGCGGGTATTCCTGAGAATACTAACTCCTGGTCCCCAGACATTACCCAAACATACAAGCCTCGAGAGAATGAAAGCGTCTGGGAACGCTATCGAGCCGTCTCCGAGTCAATTCGTAAAAGCTACCCGACTTTTCGTCCTGAATCAGCCTAACTGTAAATCGCAATAGCGACCGTACTAATTCATCCTTTATCAATACGGAGAACGTGGGACATGATTCTTTCTTACAATCACACTTCCACACGTGGACAGGTTACGTTAAAAGTATCTACAATCGGTGCAACCCTTCTCAGCTATCAAATAGATGGGACCGAGTTTATAGACGGTTATCTCAGCGAAGATGAGTTGCAAACACAAGATGGTTTCAGATCTGCAGTGTTGGTGCCCTGGTCAGATCGACTTTGCGACGGAAGATACTCTTCCGCTATCTACAAGGACGATGGTGTAGGTGACCGTCCACGCATTGGTCAGAGCCCCGCTCCGTTCGCTGCCGATCACATTTTCTCGGCAAAAAACCCGAAGTATGAACCTGGCATTCACGGTCTTGTTTACGACAAAGATTTCAAGGTTGTCGAGAACAGCTCCGAAGCTCTTAGGTTAGAGCTTCATCTGGAATCCGAGCCTGGATACCCCTTTGAACTACTAATCTCTGTAAGTTTCGAGATAACACCCGACGGAGACCTCGTCACACGAATAAGCGCGCAGAATCAATCTCTGCTCGCCTGCCCAATCTTTATCGGTTGGCATCCATATTTTCTTCTTGACGGCCCTCTAGGGCAAGCCGACCTGCGCATATATGGATCTTCAGTAGTGAAAACCGACGACGACCTCATTCCACTTCCAGGAAACGCTGCATTTAAACCGATACAAAGTCCCGCGCCTGGGAAAGTCTCGACCTATGCGGACGTGGGGTACACCCACCTGAAAAACCTCCAAGATATTGAGCACTGCAATCCCCCTACAGGTGCGATTACATCGCTTGACGGCAAAGCTTCGAGGGATTTTTCGGGTTATGCCCATCTGAACACCGGGAACCGCTCAATTCACATGTACGTGAATTTTGGAGCCGATCTTCCGTTGCGCACATTCCATGTGTTCACCGGGCATAACCTCAAGCGAAATCCTCTTACTTCAATTGCCATCGAGCCATGTCAGGCTATCGTTAATGCCTTCAACCGGCATGATGTCGGAAATAAACTTGTACAACCAGGAGATAGCAGGCAAATGCGTACTCTCATCCAAGCCAGGATTGAAGGATCGGCTTCTACAACCGACCCGATGTGCAGTTAAATTCTTCCACCGTCACGCTCAAATGTGGTCAGTGCTTCAATTGAGAGTGGATTATTTACCAGCATCTCGGCTACTGAGAGTGAGATCGTAACATCATCTGCACCAGCTGCAAACGCCGCTGATACATCTTCAACTTTCCGAAGCGACGCCGCGAGGATACGAGTTTTTGTCTCAGATAGAGTCCGAGCCATACGTTTGAGCTCCAATTCCGGATCTTTGCCAATGTCACGCATTCTGCAAAAATACGGAGCGAGTCCCCACACCCCTATTTCTCCAGCAATGGCAGCCTGTGTAGAGTCATAAACCGCCGTAAGCAGCACTTCATGTCCTTCGTTGGTCACTTTAGCCGCAACAGATAGCCCCTCCAGCGTCGCCGGAATTTTAACCACAACGTCATCGCCTAGACTTAGAATTTGACGAGCAGACTCCTCAATGTCACTCTCGGTACACCCTGCGGTTTGGAAGAATAATCGATCAAAACCAAATTCTTGGAGAGTGCGATAAAGCTCTGGGATATCCTGCTGGCACAACCCCTGCCGCGCCAAAATGGTAGGGTTCGATGTCACTCCAGAAAAAACTCCTGTTGATGCATACTTACGCATCTGCGCGCAATCGGCACTGTCAAAATAGATCGCCATCTTATCTCTCTCATTCGTAATTGCTATCCGGACCGTTTTGACGTATCGGCAAAGAACACTCGTGTCATAGTGAGCTACGCTCGACAGCTCATTCAGAGACGTTACCTTTTCTTCAACGACAATTTGCTTTTCTACTAGCTACCATATCGAGATAACGCGAGAATCTGTCGCTTCGCCCGCGCTCAGCTTTCGGCGTAAATGTAGATGAAATAGTAGGTCGAACCCGAGCCCGAACGGCGTCAATCGAATCACCCGTCATCACCGCCAACGCCTGGACACACGCGCCCCTAGCAGTTGCTTCTGTCAATTCTAGACGCGAGACCGGCTCACCCATAAAGTCTGCCAATAACTGACAGTAGACATCCGATTTTGCACCTCCACCCACAGCAACATTTACACCGTTGATACCCGAACCTAGAGCCCGTATTTTTCTTGATCCGGCATACAAACCCATTACAACGCCCTCGAAGGCAGTGAAGGCTAGATCCTCACGTGTCGTACCGTTTGTTAGCCCCTCAAGCAATCCGGTTGCGTTCGGTATCGACGGAGAACGTTCACCATCAAAAAATGGAACCAGCAGTGGCGTATTACAAGAAACGCTCATCGATTCCGCCAGGTTGCCTAGCTCCTGAACGGATACTCCTAGCCATTTCGCCACCGTATCCGTCACTTTCGTCGAGTTGAGCGTGCACGTTAATGGTAGCCAACCTCCTGTGGCATTACAGACTCCGTCAACATCTCCAGAATAATCGCGAACAGGAGTAGGAGATGAACTGAAAGTGACTCCCGATGTGCCAATTGAGAAACACATATCGCCATCGTCGAGACCTATGCCGACCGCACCAAGATGCTGGTCGCCACCCCCAACCGCCACAATGACATCAGAGGCAAGTCCTAGTTCTACGGCCGCTTCAGGAGATATTGAGCCTACAGCCTCCGACGGTTCGAGAACATCGGGGAAAACATCATGCCAAGATCGGGAAGGAATCCCCTTCCCTTCCTTCCCAAACGCGTTACTTATAACGTCAGACACCAAGTCGAAGAGATAGACGTTTCTCAAACCATCGAAATAACCAGTCCCAGAGGCCTCGCTCCGGTCTGTCACAAATTGACCAGTTAAGCGATAGGTAAGGTAATCATGCGGAAGCAAGATTTTAGAAATCCGCTCCAACGTATCTACTTCATGACGCGCGAGCCAGAGTAACTTTGAAACCGTATGTGCAGCATTCGGAACGAAACCGACTTTTTCTACCCAGAATTCTTTACCATACGTTTCAATGAGCATCTCTGCTTCAAGTGCAGAGGTCGTGTCATTCCACAGTTTCGCCGGTCGAATGACTGTGCATTCTCGATCTAGAGGCACAAGTCCATGACACTGACCTGCAACTGAGATAGCTCCAATCTTGCGCACTTCAAGACCACGCGCATGGAGGAGGTGCATCCCTTTTACTAGAGAGTCCCACCAGGTCTCCGGATTCTGTTCCGACACTGGTGGGTGAGTAGCCGGTAGCGGATTTGACACGCAATCAACTACGTGAAACGTCTCCACATCCCGCACTTCTAAGGTTACGGATTGGGTTGAACAGTCAATCCCAAGGACAAAGGACACTTTCATTGCTCCAATCTGTTGAGCTCTTCAGGTGCCGTCTGCATTTTTCCAACTGCGCCCGCCGGATGAATTTCAAGCGTTTCTTTCCACGATCTCTTACGTAAACGCATAAGCACATAAGCCAACGCATCACCCCACACCCCGGAAACCAGCGTTGATCCCATGGCGATAACGTTACCCGGATCCGCTTGATCGGGCGTGTGTAAGAGGACAGTTACATCAGCCAGTCCAGCAAGTTCCGAAGACTCGTTCTCAGTCAATGCTACAATTTTCGTTCCCTTTTCTCGCAAAATCGAGCAGAGCTGATTAAGCTCGTCGGATCCGCCTCCTTTAGAAATCGCAAAAACAACATCGTCTTTGGTGATAGCTCCCATGGTGCCGTGGAGACAGTCCATCGGATGAAGGAAAACCGCTGGCGTACCAGATACGGATAAAAGATGAGCCATTCGGCGCCCGGCATGTCCAGAAGTTCCCGCTCCGGTAACTATAACTTTTCCTGTCATACGCAAACATAAGTCTGCCACCTCTATAAAAGAGTTGTTCAGCAACTGCGCTACTCCAGCAACCGCCCTAGCTTCCCGTTCAATTTGTTGACATGCAGCTTCCAAAACAGCCTGGTTTTTCATATTCTATTCTTCCCTGAGTGAAGGTGGGGTGCGAGGGCCACGGTTGAGCAGCCTCACACCCCACTATCTTTTGAACCTATTCAGAAATCTCTTGCCACGCCATCTCACGGAGCCGCGTAACGTTTAGATCCCCCGCAGGAACTCCCGATTGGACAACTCGGCCATGCGCGAAAACAGTCACATCATCGCAAAGCTCAAGAATCTCTTCTTCCTCGGACGATACGACCATGACAGCAAGGCCCTCTTCATGCGCGAGTTCCCGGACGATTCTATGAATTTCAGCTTTGACACCAATATCCACGCCCTTTGTTGGCTCGTCTAGCATCAGAATCTGCGAGTCTTCCATTATGACTCGAGCTAGGAGGACTTTCTGCTGGTTACCACCAGAAAGCGACTCTATCGACGCCTCAACATTACCTCGCACCTTTAAAGCGTCGAACTGTTGTTTCGATGCCTTCCGTGCCCTCCTGCGGTCAAGGAATCCAGGTTTAGAGTACCGGTCCGTAATTGGGAGTGTTGCATTTCGATAACTATTTAACTGAGGAACAATCCCATCAAGTTTCCTTTCCTCTGTGAGATAAGAAAACCCAGCTTTCTGCGCGCTTTTCGGGTTCTTAGGCTTATACGGGTCCCCATTAACCGTAAATTCACCCGACTCATATTCATCAGCCCCGTAGATACAACGCATGGCCTCGGTCCGCCCAGATCCGATTAACCCGTAGAACCCATGGACTCGACCCGGATAAATATCGAACGACACACCTTTATGGGCTACTGAACGCAGATTCCGAACAGAAAGTGCAGGTACGCCTTCCGGCACCTTCCCTTGCCGTCCACGAACAGTAGCGCTAGTTTCAACGGATACATCTGTACCCGCATTCACTTCACCGGCGATCGCGGTTACAACCTCTGCATGCGAAACCTCGTCCGCCCTTCCCGAAATCCTTACCTTACCGTCAACGAGAGCAACGATTTTATCGGCCACGGCGTACAGCTCATCAAGTTTGTGGTTGACGAGTACAATCCCGATACCTTCCTTTTTAGAAAGATCACGCACCCACTCCAGGAAACTCTCTACCTGATCACCTTCGAGCGACGTTGTTGGCTCATCCAGGAGCAAATAGCGCGTGTTTCGAGTTGTTGCAATAGCAATCTCCATCAGTTGCCGAGTCGCAACGGGGTAGCTACCTACCTTACGATCAACATCAACATCAATTCCGTATTTCTCCATAAGAGACCTGGCGGATTTTCGCATAGCTGACCGGTCGAGGTTAGGGCCTTTCCTAACTTCTCTCCCTAAGAACGTATTCTCGGTCACCGAGAGATTAGGAAGAAGGGAAAGCTCCTGGTAAACAGTAGCTACCCCGTGTGAAAGGGCATCTGAAGGGGAAGCGAAGGTTACTCTCTCCCCGTCCACTTCAAGGTAACCATCATCATTACGGTATGCGCCTGAAAGTACTTTAAGCAGAGTTGATTTTCCCGCTCCGTTATGCCCGACGAGCCCCACGACTTCGCCAGGGTGAACCGTTAAAGAAACACCGGAGAGAGCGGGTGTACCCGCAAAAAGCTTCCAAATATCGACCGCCTTGAGGGACCGCTTGCTCCCCGGCGTTTCCAACGTTGTCATCTTTTACCCCAATTCTCCTTCACCAGGGGTTTGGCCCTTCTCGAACTGCTTAAGCGACTGCAAAAGCTCACTCTCAACAGACTTACCTTGCTTATATTCTGCGATTTGTTGCACCAGGATGCGTCCGTACTCTTCAGGCTCCTGGGCGACGCAACCGGGGTAAGCATCAGTGAGGGTTTCACCAGCGGCACAAAAACCGTAGACCTTAATGTCCTTACCAGATGCCTGGACAGCCTGCAGTGCACCATACGCGGCAGGGCCAGTCGACGCGAAAATTACGTTAATGTCAGGATTACCCTGAATCATCGCAGATGTAACATTGAGTGAATCATCTGGTTTAACATTGCCGTCGACTTCCGCAACGTCCTTGGCATTCGGGTTGCTCTTCATTTTTTCCCGGAATCCAAGATCGCGCTGAACCACAGGCAATTCATCCGGTTCAGTAACGTACCCAATGTTCAGCTTTGCGTCGGCACCAAAATCGGCAAGAACCTTCTCTGCCATCTGGACGCCACCCTCATGGTTGTTGGCGCCCACATACTGAACGACACTCGCACCTTGTGCGTTTAATGCATCAGGATCGACAATAATATTCACAGTGAACACCGGCACCCCGGCATCATTAGCTGCCTTGACGATTGCAGCCGCGGGTTCGGACTTCACTGGGTTAAGCGCCAAAGCACAGGGATTCTTCTGCAACATAGCCTGAGCTTGAGCAAGCTGGTTTGCATCGTCGTCATTGGCAATCTGGACTTCAACATTGAACCCCTTCGCCTTGCCTTCTTCTTCAAATCCTCGCTTCATTGCGACGTAGTAAGGATTCTGCTGGTTAGGAAGCAACACTGCGAGGTATGGATTCTCAGCGTTACAAGCTTCAGGAATCTGAACGCTTGCCTTCCCGGTTTCGCCAGTGCCACCACTATTTTCACCGGTTCCGGTATCGACTCCCCCGCAGGCTCCCATTGTCGCGGCAAGAGCCGTCGCGCCAATAGCTGCAAAGAGCTTCTTTTTCATGTTTTTCTCCTCTGTTTTCCTAGACCTCGTTGTCTCGGTCATGGGTTTGGATACTTTTCTTCCCACCGGGCATTCCAGCAGGTTGTTTTTGTGAATGACTAATTTCGGAATTGGTCGTATCCGCAGATGCATGCGATGCCACCGACGTAGCTTGCTGCTTCTTGCGGAACAGCTTCGAGAGGGACAGCTGCTGGCGATTAGTATCGAGAAGAACACCAACGAGAATAATTACGCCAATGACAAGCGGCTGCCAATAAGAATCCACTCCAATAACGTTCATTCCATTGGAAACTTCTGCGATCAAAATGGCACCAAGGAACGCGCCGAGAAGGGTACCGACACCACCGAAAAGCGAAACGCCACCAACAACTGCCGAAGCGATTGAGTAGAACTGCTCAGTACCCGATCCAGCTGTCGGATAGCCGACCATAAGGCGCGACGTAACAATGATTCCCCCGAACCCAGAACAAATACCGGAGATTACGTACACTAGAATGATGATCTTTCCATTATTAACACCGGCAAGACGGGCCGTTTCTTTGTTGCCGCCAACCGCGTAAATATGGAGACCCGTTTTTGTCCGGTGCAAGAACCAAGCGAGAATAACCGCAGCAATAAGCACTAAAACCACCGGAATAGGGATGCCGAAAATACTCCCTCGGCCGAAGAATGCGAACATTGGATCAGCGACAGTTACTGACCGGGCTTGCGTCAGGATCTTCGGAATTGAAGCGGAAATCCCAAAGGTAGCAAACGTGACGATGAATGCTGGCATTTTCCCAAAATGAATAAAAACGCCGTTGAATACGCCAACGAGAGCACCAGTCACAATGGCCAGCAATGCGGCAAGCCACCAGGGAAGACCTCCCTGCATCGCCAGCGCTGCAATCATTCCAGTCAACGCGATATTGGATCCCACCGAAAGGTCAATACCACCAGTTAGGAGAACAAATGTCTGCCCCATTGCAAGGAAAAGCACGACCGTCCCATTGAGCAGGAGAACCTGCATGTTATTCATTGTGAGGAATGCTGGAGAAAGCAGCGCCATAATAGCACCCACTATCAGCACAACACCAAAGATTCCCGCCTCCTGCGGTACGCGGAATTTTTTCATTACATGCTCCTTTGCATGACTTCGCTTTTACAGATCGAGAGACCGGATGCCTACTGCCAAAACTTTCCCGGATCTATTGAAGATAGACAGTCATCTGACCGTTGCAAGATATTTTTCTGCAACCTCCTCAAATCTCTCGATAATAAAAGAGTCGTGTTTCGCTTGGTACTGAGACCGGAGACGTGGAGTCCATGCCGGAGGATCGTCTCCTCCCATATAAGTCCATGCCGCCTGTCGTGCCGCGCCATCGGCTGAGTAAGCTGAATACTCAGGAACGCTCACAGGTAAACCGAGCACTGATGCGGCTATCCGGCGCATAGCTGGCGTACGCGACGCCCCACCTACCAGTGTTATACCGGTAACCTCCACACCAAGCCTTCGAAATGCGGAAAGACCTCGAGCTACACTCGCTACGATTCCTTCATATGCCGCACGCGCGAGATTCGGCGCCGTGAGGTTTCGTGATGACACTCCCAAAACCGCTCCCATTCCTTCCGGAAGCCGCGGATTTCGCTCTCCCGCGAAATATGGAATCACCACAAGGCCTTCCGCCCCAGGCGCGGCATTAAGTGCGGCACGTGAGAGTTCCTCTAGCGTCATTCCAAGTAGAAGGGCAACGTCATCGAGAACACGGCTCGCATTAAGCATTCCGACTAAAGGAAGATACCGTCCAGTCGCATCCGCGAAACCAGTAACCTGACCAGTCCTGTCCTTAATCGGACTGTCCGAAACCAAGGAAGTAACACCAGAAGTTCCTATAGAAACACACACCTCACCGGGAGGTAAATCCAGCCCCAGCGCCGTGGCTGCGTTGTCAGCGCATCCGGGACCCAAAACGATTGCCTCGCCTTTAGAATTCAGTTCTCCTACAGATTCTGCTTTTCCAACAACACGTGGCAAAACGAGTCTCTTAGATAATTCACTTCTTGCCGCCAAGTCAATTAGGTCGTTGCGGTACTCGTTCTTTTCCGCGCAGTAGTAACCGGTGCCCGAAGCCTCCGAGCGGTCTGTAACGAGTTCCCGAATATCCCGCTTTTTCTCTAGGCCGTCTCGGGAGTCGTCAGCACCCATAAGTTGCCACGTGAGCCAATCATGAGGCAATGCAATGGCACATAACTGTTTGAATAGCTGAGGCTCATGATCAACGAACCACCTCAGCTTCGAAACTGTCAACGACGAAACTGGCACGCTTCCGACGCTGTCAGCCCACAGCTTACGTCCCTCAGAAACATCGCCTCGGCCTAATTCTCTAATCAGATCTTCGGCATCTTCCTTGGAGCGATTATCGTTCCAAAGAATCGCTTGACGCAGGACATTCCCGTCAGCGCCTAGACCAACGAAACCATGCTGCTGTCCGGCAACAGACATCGCCACTACATCATCTAATCCGCCAGCAAGTTCGACCGCTGAACGATATGCTTCCATCCATGTCCGCGGATTGGTCTCTGTCTTAGTGCGGAAAGATGCAGTTGCGCCGCGAACCAGCTCACCCGTTTCCAGATCACGAATTACTACGTGGCAGGAACGTGTAGACAAGTCAATACCAGCGACATTGCTCTTTTTCATTGCACCTCCAACCCCAGCGTTAGATTTTGTTGCTGTTTGCAATATACCCGTCCAGTTGCATTAAATGCAACAATGCGCACGTCGACACTTCTGTGTCACGCGCCACAAGTTCGGCTGATAGCGTCCTCTATCATTAAGTGGTGATCAACCCTTTCGGAACATCTACGGAGACTTGCTGTGCGAAAAGCTGCTGAGACCTCTCACGGTGCTGTCCGCAACCAAAATTTAGCTTCTTTAGCAAGCCGGATTATCTTCACCAATTCAGCCCCATCAAGGGCGGATCTAGCCCGCTCAACCGGATTAAATCGGTCCACTATTTCACGACTAGTTGACGAGCTTGTTAACCGTGATATCGTGCGGGAAAACGAAGTTTATGTCTCTGGCCCTGGCAGGCCCGGGGCGCCCTTAACGCCAGCCCCAAGAACATACTGCGCCCTCGGGATCAATGTTTCCGCTGAAGCGGTAGAGGCATCTCTAATAGATCTGACGGGAAACGTGCTGATCGAACGACTAATTGACATGCCCCCAGACTCAACCTCTCAAACCCTCGATGATATTGCCGCAATTCTGCGATCCGTATCAACGCAATGCAACGTTGCCGGACTCTCGCTCAAGGAAGTTGTAATCACGTTTCCCGGAATCGTAGATCCAGCCACCTCCACCGTAGTAAATTCCACCCCCCTCGGTTGGATAAACGTCGAATTATCTCGAATTGTCGAGGGAATAATTGATTGCAATATCGTCATTTCCAATTCCACAACAGCGGGAGCGAGCGCAGAAACGGTCTATCTTCACCGTAATGACGAGCAGCTTGATAATTTTCTTTACGTCAACCTCGATTCAGGCATCGGCGCCGTACATATATTGGACGGAGCACTTTCACCCGATAGCACCGGCTGGAGTGGGTCTTTAGGTCACATCTACGTTTCGGATCAAGCACGCATTTGCACCTGCGGACAAAACGGCTGTCTTGAGGCATTTGCTACCAGATCTGCAATTGTTGCAGCCAGCAACCTACCGACTGAAACAACGATTGGAACCCTTGTTTCCTTGCTTAAGCGAAACGAAACCCCTGTTACCAAAGTGGTCAAGGAAGTAGCTACCCTAATCGGCCGAGCAGCTGCTAGCGCAATTAATCTGATCCACTCCCCTACTTTGATTTTTGGCGGGCAACTCGCCGATATTTACGATTTTTTGCTCCCTAATATCCAAAAGGAAATTAGTTCCCGCGTGATTTGGAGTGGTCAGGCCCCTTTGGATATCCGGGCGACCCTCGCTCGGGGAGCACCTCTTTCCCGCGGCGCTGCCTGGTTAGCAATCGCCAACTTCTTAGGAAGGCCCGAAACCTGGGATAGGGAGCACACAGATCACGACAATCCGGTAGATGCCTCTTCACTGCCAGAAATCCAGTTAAATATCGACACATAATCCATTTACTGAGTAGACGCCAAGGCCCGCCTACCCGACTTTGGCGCGTACCCTGGAGAACGTGGGAAGCTAAAGGAGGCGCCCGCAGCTGCGGCGTCGTCGTACCCGGACTTACGAGGAAGAAGGACCATGATCGTCACCACTGAACGCGTGTGCGCGGGCCGCACCGTTACGCTGCGCGCGGCCACTCGCGGCGCCACCCTGCTCAGCTATCGCCTGGGCGATACCGAGATCATCGACGGCTACCGCGATCCTGTTGAGCTGCGTGAGCTCAACGGTTTTCGCAGTGCCGTGCTGGTGCCGTGGTCCAATCGCATCCGCGAAGGGCGCTACCCGACCGCGCTCTATCACGGCGAGGATCCAGCCGTGCGCGCTAAACTCCACGCCAATATTCCTGTAAGCGGTGTTCATAGCGTGCCGGCCCCGATTCCTGAGGCTGAAGCCGGCCTGCACGGCCTGGTCACTACCCGGGAGTTCGAGGTTATTCGCGCAGGCGACGGCGTTCTCGAGTTCGCCACCCGCGTGGATGCAAACGGTGTTTACACCTTCGAGCTTGCCGTAAACATTGTTTACAGCATTGGTGCCGACGGCTCCTTGCACGTGCGTCTACGCGCCGAGAACCTCAGCGAAGTAGCGGCCCCGGTCGCTCTCGGCTGGCATCCGTATTTCCGGCTCGCCGGTCCGCTGGCGGAGGCACGCCTGAGCCTGGACTGCCGCGCGCGTATCGCCACCGATACCACGCTTATTCCGTACGACGGCGCCGGCGCTTTCGCGCCGTGCGAGCCGCTCGCGCACTCCCCCATCGACCCGGCCACGGATTGGGCCTACGCGCAGCTTGCCGATGACGCCGGACCGGATGCGGGTGCTGTCGGCGCTGGCGGAGGTGCGGACGGTAGCGCGGACGGAAACGGTGGCGCCGGGACTAGCTGGAATGTGGCACGCCTGCACACCGGGGATCGCGAAGTAGCCCTGTGGGCACGCCTGGGCGACTGGCCTTCGAAGAATTTCCATATTTTTGCTGGCGCCGGGCTGGCGCGCGACGCCGGGCAGGCGGTAGCTATGGAGCCGTGCCAGGCGCTCCCCAATGCTTTCAATCGCGCCGAAGGCCGTGAAATGTTGCTGGAGCCGGGAGCGTGCCGCGAGCTCGAAGCGCGGGTTGTGGTGACGGAGACGGGTACCGCGTAGCTGAGCCGGCACAAGCTGTGGATGACACGCCGCTACGAGTCCTCCTGTGGATAGGCTCTGGGCGGGTGCAACGCGACTGTTAACGTGGCGCCATGAACGTACTCATAACCGGGCGCCGTGCCGGAATTCTTGCCAGCCTCTGTTTCCTTCTCAGCAGCTGTGGGGCAGGGGCAGGCGCGCCTCCCCCTGGGCTCTCCCCCGGTAACTTTTCCGGAATGCCTGCTGCTAGCTCCGCCCCACCCGCTGCGAACTCACCCTCGTCTACCATCAGTTCTGGCTCTGTCGCGCCCTCAGTTCCCCCATCCTCTCCCCCCACCTGGCCGGTCCAGATTCCAGTGCCCGCACCACCCGCCCAGATGTCCGAAGATTCCGTAGCGGGAGCCATCGCGGCCGGGCAGTATCTTTTCACCCTCCTCGATTACGCAACTATCACCGGCGATATCGCGCCCCTCTCCCCACTGGCCGGAGAACAATGCGATTGGTGCCAACACCAGATCGCGAAACGTGAAGAAACTGATTTCCGGCCCCGGCAAGCCACCGTTTTTAGTTTTAGCGATGCGCGGGGGCGCTGGAATGATCCCATAGCCGCCTATACCGTGCAGTTCTCCGTTTCCCATCCACCCAATCCAGTGATGAACCGCAAAGGCGCCGAAAAAACAGATCGTGCCGAAGAATTCTTTGTGACCATGCGGATTTTCCGCTCCGGTAGTAACTGGATCGTCGATGCGGTGGGGATGAACGATGACATTTTGGATGGAGGCGTGTGATGAGGCCATACACCAACCCCAGGTTCAGACCGCGCTGGTTCCTGCGCGCCTTCATCGTAGGCGTGGTCGCAGTGATATGCCTTGGCTCGTGCACGGTGAGCGCTCCGGCCCTCGCCCGCGAATATGCGGATGGTGAGGAACGCATTTACACCGCCCGCACCGATGCCGGCGGAGTGACCGTGGAAGGTCAGGTGAGTTACACCAGGCGTTCGCCCGGCGAGGCAGCCGGAGTGTCATCAAGCTCAGGTGCCCTTGCCAGCGGGAGCGCCGGACTCTCCAGCGGGCCTTATGGCCTGCCGTGGTCGCGCGGTGCACTAGTAGCCGCGGTGCGTGATGCGTCTCTACCGGGCCATGTGCGCGGCGCGGCAGGAATTCTCAGTTGGATACTGGGTAATGGCACTCCTCCGGCCGGCACTCAAGCGGGAGCGCCTCCCACCCCCGCGCAGCTGGAAAGGCTTATCCACACGGAAAGTATCCGGATCGCGGTAGCGAGCGCTGAGGCGCGGATGGAACCGGCGCGCGGCTGGGTGGCGATCAACTACCCTGTTCGCCTGCATTATTCCGCTCCGGCTCAACGGCATCCGGTTGTAGTGCTCGGCGCGGAGGTTGTTATTGACCTGATTCCCGTGCGGGCAACTTGGGAGGTGCCCAGCGCGGAAAGCACAGCCGCAAGAAACTCCGGAAACGCCACGCCCAGCGGCTCGCTCCCCGCTCACTCAGCACAGCTCATCCCGGCCCGCCAGCCCTTTACGGAAGTTATGTACCGCCAGGCCAATGAGGAGGTGAAAGCCACGCTCGTCATGGAGTGGGAGGTGCACTACACCGTTGCCGGGCAGCGCCGCACGGTATCGGAGTTGCTCACTACCCGCTCCGAAACAACCCCGGTGATAACGCGAGAGCTCGAAGCGCACCTGATCGGTTAGCTTCGAGCTCTCGGTATCAGCTATTCCTTGCTAGCGGCCCTAGCCGGTGCCTGAGCGTGGCCGCCCCTAATGTGGGGCTTTAGCTCGCGGCCCCGCTTGGGACGCAGCAATCCTAGTTCGCTGCGGCCAGGCCACCTCCGGAAGTCGGCGCGCCGGCACCGGCTACCGACCCGCCGCTGGGGCGAGTATTCACCCCGGAAGCCAAGCCTTCCATTTGCGCCGGTTCTTCGGCTTCGATCACACCATCCGGTAGCGGCTGGTCGGGCGACTGGCCGGTGAAGGTGAAGGACATCGGAATATTTTCCTTATCCACATCCACCACGATGATGTCCCCCTTGGCGAATTCGCCATAGAGCAGCTTCTCGGAGAGCACATCTTCCACGTCACGCTGGATGGCGCGGCGCAGCGGGCGTGCCCCGAGCACCGGATCGTAACCACGATCCGCCAAGAGTTCCTTCGCATCCTTCGTCAGGGCGATCGACAGGTTCTGATCCCGCAGGCGCTTATCCAGCTTGCCGATCATCAGATCCACAATCTGGAGGATTTCCGGGCGGCCCAGCTGCGGGAAGACGATAATGTCATCCACGCGGTTGAGGAATTCGGGCCGGAAATTGTTCTTGAGTTCTTCCGCAACCTTCGTCTTCATGCGCTCGTAGGAAGACGTGGTATCGGCATCGAACTGGAAACCAGTTTGCACACCCTTCGCGATATCCTTCGTACCCAGATTGGTAGTCATGATGATGATGGTGTTCTTAAAGTCCACCACCCGGCCTTGTGCATCCGTGAGGCGCCCTTCTTCCAAGATTTGGAGAAGAGAATTGAAGAGATCCGCGTGGGCCTTCTCAATTTCGTCAAAGAGCACCACGGAGAAAGGCTTGCGCCGCACTTTCTCGGTGAGCTGGCCGCCTTCTTCATAACCCACATATCCCGGAGGAGCACCGAAGAGCCGCGAAACGGTGTGCTTCTCCGAATATTCGGACATGTCCAAAGTGATCAGCGCGGATTCATCCCCGAAAAGGAATTCCGCGAGTGCCTTGGCGAGCTCGGTTTTCCCCACACCGGTAGGCCCGGCGAAAATGAAAGAGCCACCGGGGCGGTTCGGGTCCTTGAGTCCCGCGCGGGTACGGCGAATTGCCTGGGAAAGCGCGGTCACGGCTTCATGCTGGCCGATAACCCGCTTATGCAGCTCGTCTTCCATACGCAGCAACTTCGCGGACTCCGCTTCGGTGAGCTTGAAGACCGGGATACCGGTAGACATGGAGAGCACCTCGGTGATGAGATCTTCATCCACCACCGAGACGACGTCCATATCCCCGTCCTTCCAAGCCTGCTCACGGGCATCGCGTTCTTCACCGAGCTTCTGCTCTTCATCACGCAGGCCAGCGGCCTTCTCAAAGTCCTGGGCGTCAATAGCCGCTTCCTTAGCGCGGCGCGTGGAGGCGATTTTATCGTCCAGCTCGCGCAGCTCCGGCGGCGCGGTCATCTTACGGATGGCCAGGCGCGCCCCCGCTTCGTCGATGAGGTCAATGGCCTTATCGGGAAGGAAGCGGTCGTTAATATACCGATCCGCCAGGGTGGCGGCCGCCTCCAGGGCGTCGTCGGTAATAGTCACGCGGTGGTAGGACTCGTACCGGTCCCGCAAACCACGCAAAATATCAATGGTTTGTTCCACGGTGGGTTGTTCCACCTGGATGGGCTGGAAGCGGCGCTCAAGCGCGGCATCCTTTTCAATGTACTTACGGTATTCATCGAGGGTGGTTGCCCCGATGACCTGGAGTTCCCCGCGGGCCAGCATCGGCTTGAGCAGCGAGGCGGCATCCAGGGCACCTTCCGCGGCACCCGCACCCACCAGGGTATGGATTTCGTCAATGAAAAGAATAATATCCCCGCGGGTATTAACTTCCTTGAGGATCTTCTTCATGCGTTCCTCGAAGTCGCCGCGGTAGCGCGAACCAGCCACGAGGGAACCCATATCCAGGGAATACAGCTGCTTATCCTTGAGGGTTTCCGGCACATTACCCGCGGCGATGGACTGGGCCAGGCCCTCGACCACCGCGGTTTTACCCACGCCGGGTTCCCCGATCAGCACCGGGTTATTCTTGGTGCGCCGGGAAAGCACCTGCATAACCCGCTCGGTTTCGGTATGCCGGCCGATCACGGGATCAAGCTTGTGGTCACGCGCGGCGGCCGTGAGGTTACGCCCGTACTGATCCAGAATCGTGGAGCCGGCCTTGGTGCCTTCACGCGGGCCCCCACCCACCCCAACGGCTTCCTTACCTTGGAAACCGGAGATGAGCTGGCTGACCTGGTTCCGCACGGTGGGCATATCCGCACCGAGCTTGATGAGGACCTGCGCGGCAACACCATCCGCTTCGCGGGTGAGACCGAGGAGGAGATGTTCGGTTCCGATATAGGAGTGGCCCATCTGAAGCCCCTCACGCATCGCGAACTCAATGACCTTCTTGGCGCGCGGCGTGAAGGGAATATGACCCGAGGGTGGTTCCTGGCCTTCGCCGATAATATCGATGACCTGCGTCCGGACGGACTCAAGCGTCACCCCCAGGGCTTCCAAGGCCTTTGCGGCCACCCCTTCGCCCTCGCGAATGAGGCCGAGCAAGATATGTTCGGTCCCCAGGTAGTTGTGCTTGAGGTTCCGTGCCTCTTCCTGCGCGAGCACGATGACTCGCCGGGCGCGGTCAGTGAACCTTTCGAACATAACTCTCCTTGCACTTGCAATCTTCTAAAAGAGTAACGGCCCGCGGCCCGGGAGCCGTCCCCTGTTCGCCAGTGGCATGAGTGTGTGGCTCACATTTTGCTGAGGGAAAAAGCCGAATTAGCGCGGAAATCGCTGTTCTTGATGAGATTTCTGAGCTTATTTCACTATCCCTAGGCCCTTAGACCTAGGATTATGGGGCGCCGCGGCGAGTTAGGCGCTGGCCGGTTCCACCTCAACCAGGAGCGTAAAGGGGCCGTCATTAACGAGTTCCACATCCATCATGGCCCCAAATTGCCCGGTGGCTACCTCCAGCCCGTAGGTCTCCCGCAATTCGCGCACCACCGCCTCATAGAGCGGATCGGCAATTTCCCCGGGCGCGGCCTTGGACCACGAAGGCTTGCGGCCCTTGCGCACATCCGCGTACAGAGTGAATTGCGAAACGAGCAGCACGGGAGCCTGCGCTTCTTCCGCGCTGCGCCGACTATTCGGCTCATCGGTTCCATCCGCGGCGCGTAGCACTTTCAGCTGCGCGATTTTCCGCGCGATTTTCTCCACTTCCGGGGCGCCATCCCCGTGCGTTACACCCAGGAGCACGCACAGTCCCGTGCCGATCTGCGAAATCACACTGCCGTCCACCGTGACGGATGCGCGCGTGACGCGCTGAATAACTGCTCGCATTCTTCCTCCTTCGTGGTGCGTGTAGTACGACGACGCAGCTAAGGGCCTGCGCTCACCCCGCTTTACCAGGACCCTTTCCCGCGCCCGCGCGAACTGCGGCGCGGCCCCATCCGCTGTTCTTCGGGACCCAGATAGTAGAGCGCGCCGTAAGCCGCCCCGAGCATGAGGAACGGCTGGAAAGGTAGGCGAATGGGTGTAAAAAGCACGATCCCCGTGACGAGAGCGCAGCCCAGCAGCACCCCGCTCCAGAACTTCTTATCCTTGCGGGCATAGCGAAAATCCGCATCCGGGCGGCGCAGACAAGCCACCAGCGCCCACACCATAAACGCGAGAATCGCCAGCTGGATCACAAAAAATATCCCGTTGCAGATATCTGTGACGAGCCGCAAGGTTGTTAGGTTCATGGTTCTCCGTCCTCGTGGTGAGCGTGGTGCTCGCCCTCATTCTAGTCACGGCCTACGACACTTTTTCGCCGCTTTCACGAATGGTCACCACAACGGGAGCGTGCGTAGGCAGAGGAATAGGTTCGACGCCGCAGCGGAATTCCCCTACCCGCACCGCGCCCAGCGCCGCTGGCTCCCTGATCAGCGCGAGGGCAAGCGGACCTTCTTCCCAATGCCGCACCGCCGACAGCACCAGGCCCACAACCACCCCCTCGGGCTGATTCGTTTCCGTTTCGACCGCCACAATCCCGCTCGCCCCACCCGCACTCACGGCATCGGATCGCTCCGCGAGTACCGGCGTGCCAGCCTCGGGTAAGTCGGCCGCGTCCGGGCCTTCCAAATATAAGCAGGCCAGGCTCCGGCCGGCACCGCCGAGCTGGCGGGTACTCGCTTCTCCGGATTCGCGAGTGCTTACTTCCCGGGATGCGCAGCTGCCCGCTACCCCAGGTCCGTATATCTCAGTCGGGCCCGCCCCGGCGCGCGCCGCCCGGAACGGATCCGGGCGGCGCGCCGCGGCCCGATGAGCATCCCAGGCAAATAAACCTACCGGGCTCATGCCGGCCGCTTGCCCGGCCCGGGCAAGTACCTCAATATCCTCGACCAGGAGGATCACAATATCGCTATCCGGCCACCAGTCTTCCCAGAAAACAGCGGATAGCCCCGACCGACCGTGCATGGCCGCACGGAGGCGCTTGGCTCCCTGCGTCGTCGTCCCTATCGCGATGTAGTTGGCCGGGCACATAGTGGAATGGATCCCACCCGGTGGAGTCAAGAAAACATCTTCACGACTACCCGCACAGCGCAGCAGAGCACCACGAATCCGGCCCTCGGCGTCGCATTCCAGCACTTCGCGCGCGTGATGCGCGCCCGGGAGTTCGTGATGCGCGCCCAGACACTCACCCGGGCAAGCCCCGCCGGCGCCGCGCAGCACCCGCCAATGAGAGAGGTCCACGAAGCCGCGCCCGGCCTCCAGCTCGCGCTGCTCCACATAGGGATTGGTGTAAAAAGCAGCCACCCCGGCCGCGTCCCCTAGCCCGGGAACCGCACCGGGCCAGCGCAGCAGCGGGCTGGGTTTCACGATTCCGGTTGCGCTTCGGATGGCGCAGACTTCGGCTTCGCTTCCGGGCAATCGCTCTGGCGCTGAAGGCGGCCGGCCATATAGCTGCGCATCGGAACCCCGAAGGCGGCCATATCGTAAGCGTAGAAAAGCTCCGATTCCACGTAGCCACCCATGATTTGGCCGCCGGTATAGCTCGCGGCGGTGGGGGTGGCGGCGATGGCGTCCGCGACGATCTGGAATTGCGGGCCCTTAATGAAACCGGCCCAGGTCATGGCGTGACCAGCGGAAGTGGCAATCATTCCTTCCAGCACGAAACGCCCCTCCGTCCCCTGGAGGTTATTCGGGGAAACGCGCAGGTAGCCTTCGAAGCTGGACCACTGCTGGCCTTTGGTCAGGGCCGCGTACATCCGCCCGCCGGGAACTTCGCGATCCACCGCCCCGGCCGGCTCTTGGGAAAGCCAGGTCGCGGAGCGCAGGCGCAGGTAGGGGCCGTGGTCGTCATTATCGATGCGCAATTCGTGAAGGTAACCGGCTGCGTCCACACCTTCGTATTCGAGAAGACCGGCGCCGCGCCAGGTATCGACGAGCCAGGCCATCGGATAGGTTTCCGGACTGAGATTTTCAGGGATTGCAAAGACCATATGCTCAGGTTACCCGCCCCGGCCGGGTGCCGCCCAAAGTTACAGGCACACGCGGCCCGCGGCGGCGAAGCCCATAGCTAGTGTTATTTTCCCACGTCGGAGCGAAAAAGTCTTCATTTTTCACGCTTGGCCCGAAAGCACGACGAAAAGTTTCCGATTGCCCGTGCTCTTGTTATTCTGAAGCCACGGTGCCGGACCTTGAAAGCCCCGGGCTCCAACTAGCGCCGCTACGAGCGGCATTCGCGCCGTCAGGCGCTCTCAGGTCCGGCACCCTTTTCTTGCCCGATCTCACCGCCGCGCAATACACGTTTCGCCCCGTAATGAACTATCCTTGAAACGAGTCGTTCATCGATTGTTCATGTCCCCGAAACGAGGAATTCACGTGGGGTTATTCTCTAAATTCTCGCGTTCCACGCGGGTTTTCGACCTTATTGGCGCCCAGGCGGCGCATCTTCCCATTGCCGCCGCGGGCCTCGCGCAGCTCATGACCGCACCGGTTCACGAGCGCGGAGAGTTGCAACAGCAGCTGCACACCATCGAAAACAATGCAGATGAGTCAAATCACGCACTCCTCAAAGTGGTAAATAGGTCTTTCGTCCTCCCTTTCGACAGGGGGGATCTTTATGCCCTCACCACCGCTATCGATAATTGCGTGGACCTCATGGACGAGGTCGGGGAAAACGTGGCCTTTATGCGCCCCCTCACCCTCCCCGATAGCGCGCCGACGGTGGTGGATATTCTCAAGACCTGCGCCCGCCTCTCCTCGGATATTCTCGCGCATTTCAACCCCACTTCCCCGGATACTCGCGAATACTGGGTGGAAATTAACCAGCTGGAAAACAAGGGCGATTCCCTCTACCGTTCCACTCTCGCCTCGCTCTTTGAAAACGCCACCGATGCCATTGAATTGCTGCGCGTCAAACTGGTGGTGGACACTCTCGAGGACACCGTCGACGCTTTCGAGACGCTCGCCGCCGTGGTCGAGCGCATTGCCCTCAAGGAGTCCTGATTTTGTCCGAGTTGCTCTTTTTGGTGGGCACCGTCGTCGTCATTAGCCTCATTTTTGACTTCACTAACGGTTTTCACGACGCCGCTAATGCCATCGCCACCTCGGTAGCCACCCGCGCATTGACCCCCGGGGTGGCCCTCGCGATGGCAGCCGTCATGAACTTCCTCGGCGCGATGCTCGGCACGAAAGTAGCCGAAACAATCGGCTCCGGCATCGTTGATATTACCGAGCTAGAAAAAATAACCGGCCTCACCCTGGTACTCGGCGGGCTGGCCGGCGCGATTGGCTGGAATCTTATTACCTGGTGGCGCGGGCTGCCCTCTTCTTCTTCGCATGCGCTTATCGGCGGGCTGGCCGGCGCCGGTATCGCCTCCCTGGCCACTGTGCATTGGACGGTCATTTTCGACCGTGTGGTGGTGCCGATGATCGTTTCCCCCGCGGTTGGTTTCCTGCTGGCCTATCTCATTATGAAAGTGGTGCTGCGTCTCCTCACGGAGGCTCCCTACCACACCACTATGCATCGCTTCCGTTACGCCCAGACAGTTTCCGCCGCCATGGTGGCCCTCGGGCACGGCCTCCAGGACGCCCAGAAAACAATGGGCGTGATCGTGCTGGCCCTCACGGCCGGCGGTTTCCACAATCTTGAAGACGGCATCCCCACCTGGGTGAAACTGGCCGCGGCCGCCGCGATTTCTTTGGGGACCGCGACCGGCGGTTTCCGCATTATGAAGACGCTCGGCTCAAAAATTATTGATTTGGATCCGGCCCGCGGTTTCGTTGCGGAAAGCGTGGCCGCCAGCGTTCTTTATACGACGGCGTTTGTATGGGCCGCCCCGATTTCGACGACGCATACCATCACCTGCGCCATCATGGGGGTCGGTGCCACGAAGCGACGTTCGGCAGTGCGCTGGTCCGTGGCCGGCAATATTGCCACCGCCTGGATCCTGACTATCCCGGCGGCCGGCGCCCTGGCAGCGGTGGCCACCTGGCTGCTGCGCCTGGTTCTTATCTAGGCAAACTCGGGTATCTCGCCCGCACCGTGGCGCTGCCACTAGCGGGCGAGAACAGCGCCACGCGCGCGCCACATAGAAGTGAGGCGGCGGGCCGGTGCGGCGTCGTCGTACTCATATAGCATCCACAACACAACTGTGCCGCGCAGGATAGTTCCCGCGCGGCACAGTTCGCAAGGTAAACAGCGGAGCTTTTATCCGGTTTAGCCGAAGCGCCCGGAGACGTAATCTTCGGTTTCCTTGTGGGTCGGGTTGGAGAAAATCTTCTCCGTCTGGTCGAACTCCACGAGGTGGCCGGGCTTGCCGGTCCCAGCGATATTGAAGAAGCCGGTCATTTCCGAGACGCGCGCCGCCTGCTGCATATTGTGCGTCACGATCACGATCGTGTATTCCTCTTTGAGGCTGTTCATGAGGTCCTCAATCGCGAGGGTGGAGATCGGGTCGAGGGCCGAGCACGGTTCGTCCATGAGGAGCACCTCGGGCTTGACCGCGATGGCGCGGGCGATGCACAGGCGCTGCTGCTGGCCGCCGGAAAGCGAGGAACCCGGCTTATCGAGGCGGTCCTTCACTTCCTCCCAGAGGTTCGAGCCGCGCAGCGAGCGCTCCACGATTTCCTCCGCGTCGGACTTCTTGATCTTCTGCGAATTGAGCCGCATCCCCGCCAGCACATTGTCGCGAATCGACATGGTGGGGAACGGGTTCGCACGCTGGAAGACCATGCCCACGTGCTGACGGACGGTCACCGGGTCCACCCCGGGGCCGTAAATATTATTGCCGTCGATGAAGACGTCGCCGGTCACGTAGGCGCCGTCGATCACTTCATGCATACGGTTGAGGGAACGCAGGAACGTGGATTTGCCGCACCCGGACGGGCCGATCAGCGCGGTCACCGAATTCGGTTTGATATCCACATTGACGTTCTCCACGGCGAGGAAATCACCGTAGTAAATGCTCTCGTTACGAACACTAATTCCCTGAGGCACTGTTTTTCCTTTCGGCTGCCGCGTTAGCGGCCCTTCGGGGCGAAGATATGAGCAATCAAGCGCGCCAGCAAGTTGAATACCAGCACGATAAACACCAAGACGAGCGCGCCGCCCCAGGCCAGGTCGAGGTTATTGGCCTTGAACTGCGAGTAGACGAACACCGGGAGCGTCATCATCGGGCCGTTGAACAAGGAGTAGTTGAACGTATCCGAGACGGAGGCGGTAATCATCAGCGGGGCCGATTCGCCGATCACGCGGGCGATGGCGATCACGCAACCGGAAACGATACCCGGCAGCGCGGTCCGCAGCACCACCTTGATGATAGTGCGGGACTTCGTCACGCCGAGCGCGTAGGATGCTTCGCGCAATTCATTGGAGACGATGCGCAGCATTTCTTCGGTATTGCGGACCACGATCGGCGTCATAAGAACAACAAGGGCGACGGCGCCCATGATGCCATTGCGGAACCCGAGCGCGGGGGCGAGCACCGGAACAATCGCCGCGGCAAAGAGACCGGCCACGATAGACGGGATGCCCGTCATGATATCGACCAGGAAGGTCACCGAGCGCCCGAACCAGCCGCCCCTATTGTATTCCACCAGGTAGATGGCCGTCAGAACACCGAGCGGAATGGCGATGAGCGCCGTAATGCCGGTAATAATAAGCGTGCCCACGATGGCGTGGCCGAGACCGGGCTGAGCGCCGGGCAGGGACATGCCGAGGGTGGAATTATTGAGGAAGGAGTAGCTGAGAACCGGAAGGGCTTCCACGATCACCGTGTACAGCAGCGAGAGCAACGGAAGAACCGCGAGCGCAAAAGCACTGGTGATGAGCACGGTTGCCATGCGGTTGGCGCCGCGGCGCGGGCCTTCTACCGCGTACCCGACAATGCGGATAACGAGGAAGAAGACAAGGAGTCCCACCAGGACCGCGCCGAAAAGCGAATCCGCTTTGAAACCGAAGTGGAAAAGTAGCCAGGAAGCCAGCATGCACACGATGAGCACGGCCCAGTTGAAGAACTTGGGCAGGCGCCCGTATTCGGAGGCGAAGATCGGCGTGCCTTCGCTGACAGCCGGCTCGACCGGAATAGCGTGCGCTCCGCCGTCGGGTTGGCTGGCGGGGGTCTGTGTCACGTCAGTACTCATTAGGCATTCGCTCCTGAGAATTCTGCGTACCGGGCCAGAACGCGCCGCGCCAACCAGTTGACCACGAAGGTCAGGGCGAAGAGCATGAGGCCGATACCGATAAGGACCTGGCGCTGCAGACCGGGATGAGCTTCAGGGAAGTTCAGGGCGATCTGGGAGGCGATGGTGGAGTGCTGGCCCGGGGAGAAGAGGTTGAAGTTCACCTGCAGACCCGCCGAGAGCACCATAAGGAGCGCCATCGTTTCGCCCAGGGCGCGCCCCAGGCCCAGCATAGCCGCGGAAACGATACCGGAACGCCCCACCGGGAGCACGGTCATCTTGATCATTTCCCAGCGGGTGGCGCCCAGGCCAAGGGCCGCTTCTTCCAGCAGCTTCGGCGTCTGGAGGAACACTTCGCGGCACAGCGAGGTGATAATCGGGAGGATCATAATGGCCAGTACCAGGCCGCCCATCATGATGTTACGAGCCGGCGGCGTGAAAGCCACCAGGCTGGGCTGCAGGGGCCACCAGTCGAATTGGGCCAGTCCGCCTTCTTCACCCATGAATGGAACGTGATCCACCCACCACTGAAGAGGCGGGGTGAGCACATTGGAGACCCATTCGAAAACGGGGCGCACAATCGGTTCGAGAGTGCGGATACCCCACAGGCCGAAGACCACCGAGGGAATGGCCGCGAGCAGGTCAATAATGTAACCGAGGACGGAGGCGAAGCGCCGGTGCGCGAAATGCGAAATGAACAGCGCAATCGCCACCGCGAAGGGCACGGCAAGGGCGAGAGCCAGGAGTGCGGAAAGCACGGTGCCGAAGAGGGCTGCCCCGGCGTACTGCCAGAATCCCATCCCCTTCGTGAAATCTGCTGTCTCGGAGATTTCTTCCTTACCGGCAATGAATGCCGGATATGACTCGAGGAGCAGGAAGATGAAAACGGCACCCAGGATGAGGATGATGAATGCTCCAGCACCGATGGCTAGGCCGTTGAAGGTTGTGTCTGCAACGCGGCGACGCGCGCGTTTGCTCGGGCGGGCCGGCACTGCAGTCTGACCCACCTCCGGGGAGGTTTCCTGAGCGTTACGCTCAAGAACCTCCCCGGCTGCGTTATCTCGTTCAGTCATATCGACTTTCAGATAGAGGTATTCGGTTGTCTAACCGGTGTTTACTTGATGGTATCGATAACGGCCATGGCCTGCGTGCGCAGGGTTTCCGAAATCGGGGCGTTACCACCGTTGGCGGCGAAGGCGGCCTTCTGGCCCTCTTCAGAGACGACGTAGGTGAAGAACGCCTTGACCAGTTCACCGGTGGAGGCATCCTTGTATTCCTGGCAGCCGATGAGGTAGGAGAGCATGACGACCGGGTAGGCACCCTTGACGGAGCCGTCACGCTTGAGGTCCTTGTTGAGGAGGGTATCCGTGGCGCCTTCGGCGGCCGGGGAGTCATCCACCACGCGGGCGGCGGCTTCCGGTTCGGGACCGATGAACTCATCGCCAACCTTGACCTTCACCGGGGTGAGGGTTTCAATCTGGGAGTAGTCGGCGTAGATGATCGAGTTCGGGGTGGAAAGCGCCAGCTGGACCACGCCGGAGGTGGATTCGGCGGACTGACCGCCCTGGATCGGCCAGGTTTCTTCCGAGCCGTAGGTCCAGACTTCGGGGGCAGCTTCTTCCAGGTAGGACTGGAAGTTACCGGTGGTGCCGGACTTTTCCGCGCGGTGGATCGGAATAATGGTTTCGTCAGGAAGCTTGACGCCGGAGTTGGTGGCGGCAATCGCCGGGTCGTTCCACTTCTCAATCTGGCCGGAGAAGATCTTCGCGATGGTGGGAGCATCGAGCTTGAGCTCCTTGACGCCTTCGAGGTTCACAGCGATCGCGATGGGGGAAATGTAGACGGGCAGTTCCACGGCCACATCGGTCTTGCAGGCGTTGGAGACCTTGGTAAGTTCTTCGGCCTTGAGAGCCGAATCCGTGCCAGCGTACTGCACCTGGCCGGAGAGGAACTGCTGGCGGCCGGTGCCCGAGCCGGTGGGCTCGTAATTGACGGTCACGCCCGAGTTCGCAATGGTGAAGTTATCGCGCCAGGCCTGCTGCGCCTTCTGCTGCGAGGAGGCACCGGAACCGGAGATAGTACCCGAGAGGTTCGAGCCGCTATCCGCGGCCTGGGTGGTGGTGTCCCCCTTGGCGGCTTCGGTGGTGGCAGAAGTCGTTGCGTCCCCACCACAGGCGGAAAGGGTCAGAGCAAGAGCGGTGGCACCCGCAAGTGCCGAGATCTTCATGGTCTTCACTGTTTAATCCTTGCGTGTTCAGGAACGCCCGTTTCGGCGCTCGCTGGTTCGAGCCTAGGAAGCGTGGGTTACGGTGACCCGCACCGGAGGTAAACAGAAGGTTAACGAGCTTGTAGCATGTCTCACAGAGCGCTCTGGGTATGTGGCTGGCTGTGCGGGCCCGTTGGGCACACGGGGTACACAGGGCACGCTCACGGGAACAGCCTGCACGCTGGCCGCTAGACACACGGTCGCTAAAGCTCGGTGTGGACGGGGCGGAAGCGCTCGACGTCTACCGCGTGCTTGTCTTTCATATGGACGACGAGGATTTCTCCGGTTTTGAGGTAGGGATCTTCCTCGGGGAGCTTTTCGCGCACGTGGTGGCCGCCGTGTTTTTTAACGACGTCGATAACTGTGCTCAAGGTGGGGCGATGCAAGCTGACCGCCGCGGGAGCACCGCTGTCTGTTAGTACCCCTTCGATGGTTTTACGCACTCCGCCGGGGTTCTTCGCGTGGGAGTGTTCGGTGAGTGCGGCGACGCAGGTGAGGGAAACTCCGGAAGCCTGCGCGTAGGGGGCGATGGTGGCGGTGCAGCGCTGCCAGGGGGAGGAAACGAGCCGGTCCACGCCGTATACGCTGAGCACCGCGCTGATGGTGCGAGCCCGCGCGGCTCCGTGCGGGGTGAGGGGCCGGGTTTTTTCACTTCCGTTCCAGGCCGAGCGTTTTTGGGCGCGGGCGTGGCGCACTAGCAGCACCGCACGGGTGGTGAGTTCCCCGCGTTCCCAGTATTTCAGGACGCGTTTGAGCATGGCACGTTCGTCTTTATAACTGAGTTTTTCGAGGGCGGTTTCCGCGTTCATCCAGCGTGATCGGGTGATTTCGCCGGGGTGGGCCTTGGGGAATTCCGGGCGGGCGGCGACTGGCCGGGAGCGCGGTGTGAGCGGGCGGGCCACCCAGTAAAAGACCCGTTTCTTTTTCCCCGAGGAGAGGGTGTAGCCAATGGAGGGCAGGGGGCGCTGCAGGGCGATATATTCGCCGGTTTCTTCGTAGACTTCCCGTACGGCTGCCATGCGCGGGCCTTCGCCGGGCTTGTATTTACCCTTGGGGAAAGACCAGTCTTTATAGCTATCCCGGCGTACGAGTAGCACCTGGAATTCGCCTGCTTTTTTACGCCATACAACGGCGCCCGCAGCATGAACGCTGCCCATCACTCCCCCTTCGGCATAGTCGTTACGGATATGTGCGCACCCGCGGTTGTCCCGCGAAGCCCTGGCCGCAGCTTTCCCGGCAGATTCTGGGCCGGACCGCTGCCGGCGGGCCGGGGCGGCCCAGGTTTTCTAGTCCCCTCCTGCCACGCGTGAGCGTGCCTGCTTCATGAGCAGCTCCTGGATATCGACGAGCGGGCGGCCCTTCGGGCTGAGGTTGTGACGCACCCACCCGTCCGGGCCCAGGTGCCACGAGCTGGTGGTATCCGCGGTGGCAACATCCACAAGCTCTACCAGGCGATCCACCATATCCGGATCCGTGATCTTGATAAGGGCTTCGATACGCCGATCTAGGTTGCGATGCATGAGATCGGCGGAGCCGATGAAGACATCCGCGTCGCCGTCGTTACAGAACGCGTAGATACGCGAGTGCTCGAGGTAGCGCCCCAGAATGGAACGAGCCTTGATGTTATCCGAGAGCCCGGGGATGCCGGCACGCAGGGCGCAGATTCCGCGCACCTGGATGCTGACTTTCACACCAGCTTGGCTGGCCCGGTAGAGGGCGTCGATCATGGCTTCGTCCACGATGGAGTTGACTTTGAATTTCACCCACGCGGGTTTGCCGGCGTTCTTGTTTTCAATTTCGCGTTCGATCCGGTCGATAAGCCCGGAGCGGATGCCGGTGGGCGCCACGAGGAGCCGGTGGAAGCGTTCCTGCCGGGAGTAGCCGGAAAGCTGGTTGAACAGCCGGGTGAGATCCTGGCCTACATCCCGGTTGGAGGTGAGCAGGCCCAGATCCTCATAGCCGCGGGCGGTTTTCGGGTTGTAGTTGCCGGTACCCACGTGGCAGTAGCGGCGCAGGCCATCGGATTCTTGGCGAACCACCAGTGCGAGCTTGCAGTGGGTTTTCAGCCCGATCATTCCGTAGACCACATGGACCCCGGCGCGCTCTAGCTTGCGTGCCCACTCAATATTGCGCTGCTCATCGAAACGTGCCTTGATCTCCACGATGGCGAGGACCTGTTTCCCGGCGCGGGCCGCGCGGATGAGCGAATTGACGATGGGGGAATCCCCCGACGTGCGGTACAGGGTTTGTTTAATGGCCAGGACTTGCGGATCCGCGGCTGCCTGGGCGATGAATTGCTGCACCGAGGTGGAGAAAGATTCGTAGGGGTGGTGAAGCAGCACATCATGATCACGCAGCTTGGCAAAGAAATCCGCGGGTTTGGCTGATTCGGCATCGGTGAGCCCCGTAGGCGTGACCGGAACGTACTTGGGGTATTTGAGCCCGGGCCGATCCAGATCGTGAAGCTGCTCCAGGGATTGTAAATCCAAGGGCGCGGGTAGGCGGTAGGTATCAGAGGAGCTCACGCTCATTTCCTTCTGGAGGAAACTGAGGGTGGCATCATCCATATCCTCATCTACTTCCAGGCGCACCACCGGCCCGAAGCGCCGCCGGAGCAATTCGCGTTCCAGCGCGGTGAGGAGGTTTTCTGCGTCATCTTCTTCGACTTCGAGGTCCTCATTACGGGTAACCCGGAAGGTCGCGTAGCTCTGCACATCCATACCGGGGAAGAGCTCACCCAGGTGGTGCCCGATAAGTTCCTCCAGGGGCAGGAATTCAATATCGCTACCGGCCTCCACCGGAACGTTTTCCGGACTGTAGGCAGTGCCATCTTCTCCAATCATGAGGAAACGCGGGAGCAAATCCGGCACTTTCACCCGCGCAAAAGCGGAGGAACCGCGCCGATCCTTGAGGACGACGGCGAGGTTGAGGGACAGACCTGAGATATACGGGAAGGGATGGGAGGGATCCACCGCGAGCGGGGTGAGGACAGGGAAGATCTCATCCTTGAATAGCTTAGAGAAGCGCTGCTGTACCTGCGCATCTAGCTCATTCCAGCGGCGGATGAAAACGCCCTGGCCTTCGAGTTTAGGCTTGATATCCTCCGAATAGACTTTCGCTTGACGCGCGGTCAGTTCATGGGTGCGTTCCGCGATGCCTTTCATCACCTGGCGCGGGGTGAGGCCGGATGCGGCCACCACTCCGATGCCGGTATCAATACGGCGCTTGAGACCAGCCACCCGCACCATGAAGAACTCATCGAGGTTCGAGGAGAAAATGGAGAGGAACCAGGCGCGTTCCAAGAGCGGCAGGGTTTCATCCTCTGCCTGCTCCAGCACCCGCTCATTGAAAGCCAGCCAGGAGAGTTCCCGATCCGCGAAACGACCTTCGGGAAGCTGGGATTCCTCCGGGGCTTTCGCGGAGCGCTTGGCGAGTTTGCGGGATTCCTTAGCCATATCCGTGAGGGATTTCGTGGAGACCGGGGAGCCGAGCCGCACCGCCTGCAGGAAAGTTTCGTGCGGGGTGGGTTCCACAGCGCTGGCACCCTCCCGGGCCGCCAGGCGAGCACGGGTGGCGGAGAGGGCCGGTTCGGGTTGCAATTCATAGCGAACATGCCGTTCCGCCTGCGTGAACCCAGCTTTTCCGTAGACGTGCACCGCGGCGGAATTCGCGGCATCAACGTAGAGAATGCAGCGCGAGAAGCCCCGCGAGCCAGTGGTAACAAGGGCCCAGGCGGTCAGGAGCTTCCCGATGCCCTTGCCGCGGTGTTCCGGTGCCACCGCGAGAACGTAGAGTTCCAGCACATTCGCTTCGCTCGGTTCGCTGGCCGCATTGGCTTCACCCGCAGCCGATTCGCCAGCCGTGCCCGCAGCACCAGAGCCACCCCCAAGCACATTCGGCTTGAGCCACACAAAACCAACGAGTTCACCTTGGGAGCGCGCCGTTACTAGGAGTTCCGGCGTGAACCAGGGCGCTTCCATGCGTTCGCGCAGATCCTCCGCGGTGAGCTGGCCCTGATCGGGCAGATCTGCAAAAGCCTCCGCATTGAGGCGCGCAATATCCTCCAAATCAGCGGCAGGATCCACCGGAGCCAGCACGATCCCCGGCAAAGTCCACAGCGCGGGAGCAGGATTTTCTTCCGTAACCGGACGTTCCAAAACGAGGAGGGTACGCCCTGGGTAGAGCTGGGAAGATGCCGCGAGTTCCTGCGCGGCGGGCAGATCTCCGTGCGCCCACACCGCGGTTTCCCCCGCATCCAGAACGGTGCGCAGCAATTCCTTACCGGCACCCTTGCCGCGGGCCTCCGGACGCACGGCCAATTCCACATCCCCGGTGCGCCCGGAATGAGCCACCCCGACCACGGGATCCCCGAGAGTCCACACCCGCGAACTTTCCGCACCCGCGGCAATATCAAGAAGGGTTTGCTCACTGAAAGGCACAACACCATCCGCCGCGAAGCATTCCTGGGCGAGCTGATTAAAAAGCGCGGCCTGGTCCGGCTGCGGTGATCCGCTAACGATACTCATAGGAGGGCTCCTTTTTCCTGCTACCTCTTAACCGTAGTCGATCACGACGACAGAAAAGTTACGTCCAAGCAAACGAACGACGGCGCAGCGCCCCTCCGCCAGAGGGGCGCCCTCCCCGAGACCGTGAATTCCCGAGCGGGGCAGCACTGCTACCGAAACGGAGCACTTCCCGCAAATGCAGATCGGCTCCCCTCCCGGAACGGCACAGCTCCGCTAGGAAAGCGTGCCACGCACCGCCCGGGCTCCGGCCGCGCGGAATTCCCGCGCCGTTTCCAGCAGCGCAGCATCGCGGCGCGTGACCGGCGTGGCCAGCGGGTGCTCATCACTGGGGATCCAGAGCGGATCCACTTCGGCAAGGGTGTCACACAGGCGAGCCGAGCTGGCTAGCACCTCCGCGAAGTCCCCGCCGAAAGAACCGGCAAACACCTCATCCCAGCTGGATTGCACCTCCCCGAGAGTGGGGGTTTTCTCCAGTTTCTCCACTCCATCAGCTCCCTGGGAGCCGAGCTTTTCCCGCGCGACGGTGAGCCGCGCGGCGGCGTCGTTCGGGAAACGCCGCAACCATTCGCGCAGCAAGTAGCCGCGCCACAGCATTCCGGGAAGGGTGTCTTCCGGGGAGCGGGCCCATGCTTCGGCGATGACGTCGATACCTTCGGTGGCGACGAGGTCGAGCACGCGGGCACGTACCTCCGGATCTTCGGTGTGGTAACCGGAGCCGGGCAGCAGCGCCTGGGCCGCGGTGTGGGCAAGCTCGCTGTGGTAGGCGACGTCCGCTTCACCTTCGATCGACTCGAGCTGGTCCGGTTTCATCTGGGCCGGACGGCGAAAACTGCTAGCCATAATTTTTCCTCCACTCGCTCGGGGCGCGCCAGTGCGCTCGCTCACTCCTCTATTGTCGCACCTCAAAGCGGGCCTTAGTGCGGCTTTGAGCTGTTTTCCGCCGATTACGTAAAGGAGTTCCAGGATGCGGATTTCCACACAAATTCGACCCTACTTTTACCACCGGGCCAAAGCGCGCTACACTACTTCGTGGGCCTCTAGCTCCAACGGTCAGAGCACTGGACTTTTAATCCAAGGGTTGTGGGTTCGAATCCCACGGGGCCTACCATTTTCTCTTTCGCTCGTCGAGGGACACCACCTTACTGATCGCACCCTGTTCATCCTGCGGCCCTTCCGGTTCAGAATCCCCTAGCCACCTATCAGTAGCTTTCGCGGGGATCCCAAGCGTTTGGGACATTTTGAACGCCAGGGAGCGACTCCCCCATACTCGCGCGGCCGCTTGCGCAAAGAGCGACGGCTTTTCCACCTTGATGCGGATCGGCTCCGATTTTTTCCACCCGAGCGAGGAGAGTTGGATATGCAGGCTGCGGGCGCGGTCGGCGCTAATGATAGCGAGGCGCTCGGCGCGCACAATAAGCGCCGCCACACTTATTCCATAATCGGCTTTGACTTCCAAGAAGCCGCGCATGGTTGTGTGCTCATCGATCCGTTCGCGCATCACTTTTTCCGGAACCAAGAGCGCGCCGGCAAAATCAAAGGCCCGGTTTTCTTCCGGGGAACGGGTGCCCCTGATGGGTACTCTCAGATCGGCGTCGAAAAGAAGGTGCCCCAATTCGTGCGCAACGGTCAGACGAGTTCGGCCACCTTCCGTCGGGCCGGTCAGCGCGATGAGCGGACGAGAATTTTCCCGCATGGGTATGCTCGCACCCAGATGCCCCGGGGTTTTCTGCGGACCCATCAGGTTGAGCACAACTCCGACGCCGAGGTTTTCCGCGAATTGAGTCATATTTCGGATAGGCGCATCTGCCGGCAGCCCCGATATTTTCCGCGCGTGAAAAGCCGCATCCTCCGGGGCCGCGAAATGTTTAGCCCTCAAAGCACCCGGAAATTCCCGGAACCCGGAAGCTTTCGACGTGTAATTCCATGCCCTGCTGGCTTCGCGGACACTCTGAACCACCTGCCGTTCTGCCCGCGCCGACGCCGCACTCTTTTTGCGGAAAGTTGCCACGGCGGTATCGAATACCGTGGGTGGCACGCTGAAAAAAGTGAGGGGGTATTTGAAGACGCTACTGGCTCGCGCAGCAAGACCGTCCGGAAAGGGGCGAGTTTGATTAACGATCTGCGAGATAAATGACTGCCGCACTCCCAGGGCTTCCGCGAGCTCAGTTTGGGTAAGAGCTTCAAGATCTTTGAGGAGCTCCAAACGCTCACTATAAAAGACTGGCCCTTCCATCACTTGCCTCGTTTTCTTCCTCCCAGCCCACGGGATTGAACCAATTCGGAATACTGTCCCCCTGCGCGAAAACTAAGTCATTGTACGCAATACTTGTATCCGGGCGGATATCTATGGAAAAGAGGGACTTGACAGGCTTACCGTATTCCCCTGCCTCCAGCGGAGCCACCAACCGCGCCGTGAATCCTTGATCCATATTCTCAGGATCCTTGAAATTCCAGCCCATAATGAGGTTGAGAGTATCGCTCGTTATCTCCATATCCTTCGCCTGCGGATCAACGACAGGCAAGGCCAGCTGGCGGTTGAGCGTCTCGCTATTCACCTCATAATAATCGCGCCGCGCCCGGTTATAGCCGGCAATAGGGATACCGCCCGGATAATCCCAGCGCTCCTTTAGGATACGAATGCGAACGTTTTGCTCATGGTTCAGGATAATGAGCTGCCCCATTCTGCTACGGTTGCCGCCGACGATGTACCCACCCGGCAAACCGCCCTGATCTAGGCCGAGCCCTAAATGAGCCCGAACGGTCATTGACCGGTGCCAACCGTAATCTTCAGCGGGAAAATCTTTAGTGGCGTGGTCAGCCTTACTAATAGCCAGCGATAGGTAGTTGAACAGGACTGCCCCTACCTCATTTTCTGTGCGGTTACCCAGTTCCCACATATCGTCAGCATTCATGACCATACCTCCACTGCTTATATTATAAGCAGGAAAGTAACATTGGAACTAGGCTCTATTTTGAAGTAGAACAACGGTTTTCCGGCCTCTTACCGCCACGCTCTTCACCCCGTTCCACCACTCGCAGCCCGACCACCGCGCCGACGACCCCACACAGGAACACCACTTTCAGCACGCTGAGTTCCTCCATTCCCCGCACGGCCGCAATTGCTACGGTGAGCACCGCGCCGATCCCCGTCCACACCGCGTAGGCCGTGCCGAGCGGAATTTCGCGCAGCGCCCGCGAAAGCCCCCACATGGATACAATGAGCGCCACGCCGAACACAATCGCCGGCAGCGGGCGGCTGAGTCCGCGCGAATCGCCGAGCGCCGTCGCCCATATTGCTTCGAAAATACCGGAACCCACCAGAATCGCCCAGGCCATTAGCTCACCACCTTGAGTCCCACCACCGAAGCGATAAGCACGATAAGCAGCAGCACGCGAGCGCGCGAGGTGCTTTCTTGGCCGCTCAGCCAGCCGTAGACCAGCGTGAGGCTCGCGCCCACGCCCACCCAGACCGCGTAGGCCGTGCCGGTGGGGATTTCGCGCATGGCCCAGGCCAGGCCGAGCAGGGAGAGTGTTTGTGCCAGCAGAAAAACCGCGACCGGGCCGCGCCGGGAAAAGTGTTCAGATTTTTCGAGGGCTGCTGCCCATACGGTTTCGAGTGCTCCGGAAAGGAGCAAAATAGTCCACGCCATAAGAATTGTGGCCGTCTTTGCGCTGGGCGGGTACGGCTCCCTCGTCCGCGGCGGTTGGTGCGCCCGGGCCCAGGTTAGCACGTGCGCCGGGGAGTATCCTCGAAGCATGAATATCACCTCGCTCACCGTTTCCGACCAGCCCGTTGCCGCGCTCGATATCACCCCTTCCGAGCAGGGTTTTTGCCTTGTTGCGATCACGCACGCGAACGGCTCGGAGCAGCGCCGTATTCTTTCCGACGACGCCGCCCTCGTGCTCTCCGCCACGCCTGTGGATACTTCCGCCACCGGGGCCGTGGCGCTTCTTTCCGAGCTGGGCGAAGGTGAGGTTGATATGGCTGCGCTGGCCGGGCAGGTGGTGGCCCTGGGGACCGCCCGCTTCCGGGCCGGTGATCTCACCGACGAGCAGCTGGAGCTCACTCCGATAGCCCCCGGGCGGGTGAGCGAGCGGGATACTCCGCGTATTGTGCCTGCTGAGATGCTTGAGGGGCGCGATCCGGCCGCGGTGTTCCCGCGCATTCCGGACGGTTTGCCCGATGCGTGGAGTACGCCGGTGGGGCGTTTCACTCCCGAATATGAGGAGCGCGCCCGGGTGGTGTGGGAGACTCTGGCCGCCGCCGGCTACAGCCCGGAGTTCTGGTGGGCGGGCAGCGAGGATGGCGAGGTCATCGCGGTGCCCTTCGGGGAATGCGGAGAGGCCTTCCTCGTCGGCATTGAGGAGCCCGATGAGCAGGTGGAGATTGATGCGCATATTGCCGCCGGTGAGCTCGCCGAGTGGCTGGAAAGCGAAATTGACCTGCTGCGGCCAAATGAGTAGCGCGGCGAGGTGGCGGCGGCGTCGTACCACCGCGCGCAGCGCGCCCGAGCGCGGCGCCGCATCGTAACGCGCCCGCGCACGGCACGGCACTGCCTCGTAACGCGCCCGGCGCGGGCCGTTCTTCAGTAAGCTAAAGCTTGTGAAGGAATCAAAGAAGTCACCCTCCCTGATGGATCGGATTCGCTCGGCGGTGTCGCGGCGCGAACAGATTGAGCGCGTGGCCGAAGAGGCCGTGGAGCGTTACGCGAAGGACCCGGCCGATAGCGGCGGGCGTTCGCAGCGCACCGTTGTGGAGATTCATCCGGCCGGGGTGCAGCCGGTTCTGGTGACGTGGGGCGTGAGCGCCTGGCTCCTCATCGGCGTGGTTATTGCCATTTGGGGAATTTTCCACATGGCGGCTTCGGTGCAGTGGGTGCTGGTGGCGGTGTTCCTCGGGCTGGTCATGACGTCGCTGCTGCATCCGATTGTCAATCTTTTGGATCGGATTATGCCGCGGGCGCTGGCGACGGCGCTGGCGCTGCTGGGCCTGTTCGCGGCGCTGGGCGGGATTATTTATTGGATTATTGATTCGGTGGCGAATCAGTGGTCGAGCCTGTCCGAGCAGATGCAGCGCGGCCTGGATGGCATTTTTAATTGGATTGCGAACGGGCCGATTCCGATTAATATTACGGTCGATGAGCTGCGCGAGGGCCTGAACGAGGGTATCGAACGTGCGGCTACGTACTTGCAGAATAACGCGGGAAATATTGCGTCGACGGCGCTTTCGCAGGCCGGCACGGTGGCTTTGGCTTTCACCTTGATCGCGCTGGCGCTTTTCTGCTCGATTTTCTTCCTGGCGGCCGGGAAAAATATGTGGCTGTGGTTTATTAATGTGCTCCCGGATCGGGCGCGGCGGCGCACTCACGCGGCGGCCACTGCCGGGTGGTACAGCTTCTCCGGCTACGCGCGCGGCACCATTCTTATTGCGCTATGCGATGGGGTGATGGCCGCGATTCTGCTGGTGGCGTGCGGGGTGCCGCTGGCCGCTCCCCTGGCGACGCTCGTGGTCATCGGTGCCTTTATTCCGCTGTTCGGTGCGCCGGCGGCCATGATTATTGCGGCGCTGGTGGCTCTGGCCACGAAGGGCGTGGTTATTTCCCTGGTGGTGCTGGTGGGCGTGGCGCTGATCGGCCAGTTCGAGGGGCATGTGCTCCAGCCGCTCATTATGGGCCATCAGGTCTCGCTCCACCCGGTGGTGATTGCGGTGGGCGTGACGGCCGGTACTTTTGTGGCCGGGCTGCTGGGTGCGATTATTGTGATTCCGCTGATTTCGATTGTGTGGGAAGTGTTTAAGGTGCTGCGCCGCACCCCGGATAAGCCGCTCACGGAGCTTCCCGAATTGGATTTGCGCGATTTGGCGGGGACCGCGGTGGCCAAGCAGCTCCTCGAATATAACGCGAAGGAGCTCAATACCCGCGCTGAGGAATCTCCCTCGCCGGTCACGGCGAGGGCGGCGTCGCACACCCTGGGCGGGGAGGAACGCGTGGTCGATAGCGCGGATATTAATTCCCCCACGCCCGCGGCTCCGGACCCGGATTACGCTTTCGACCAGCCGAATTTCGAGGTGGACGGGGAGGAACCCGGCCCGGATTACAACCCGGTCAAGGGGTAGTAGCCCGGTAGAGGATCCCAATAGCTCAGTAGCTCCGTGGCAGGTCACTCCGCCGCGGTGGCCTCACGGCTCGGCGGAGCGGGTCCTCATACCGAAAGCGCGTCTACCGTTCGGCGCGATCTTCGCACGGGCATCCTCAACCAAAGTCGCCTTTATACCGTTTGCGCGATAACGGTAATGAGAAGGATGACGAGGAGTGAGCCGACCGTGGTGATGATGACGGCGTCGCGGGCCATGGTGACGCCGGAGCGGTAGCGGTGCGCGTAAACGAACACATTGTTGGCGGTGGGGAATGCCCCGATGATGGCGATGGCCATGAGGGCCTCGCCGCGCGCGCCCAGGAGGTAGCCGGCACCGAAAGCGATGAGCGGCCCGAGGACGAGGCGACAGAAGATGCCGAGCATGAGGGGTGCACTTTCGCGCCCGAAGCGGGGTAGGCGCGCGCCGCGCAGAGACATCCCCATAGCCAGCAGAATAATGGGCACGTTTGCGCCTGCCATTTTTTCGAGGGGCGCGGAGATGAGTTCCGGGATGGGGATCTTGAGGAGGGCGACCATCAGTCCGGCGAAGACCGCGATAAGTAGCGGGTTTTTGAGGCGGGAGAGGATGGTGCGCCACAGCCCTTCGGTTTTCTTGCCGGTTTGGTTATCGAGGATGGAGAAGAAGACCGGCACCATCACGAGGATTTGGAAGAGCAGAATGGGTGCGGCGGGGGTGGGGTCGCCGGTGATGGCCACGAGGAAGGCCACGCCCAGGTTGCCGATATTGGTATAGCAGGCAACGAGAGCGCCAACGGTGAGTTCGGTTCCGCGGCTTTTGAGCACGGTGGCGGCTAGGGCCGTATAGATGAGTCCGGTTCCTACCGAGGAGATGATATTGGCGAGCCCGTTCACCCCGAAGAAGGATGCCGGGTTGGAGTTGGCGAGGGTGGTGAACATGAGGGCTGGCAGCGTGGTGTAGAAGACCAGCTGAGTGAGGGTGCGGTCGCTTCCCGGGGGTACGATTTTGCAGCGCGCGACGAGGTAGCCGACGAGCATAATCGCGATAATCACCCAAAAGTTGAGCAGTACTGAGGCCATAACAGCACTAGTGTAGACAGAGTCGTTCGGGCGTGAGGGCGCGTCTCGAGCGGGCGGGCAGCAGCGAGCGGAATCTATTTCCAGACGGCGGTGGCGCGTAGTGCGCGGTGGTCGGAGAGCGGCAGGAAGAGGTTTTCCGCGGCCCGCACCTCAACCCCGGTTCCGAGGATATGGTCAATTTGGCTCTCTGGCTCATCGGAGGGGTAGGTGAGGGCTTCTGCGGCGGCTTCGAATCCGGTGGCCGCCAGAGGTACTTCGCAGCCGCGAATATTGAGATCCCCGATGATAAGCCGCGGGGCGTTCTCTAGCCCGTAACGCTGGGCGAATCCGGCGAGGGCGCCCGCTACGGTGCGTAGTTGCGTCACGTTGAGGCGGTACGTGTACGTGAGGTGCGTTGCGGCAACGACGACGGAGTGCCCGGGCGCCACCTTGATTTCCGCAAGGATCGCAACCCGGGGAATTTCACCGATCCCGATATTTGTCCGAAGGGTTTTCAGCCATGTTTCTTGCTGGTGGACGGGCAAGTTGATGACCTCGCGAGCACCGATGGGGTAGACGGAGAGGAGCGCAGTGCCGACCCCGCGGGCTTCCCCTTTTTTGGTGGCGCGGAGGCGGCCGCGCTCATTTTTGGTGGGCGCGAAGATGGCTTCGTGGTAGTTGCCGGCAGCGAGGAGGGGCGCGTAGAGGTCTCCGCCGGCGGTGGTGACTTTGACTTCTTGAAGGGCGAGGAGTTCCGGGCCGGCGGCGGTGATGAGCCGGATGGCTTTGCTAATGGATTCCCGCTGCCATGTCACTTTGTCCGTGCCCGGGCGCGGGCGCCGTGAGGGCTTACCTTGTTGGAGGTTAGCGGACATGACATGAAGGCTCGGCATGGTTTCTCCTTTGTCGCGACCCGGTGGACATCGCCGCCCGGGGAGTCCCTGGGGTGCGGTGTGCAACACGGGTGATTCTACCGAATCTATGCGGTTGTGGACGTGTTTGCGGAATCAGGTAGCGGCCCGGGCGTGGGCTCGGTGTGGGAGCCGGGCGCGGGCTGGGTTTCGGGTTCGAAGGTGAGCGCGACGGAGTTCATGCAGTAGCGCTGGCCGGTGGGTGTGTGGGGTGCGTCGGGGAAGACGTGCCCGAGGTGGGAATCGCAGGTGGCGCACCGGACTTCGGTGCGGGGGTAGCCGAGTTTGTAATCGACGTCTGTGCGCACGGCTTCGCTGCGGGAGGGGTCATAGAAGCTGGGCCAGCCGCATCCGGCATCGAATTTGGTGGTGGAGCGGAAGAGTTCTGCCCCGCAGGCCCGGCATCGGTAGATTCCTTCGCGGTTTTCGTTCAGGAGTTCGCCGGTGAAGGGTACTTCGGTTCCCGCTTGGCGCAGGACCGTAAATTCGGCCGGGGTGAGGACCCTTGCCCATTCTTCATCGCTTTGCGGGAGCATCTGTGCCATGGCTTTTCCTTTCTTCATTTTCCTCGCTATCGCTACTTTGTTTAGCTGCTTCAGGCTGCTTAGCGGTCTCGCTTTGCTTAGTTGCGCCAGCTTGCTTGGCGTTATCAGCTTGCTTGGCGTTATCAGGTTCGGTTATTTCTCCGGATACGGCCGGGAAGACGGCGGTAGGAGGCGCCGATGATTCTGAGGGGACTTTGCCGGCTTCGTGGATGGGTTCTTGTTGGCCGGTGCGGCGCGCAGCATTGTGTTCCCGCTCTGCCAGCACTTCGGCACCCGGGCCGGAGAATTCTTGGCCGCGTTTTTCAGCTTGGATGGATCCGGTGAATAGCGAAGCTTCATGGCCCTCCCGAATGCGAGTGGCCGGACCTTCCGTGCCAGCGGGACTTTCAGGCCGGCTGGCTACCGGTACCCGCTCCGGGCGCACCGCTGCTTCAATATCGGATGCGGAGAGAATGCGGGTTTCTTGGTAGTCCTGCGGGTCGAAAGTGGTATCCGGCTCGGTTTGTTCCTGGGCACCGATGGAGGTGCGGGTGACTGGGCGAGCCGCGGGCTTGGCCTGCTTTGCAGTTTTCGCACGCTTCTTAGATTTCGCGTGCGCCTTGGACTCTGCGTGCGCCTCGGACTCCGCGCGCTCCTCAGATTCGGCACGCTCACCAGAGCTCCCGGCCACCAATTTCTTGGATTCCTCAGATTCCCCCGCCTCAGCTTCGCGTGATTCACCAGCCGCATCGCTTCCCAGCTGCTCCGAGCTACTTCCTGCCTGCTCCGAATCGCTTTCCGCGGCAAGGGTACCGGGGGCGGAAGGGGCTGCGTCGTCGTTATAAAAACGGGTGTGCGGGAAGGCATCCGGGGCGTTGTTCTGCAACCACACGATGAGCTTTTCGCGCACGTGGTTGCGCAAGTCGGTGAGTTCGCCGGGTGAGGAAGCGGAGACTATCGCGGAGACTTGCAGGCCGTTGGGGCTGGAGGCATCCCCCACCACGAGGATGCCGGTATCACCATCCCAGAGGTCAGTATTGGCAAGGATGCGGTCAAGTTCGGCACGTAGTTCTGCGATGGGGGCGCTCCAGTCCAGTTGGAGAACCACCGATCCCATAATGTCTAGATCGCGCCGGCTCCAGTTTTCGAACGTGGTGGAGGTGAGTTTATTGGAGGGCACGATGAGGCGCCGGCCGTCCCAGACTTTGAGGACCACATAGGAGAGCGTGATTTCCTCAACCGTGCACATATTCCCGTCCCAAATGACGATGTCATTGACGCGGATGGAATCCGAGAAGGCTAGCTGCAGCCCGGCGAACAGCGTGCCCAGGGTGGATTGCGCAGCAATACCAACAACCAGGGAGATCACGCCCGCGGAGGCGAAAAGTGAGGCGCCGGCGGCTTTTGCGCCCGGGTAGGTCATGAGCATGGCGGCCAGGCCGATCACGATAAGGAGGGCTACCGCCAGGCGCCGCAGAATCTGCAGCTGAGTTTGCACCCGCCGATAGCGCGTTTCCGCTACCCGCTCCACGAATTTGAGGTAGGAGCGCGCTGCCCCGTTCACCACGCCGACAAGCAGCCAGGTCAGGCCCGCGATAATGAGAAGAAGCAGCAAGTGTTTGAGCACGGGCGACCAATTAGGCCGATCCTGTTCCGGGAAATTCTCCATATAAGAGAACAGCCCGAAACGCGCCCCGACCACCGCGAGGGTGAATTGCGCGGGCACCTGGATGCCGCGCACCACATCGATAAGCCCGGTATGGCGCCGGAAACCGGCCTTGACCACCGCAACGATAACCACGGCAATCACCCAGCCAATGAGGGCACCCAGCAGGCACACCCCGAGCAGCTGCGCGATATCAACCGTGGCAGCCACGGCCTGTTCGGCAACTTCATGCAGATCCGAGGTGGGGGTGGGTTCCGGCGTGGGCGCCTCACTTTCCGCCCGCAGCCAGGGCGCGAGCGAGAGCGTTTTCCAGGCGGCCGGGGCCACCGCGAGTACCGATGCGTTCATGTCTGAAAGCCTAGTAGGTGCCTACGACAGAAAAAGCGGCGTCGAACTTCTTTCGCCTCCGGCGTGAGACCGCCGGGAAGCGCCCACAAGCCTCCTATCTGGTACGACGCCGCCCGCGCGCAGCGTGGTCACCTCCCTGAAAGGCGCGGATTACCGCGGAAAACTCGCTTGGTGATCGAGAACACCCTCGTTCAATTTGCTAAGACCTGGAATCCTACGTAAGCTTATACCCGTTCCCTCAGCGGGGACGCTTTGAGAACAACGTTCTTGAGCCCCCATCGTCTAGAGGCCTAGGACGCCGGACTTTCACTCCGGTAACACGGGTTCGAATCCCGTTGGGGGTACGCGATGGTTATTTGCCTAGCAAATGGCCCCGTAGCGCAGTTGGTTAGCGCGCCGCCCTGTCACGGCGGAGGTCGCGGGTTCAAGTCCCGTCGGGGTCGCGAAGGAAGAACGCCCGGGAAACCGGGTGTTTCTCTTTCGGCTCTGTAGCTCAGTTGGTAGAGCGTTCGACTGAAAATCGAAAGGTCACCGGATCGACGCCGGTCGGAGCCACCACCTCTTCTCTATTGCTACAGCACCACTTCTCAGCATTCACACATCCTCACTATCTGCATTTTGGTGACCCGTTCGAGATACCACACACCTTCCCGCAACCAACCAGCCGGCGAAACGTCTGGCCAACTCGGGAGCCTCCACCGAAGCCACAGCGCTTATTGCTGGCGGATTGCTCGTGGCCGGTAGCGGCGTCGTCGCCAGAAAGACCAGAAAGAAGCGCGCCTAGTGTACCGTCCTTGATTTAGCTTTCTGGTTGTTGGGTGGGGGTTTCCAGGGTTGTTCTCGCGCGTGCTATTTTC
>NZ_JBOZCC010000009.1:0-83478 GCF_051265055.1 Actinotignum saccati
GGCGAGTGGTTTAGCGGGGTGCGACATGGATTAATAATACCATCACCAGTAAACTATTTCAAGGACAGTGCACTAGCAGGCCGCAAGCACGTCCATTCCATAACCAACGCAAAGAAGGGTGACCTGTGTTCACGCACCGGCCACCCTTCTTTCGCACCCAAAGCAATCCGAACGCCAACTCTGCCCCGCAACAACCATCACCGAATACATACCTAGGACTAAAGTAGCGATCACCCCACCATCCGATCATGCATTTACAACAATAAATAAGATAATTACGACCGCGTCAGTTAGTGCAGAAACGGCCATATTCCGCGATATTTTTGCGACAGATCACGAAGTTTAGAGACACTTTTGCGAGACTCTTGACACGCCTCACCCACCCGGGACTAAAGTACTAACCGAGCCGGCGAAGTGGCCGGCGACTCACTACTAAAAGAGGTGATTTTTAATGGCGAAAATTCTGATGGTGCTGTACCCGGATCCCGTGGACGGCTTCCCGCCCAAGTACATTCGCGATTCCATCCCCACGATCGATTGCTACCCGGGTGGCTCCAGCACTCCTACGCCGTCGGGCATCGATTTCACCCCGGGCGAGATGGTGGCGTGCGTCTCCGGCGCCCTGGGCCTGAAGAAGTGGGCCGCGGATAACGGTCACGAACTCATCGTCACCTCCGATAAGGAAGGCGAGAACTCGGAATTCGAGAAGCACCTCCCCGATGCGGACGTGGTTATCTCCCAGCCGTTCTGGCCCGCCTACCTGGGCAAGGATCGCCTGGAGAAGGCCAAGAACCTCAAGCTGGCCATCACCGCCGGCGTGGGCTCCGATCACGTGGATCTCACCGAAGCGATGAAGCGCAATATCACGGTTGCTGAGGTCACCTACTCGAATTCGATTTCGGTGGCCGAGCACGCGGCCATGACCATCCTCAATCTGGTGCGCAACTTTGTTCCCGCCCACCGCATCGTCACCGACGAAAAGGGTTGGAACATCGCCGATGCCGTGAAGTGGTCCTATGACCTGGAAGGCATGGACGTGGGTGTTATCGCCGCCGGGCGTATCGGCCGCGCCCTGCTCAAGCGCATGAAGCCCTTCGATGTGAACCTGCACTACTACGATCTGTACCGCCTCGATCCGAAGACGGAGAAGGAACTCGGCGCCACCTACCACGAGACCGTTGAGGACCTCATGCGTAGCGTGGACGTGGTGTCCATCCACTCCCCGCTCACCTCGGATACCTACCATATGGTGGACGAGAAGATGATCAACTCGATGCGCCGCGGTTCCTACATCGTGAACACCGCCCGCGCGGAGATCGTGGTGCGCGACGACATTGTCAAGGCCCTCGAATCCGGCCAGCTCGGCGGCTACGGCGGGGACGTGTGGTACCCGCAGCCCCCGGCCGAGGATCACCCGTGGCGCACCATGCCGCGCAACGCGATGACCCCTCACACCTCCGGTTCCTCGCTGTCCGCACAGACTCGCTACGCTGCCGGCACCCGCGAAATCCTCGAAGATTTCTTCGCTGGCCGCCAGCTGCGCGATTCCTACATTATCGTCCAGGGTGGGGCGCTCGCCGGAACCGGCGCGAAGTCCTACACCACCGACGGTAAGGCCAGCCCCGGATCCACCGGTAAGTAAAGGTAGAGCGTTCTCGCTCTATTTCTAGCTCTCGCAAGTCCTGAACTCTCCATTGGCGCCGCGTTGCGAACCGCGATCTCCCTCGGGAATCCAATTCGCTCCGCGGCGCCGGTGTCGTGTGTGGGTGTTTTCTATTCCGCCGCACGGCCGCCTTTCACGCGAGCCAGCTTCTTCCCACTATGCGTCCGGCGTACGCCCAGGAACGGCCACTAACCTGCGCTCCGGGAATTATCCCTTTCACTTTCACGGTCGAAACAGAAAGAGACTCTTATGCGCACATCGGCACTCCTCATGACGGGGGCTCTGCTGGTCCCGCTCCCGCCGCCGCCAGCGACATCGCGCCAGGTAGTAATGCCGCAACCCAGCTCGCCGTGGCTTGTGCCCGGCTCACCGCCGCGATTAAAGCCCGGGACGCCATCCTCGCGGAAATAAAAGCGAGCGGCGCGAGCCTCGCGGATATTCAGAGCGCCGCGCAGGATTACGCACGGGCAAACGCGCAGGTGGAGGCCGCGCAACAGGCTTATGATGCCGCGGTAGCGAAAGCTTCCGGTTTCGATTCCGCAAAGAAGGGGTACGACGACGCAGCTTCCGTCATGCCCCAACTCACCAAGAACGCTGAGTCCGCGCTGGCCCGCCGCGATGCCGCGCAGGCCGCCTACGATAAGGCGATTGCACCCAATCCCGAAGCGGCCAAAGCTGCCCAGGAAAAAGTGGATGCCGCTCGGACCAAGCTCGAAGAATCCAAGGCTGCGGCGAAAGCGCAGTGGGACCGGGGAGCCCTCGGGTTTTACGAAGCCCGCAGCGCCCAGAAAGCCCTCGATGTTTTCAGTACCAATACGGAGTACCAGGGTAAGCCGCTGGCTTCCTATACCCACCCGGGCGCAGCCGATGACGCCACGAACCTGGATTCCATGGCGACAACCCTGAGCCTCATTACGAAGATCAACGAGCTGCGCGCCACGCACCAGCTTGAGCCGCTCAAGGTCACGGACTACCTCATGGCGGTTGCCCAGCTGCAGGTTAATGCGCAATCCCGCACCAATAAAATGGCGCATATTAAGGCGTTCAACGTGGCAGAAAACCTTGCCTCCGCGAACTATCCCGGCGATGAGCTTTCCCTCAAGCTCTGGTATCACAACGAAAAGGCACTCCACGATCAGGGCGTCACGGACTTCGCGAAAGTCGGGCATTACCTTAATATTGTCAATCCCAATTACTCCGTGACGGGGATAGCTTTCGCCCCTAATATCCAGGCGAATACTTTCGATCACACGCCTCTGTACGGGGATCGCTCCGAAGCGCAAACGGTTGCTGACTACTCCGCCGCATTGCAGCGCTATATGGATGGCCTCAAGGATGAGATGGCTCAGGGATCCTCCGTGGCTCGCACGGCTCTGGCAGATGCCACGGCCGAACTCGAAGCCGCCACCAAGGGCGATCCCGAATCCTTGGAGGGTCAAATCGCGAAAACGCAACTCGAGACCGCTGCCCGAGAGTACGAAGAGGCCAAGGCCGCGCTCGATACCGCGCAGGCCAAGCTCACGGCCGCGACCGCAGCTTATGAGAGCGCGAAGGCCGCGAAGGAAACCGTCCAGAAACTAGCCGAGCAGCTCACCGCCGCTCAGGGCGAGCGGGATCGCGCCGCCGCCCGTGCCGCGCAGCTCTGGGAATTCGGCGAGCGGCTCGCCGCCGCGGAAGCCGATGTGGCGCGCGCCCAGGCCGATGTAGATCGCCTCTCCCCCACGCCGAAGCCCGCGCCGGACCAGCCCAAACCCGCGCCCACACCCGGCGCGCCCGGCACGAACGCGCCCACTCCCAGCAACCCCGCCACCGGCAACGTCTTCTACGTCTCCAATGATTGGACCTCACGCGAGGCCGCCAGCGTATTTTCCTATGGGCGAGCCGGCGATGAGGTGCTCGTCGGCGATTGGGACGGCGATGGTAAGGATACGTTCGCGGTGCGCCGCGGCAACAAGATCTACGTCAAGAACAGCGTGGATGGCGGGGCCGCCGATGTGGAATTCGCCTACGGTCGCGCCGGCGATGAGATCCTGGTGGGCGATTTCGATGGCGACGGTAAAGATACCTTCGCGGTGCGGCGGGGCAATACTTTCTATGTCCTCAATTCCTTGCACGGCGGGGAGGCCGACCGGGTGGTCCACTACGGGCGTGCGGGCGACACCGTCCTCACCGGCGATTTCGACGGGGACGGCAAGGATACGTTCGCGGTGCGCCGCGGCAACCTGTACTACGTCAAGAACGCCATCGCGGGCGGCGCAGCGGATACCGTTTTTTCTTACGGCCGTGCCGGTGACGCCACAATTTTGGGTGATTTTAACGGCGACGGCGTAGATACGCTGGCGGTGCGCCGGGGCAATACCGTTTATGTGAAGAACTCGCTGGCCGCTGGTGAAGCAGACCAGGTCCTCACCTACGGGCGCACCTCCGATCAGCTCTTCGTGGGCGACTGGGACGGCAACGGCACTGACACCCCCGCCGTCCGCCGCTAAGCTCCACACCTGAAGAATATCTCCGTACCGGAGTTCCCTTGACCTGGAACCACTTACGGCTCTTCCGCCCTCATCGCTTCATTGGGATGAGGGCGGAAATTTTGCGCCGTCGCCAACGGTTTTATGAAAGACGCAAAATCCTGATTCCGCACCACCGCAACAACCGAACAAAATACTCACATACCGTTCTATTAATTAACTGTTGACTCCGCTTTCCAGTACTTTATAGGCTTCTTATAACCTCAACGATGAGGTATCGATAGCAGAGGAGCTATAAATGAAATACAAGAGAATCACAGCAGCACTGGCCCTTCTTGGGTGCTCGGTTGCCCTTCTACCCGCGGCTAACGCGCGAACCGCTTATTTCGTCAAAGACAACGGTGTTGTTTCCGCCTCCATCTGGACGACTAACAACGAACAAACCGTTAATGTCGAAGACGAAGCACCCGATGATCGCTGGGTACTTGGCAATTACACCCGTATGGGACATGGGGACAACGTCCGCCAGGTTGTCAACCGTTCCGGTTACGGAGCAGTTGTCACCCGCAACGCTGGCGGTACGGTTTCATCCGTACAAGCTTGCCAATCCGGTGCCGGATTAGCACCCATGCAATGCGGCCAGTGGAAGTAACCCGATAACACACGAGGTGGGGGAATAGCTCATATAGTTATTCCCCCACCGCATAAGAGAAGGACCACCCATGGGCAGCAAACTCACAGTCACTAACCTCGCAATGCAGGTAGGAGACCGCCAGCTATTCAGCGGGGTTTCTTTCTCACTAGCCTCCGGCGAAAGCCTCGCGCTCCTTGGGAAAACCGGGATTGGCAAAACTACGCTGCTTAACGGAATCCTGGGCTTTCTCCCTCTCGCATTCGGGAGTGTTGAGATCGACGGCGTGCCTATCGAATTTGGCGATAAAGAAAAACAGCGTGCATTCCGCCGGAAATTCTTTGGGGTGGTCTATCAAAATGCCGAACTTTACGGCCCCATGAGCGCGGTGGAAAACGTCGCGCTTCCGCTCCTCTTTTCCGATGATAAGGAAGTGCGGAAATACGCCATTGACCGGGCCCGCACATTATTAGAAGAACTGGAAGTCGAATCTATTCATATCCCCGCTTCCCAGCTCTCCGGAGGGGAACGGCAACGCACATCTTTGGCCCGTGCACTCATCACCGAACCGAAGTTCATTCTTGCGGATGAACCGACCGGCAATCTTGATGATCTCACCAAAAATCGCGTCGCGGACTTGCTCTTCGAAAAGCAGCGGCGCCACGGCTTCGGTATTCTTTTCGTTACTCACGATCATGAGCTGGCCCGCCAAGCCGATGCCCATGCGTTCCTCACTCAACAAGGGCTCCGCGATTCCCAGGCCTCCGGGAACGGTGATGGCCATGAGTGACCCGCTTTCCGCAATTATTCGCATGCCCACCTGGAGGCGCCTCTGCCTCGCATTTTTTGTTAGCGCTTTTATTCTGGCAGTAACCAGCATCGGCATGGTTAGCGCAGGTTATAGCGGTGCCGCTCAGCGCAGCCCCATCCCCGCGGGAGTACCCGCTCAGAGCGACGCGGATACCATCGCACTTTTCAGTTACGGATGGGATTCTCTGGAAACTGAACAATACGGTGTTTACTACTACATCCGCACAAATGATGCCGCTCCCCCACCGCCAGGCTTAGATTCATGGCCGACTCCTGGATCAACCGCGGTTTCTCCCGAGCTTTACGAAGCCCTCAGTAGCGAGCGCGGACCTTCTTCCACCCAAAATACGGTCGTCATTGCACCACAGTTTTTGACACAGCCAACTGAAAAACTGGCCTACGTCTTCCCATCCCCCGAACAAGCCCAGCTTGATAAGTTCACTCCGATTTCGGCCTACGGCGGCAATCTGGCTTCGGTCAGTGAAATGCTTAATTACCAGAATATGTGGATGTTGCAGGCTGTTTTCGCACTCATGTTTATCCCCGCCGCAGCCCTGGGGATCTTCACCGCCGCTCGCATCAACCATCAGCGCTGGAAGGACCTGTCCCGAGTTTTCCGCGTCCTCGCGCTTCCCCATCGCGATTTACGCGCTCTGATTCTTCGATACGTGATGCCCAGCCTGCTCTACGGGGTTGCCGGAGCGGTCATTATCCTAGCGCTCTTCTGCACGCTGCCGATCCGCCTGCCGTTCACCGGCTTCATCACCACACCCTCCGATTACAGATCCGCGTTAGTTGTGCTCCTTCTCCTCGCGACGCTAGGACTGCTATGCGCCGCATTCCTGACCGTGAGCGCCATCGCTACGCACCTGAATAAAACATCAGGAACAGCTCACCGCAGCTCGGAATTACGCTGGTACCACTATGTCTGCGCCCTGGTTTTCCTCACGATTCTATGCGGGTTAATCCCCCTCGTTTCACTCCTATCCGATATTCCCGTCATTGAACTAACGACGATCATCTACGCAGCATGCACAATTGTGGCGTGTATCGTTCTCCCCGGAACTATCACGCTTATCTCGGCACTCACGGGCAGGCTCACCGCCGCGCTCGGAAAACGCCGCCACGCCGGCGCACTCCTCCTGGTCGGAACGGCGCTGCGCAGCGCGCCACGTATGGCTGGTAAAACTGCAACAATCCTCGCCTTCGCCCTGTTCTTCGTATCCCAACTCCAGTTGTGGCAGGGGACTCTGGGCCGCGATTCGCGGGGAATCGAGATATACCAGGCTCAATTCGGACATATTCTCGAGGGTGACGACGACGCTCCAGCCGTCCTCGCGCACTTCCGCACGGGTTTGGATCAGATTCCAGAAGCCACCTGGGTTCTCATGTATATGGATCGGGCAGAGAGCGGTGATCGCGAACTGACGGTCTCCGCAACAGAAGAGAATCTTCGGAAACTGGGAGTTGCTGCCGGCACCGTTCACGAACTCAACGGCAATTCTTCCCCTTCCGACTCAATTCTGGAACAGCGTGCGAGCCTGTTACGGGTGGAGCGAGTGTATTACACCTCCCTCACGGAAGCTCATCCGGAAAGCCGCTTGGCTCTTTATTCGGACGGGATCCACCGTTTTGACGGGAAACAGGTCATCGAGCTCGGCCGGAGCGTTGCACCTTTCTACAGGTTTGACACTCCCGCTTCTTCCTCGGTAATCGGATCGCAACGTCTCATCCACCAGGGTCACTGGCTGACATTCGCAACGGTGGGAGGATGTATTCTCCTCACCTTGGCGACTCTCATCTGGACGGCTTCTCAAGCACGACTGAAGCCAGAGGAATGCGGCCCACTTGCCATAAGCAATGTTCCCCGCTCGGCCACCCGCAGACTCACGATGTCCAGATTTATGGTTCCGGTATGGATCGCCATCGCGCTCTCCTTCCCCATGACCTACGTTTTTGGCTACATCCACATCGACCCACTTTTCGGCGTAACTATCCCCTGGCCGGCACTCCTGGCAAGCGCAGCATGCGTGGTGCTATGCGCCTGGATCATCGGTCACTATGTGGCTAAGGCGTCCGCAAATACCGCGGATACCTGGATTCCCGGCCGGAGCCAAGGCGAGCTTTAGCTCACGTGCCCGCCAACTCGCTTTGGCTGGCCCGCCCGCCAACCCGGCGTGCCAGCCAACCCGCCGCGCTAGCGCGCCACTTCGCCGCCGGAGATCTCCGCGATGGTGAGTTCTTCGCGGGTGGGCCCGCCTTCCCAATCGCCGATGGTGCCCACAGCGAAGGCCCCCAGGAGGTGCCCGCGGTCCAGGCGCTCCGCGAAGGACAGCCCCTCGAGCCACCCGGAAAGATAACCGGCCACGAAGGCGTCACCAGCCCCGATGGTATCCACAACGGTCACCCGCCGCCCGGGTCGTTCTACCGACTCGGTGGGGGTGGTCACGCGCGCCGTCGTCGAATCTTTCCACACCACTTCCGAAACGCCCCAGTCCAGCAGGCGCTGAGTCGCCGCGGCCACCTCGGATTCGCCGGTGAGCAGCTCCAGTTCCTCCGTACCGCCGAAGACCACATGAGCCCCGCGCGCGATTTGCGCGAGCACCGGCGCTGCCTCCGTCGCATCCCACAGGCGCGAGCGGAAATTGACGTCGAACGACACCGGCACCCCGCGCTCCCCGGCCAGCTCCACGGCGAGCATCGTGGCGGCGCGCGCTTCCTCCCCGAGCGCCGGGGTGATGCCCGTCAGGTGCACGATTTTTGGCTCCAGCTCAAACATGGCGCGGATCTGATCAGGGGTAATGAGGCGCCCCGCGGAAAACTTACGATGGTAATCCACCGCGAACGTGCCCAGCCCGGCGTGGCGCGAGACCAGCACCCCGGTGGGCGCGGTGGTGATCTGGCGAGCGTGATCCCAGCGCACGCCCTCGCCGCGCAGGGTCCGCATAATCATGTAACCAAATAGGTCCTTGCCGACGCTCCCGACCCACGCGGTGGAATGCCCCAACCGCGCCATCCCGATGGCCACATTCGTTTCCGCGCCGCCGAAGGACGCGCGCGGCCGCGCCCCGATCTGCGGGGATTCCGTAAAGGTCAGAGCCCCCATCGATTCGCCGAAAGTCACCAGATCCGTCATATTTTTCCTCCTTGATGACGACGCCGCCCGCGCCCCGCCGCCCCGGCCTTGAGTGCCGGGGTCGCGCGCGTGGCGGTCACCATAGCCATCATATCGAGGGGAAGTCCGCGCGGGAGAAGAGGCCCGGCGTCGTCGTTAAGAAAAGGAAAAGCGCGGCGACCGGGCCGCACGGGGACGTGAACGGGCCGCGAGCGCGCGCGTGAATCTCGGCACATCGCAGCCCTCAGCACCGCACCTAACTAAAACATCGCCGTAGTTTTACTGTATCTTTACTAATGGGAGTGGGTTCCACGCACCCTTCCCGCAAGCTTCGCGTGAATCGCGCGGGCCCGGGCAGATCGCAGACCGCGAGCGCCCGCGCATCGCGCCAAGCGCACCTATCGCAACCGTAGGAGGGACGATGAACGCATATACGCCGTGGACCATGCTGGTCGATGCCGGAATGATTGGTCTGCTGCTCGCCATTGGGGTGTTTCTGCGCGCCCGGGTGAAGTGGCTGCAGAATATGCTGGTTCCCGCCTCGGTGATTGCCGGTGCGCTGGGGCTGGTGCTCGGTCCGAATGTGCTGGGGGCGGTGGCGGAAAGCCGCGGCTGGCATATCGGGTCGTGGCAGGTGACCGGGATTCCGTTCTCCGAGCATATGGGCACGTACGCCTCGATTCTTATTGTTATTGTGTTTGCCTGCATGGCCCTCACCGATGATTTCGATATTCGCAAAGTCAATAAAGCGGTGGGCGGTTTCGCATCCTACGGGGTGCTTATGTACGGGGCGCAGGTGGCGCTCGGTATGGCGTTCGCGCTGCTGTTCCTCACCCCGGTGCTCGGTTCGCCGGATGTGCTGGGCATTATGCTGTTCACCGGCTGGGCGGGCGGTTTTGGTACCGCGGCGGCCGTGGGCAATATTTACGCGGAAAATGGGCAGCCGGAAGTGGCCTCGCTGGCTTTCACCTCGGCCACGGTGGGGTTGCTGGTCGGGGTGGTCGGCGGGATTATCCTCGCGAAATTCGGGGCGCGGCGCGGGCAGGCCAAGGCTTTCCGCGGCATGGATTCCCTGCCCGATGAGCTCCTCACCGGGGTGCTCGACGCCAATAAGCGCCGTCCGGCCCTGGGCTACCACACCTTCTCCGGCGGTTCGATTGAGACGCTCTCCTTCGAGGTGGGGATTGTGAGCCTGGTGGCGGTGGCCGGCTACGGCATTGGTCAGCTCCTCAAGCACCTGTTCCCCGGTATTTCCTTCCCGCTTTTCGCCATCGCTTTCCTGGTGGGGATCGTGGTGCGGATTGTGATGAACGGGGTGGGGGCCTCCCACCTGCTCGATGCGGGCACGCTGCGCTCGGTTTCCGGGCTGTGCACAGACATTCTGATTGTGTGCGGTATTGCTTCGATTCAGCCGGAATTTGTTTCCGACCACCTGCTGGCCCTCGGGTTACTGTTCCTCTTCGGTCTTATTTTGTGCACGTTTTTGGGCCTGGTGGTGGCTCCGCGGCTTATGGGCGAGGGATGGTTCGAACGTCAGCTCTTCACCTGGGGGTGGGCGACCGGCTCGGTTTCCACCGGCCTGGCGCTGCTGCGCATTGTGGATCCCAAGCTGGAATCGGGCACCATTGAGCAATTCGGTTACGCCTATCTGCCGGTGGTTCCGGTGGAGATTTCCGCGGTGTCCTTCGTGCCGGTTATGGCGCTGGCCGGGATGGGCTGGGCCGTGGTGGGCGTCTGGGGTGCCATCGCGGTGCTCGGGTTGCTCGGCGGCTGGTGGGTGGTGCGCTCCGGGCACGCGAATACCCACGGCGAGCCCGGTCCGGTGGGCACCCTGGGTACCGGGTTTACCGGGTAGCGCGTTTCGGCTCGCGTGCGGTTCGCCTGGGGTTCGCGTGCGGTTGCACGGTTGCACGGTTGCACGGTTCGCCCACCCACTCCAATCCGTGCAACGCGGCCCGCTTCGCTACCATGGTGGCATGAACGACGACGCTGCCACCTCCCCGACCGCGAACTCTCTCACCCAGCGTTTCCTCTCCGCCGTGGAAGACCTCCGGGCTGAGCTCGATCATGCCACCGGCCTGGATTCGCGTGGTTTCGGGGATGCCTGGGCGAAGGCGTACGAAAAGCGGGTTCCCGCCGTCGTTCGCAATAACAACCTGGGCGAGGTACTGCGCAATCTGCGCAATACCATCGCGCATAACAACTACAAGAACGGCCAACCCATTGCCACCCCGCGCGCGGACCTGGTCGAAGCCGCCGAGCGGCTACTTTTCCAGGTGCGCAACGAACCGCAGATCCAAAACTTCATGATTCACGACGTCGCGACCGTCTCTCCCGTGGATACTTTCGCTACCGTCGCCGCTATTCTCGACGCGCACGGCTACGCCCAGCTTCCGGTAGTGGATGGCTCCACGATTATCGGGCTGCTCACCACCAATATGGTGGCCCGCTGGGTGTCCGGAATGGTGACTGCCGGGAAAGAATCCCAGCTGGCCGACGTTCCGGCCGGGGATATCCTCGCCCACAGCGGCACGCACGACGCTCCCCTCTACGCCAAACCTTCTGATAGGGCCATGGCAGTATGTACAGCTCTGACCGACCGCGGCCATCCCGCAGTGCTCATCACTCGCACCGGGGATGCCACCGGGGTGCTTATCGGGCTGGTGGCCCGCGCGGATGTGGGGCGGATTTTCAGGGACATCGCCATCGCAAGGTAAGCGGGCGGGGCGAGAGGCTGCGGCGGCGTCGTACTATTCTGTGGTGCGGCGGCGCGAAACCGCTGCGCCCTCGCTCATGAAGAAATTTCCGCTCTCCCGTTTCTATTTAAAGCTTTCTACGGCACACTAGAATGTATCTATCGCCACGTTATTGGCTGACGCAAAGGGGATGTGATGGCGCAAAAAGATGTTGAGAACGCACGGGCAAGCACCACCGGGCCGCTTCCGGGCTCCGGCTACGTGGCGTCCTCCTCGGAAGAAGCGCGGGCAGCCGCGGCGCGCGAACCGAACCGCCGGACCGTGGGCGAATTGTTTTCCTCCGCCACGGCGCAATTCTCCACCCTGGTCCGCGACGAAATTCAGTACACCCAGGCCAGTCTCAAGCACAAGGTCCTCAACCTCGGGATGGGCGGGGTGCTCCTCGCGGTGGCCGGGGTGCTGGCCCTGTTCATGCTCGGGTTCCTGCTGCACGCGGCGGCGGCCTTCTTTACGGTTGTGTTCGGCGGGCGCTGGTGGGCCGGCTACCTGACGGTTGCCGGAATTCTGCTCCTTATTATTGCGGTGCTCGCGCTGCTGGGGCTGCGCAAACTCAAGAAATCCGGAAAGTATCCAACTAATCTTGTTGGCGGCCTGAGCAAGGACGTCGACGCCGTGAAGAAAGGCCTGTCGAAGTGAGCGCTTCCGATAACCGTAAACCTGAGGACATCCAGCGCGATATCGAGCGCACCCGCGCGGAACTGACCGCCACCGTCAATGAGCTGGTGGATCGCCTGGATCCGCGCACAAATATCAAGAACGCGACCGACGCCGCGAAGGACAAGGTGGCCACCACCACGGCCACGCTCAAGGACAAGGCCTCCGCTTTTGCCGAGGCGGCGAAGGATAAGGCTTCAGCTTTCGCGGATAGTGCGAAGAGCACCGCGGCGGACGCCTCCGCCAAAGCCTCCGCGAAAGCCTCGGATTTCGCGCATACCGCGAAGGCGAAGGTGAACGACCTGGCCGATTCCGCGAAGGAACACCTCGCGGGCGCGGGCCTAGGCGGAGGTGCTGACGGGGCTGGTGCTGACGGTGCCGATTTCGGCGAGCCGTGTGGCTGCGGTTGCGCGGATGCTGATGTTGAGGCGGTTACTGAAGGCGCCGCGTGCGGTGGCGGTTGCGGTTGCGGCGGGGCTTGCGGTGGCGCGCATCATTACGACGACGCCGCTACCGGCCACGGGTGCTCAGGCCGCTGTTCCGCTGGTCATTTCTCCGCTGGTGGCGGCGCTGCCAGTCATTCCTTTGCCGGAATTCCCTCGGCCGCGCAAGTAGCCCAGGATGTTATTGACGATGCTCGACGCGGGGAACAAACCGGGCTCGCCGTGGTGGCTGGCCTCGGGATTGCCACCCTGGGTGCGGTCACGCTGCTAGGCAGCGCCCTCTTCGGGCGCGGGCGCCGGCGCAAGTAACCGCGTGGCGGGCCGGTTCACGGAAGATTTCCGCGGGCTGGCCTGTGCGGGCCAGCCTTATGTGAGTGTCGGCCTGTGCGGGGAGTCGAGCGTGGCGCGCGACACCTGTCGCACGACTTATGGCCCGCAACGGGCCATCTACCTGGGAAAGGTGAGGAGCGCCGTACTCTTTCCGCGTATGTCACATAGCCATATATAGGCCATAGCGGCTAATATAGGTCACGAAATAGTAAACCGGGCCAGATGAGCCCAGATGAGATGAAGGGGGTCGAGCTCATGGGGCGCGGCCGTCAGAAGGCTAAGCAGCGTAAGGTAGCCCGGAATCTCAAGTACTTTACACCGGATACTGATTACGCCGCTCTCGAGCGTGAGCTGGGTATTAATCGTGATGAGCGCCAGGAATCCCACTACGATTCCTCGGATGATCCGTATGCTCGTTACGCCGACTACGCAGATTACGACGAGTCAGATGACAATGACGATGACTGGGCGGATGATTACGATCCGAACAATATTCCACCAGCCACCAAATAGGTACTCATTCCTGTAACGAACGTGCCGGCGGCCCCAGGGCTGCCGGCACAATTGTTTCCAAAGAACAGGGCATCAGCATGGAAACCGGCCGAAACAACGAAATGCAACGGCAACTACATTAACTTTCCCAAATCGTGCGCTGGTGTTACTTTCTGTAAGCTCACGTCTCGAGGCGTTGCATTCTGAAGAGAGCCCTCGCCGGAAGGTTGCTTTTTGCGAGAGTGCGTGTCGAGGCGTTGCTTTTTACACCCATTCGGGTTGGGATGTTGCTTTCTGTTTGCCACCTCGGCAGGGCGTTGCTTTTTGCGACGCCAGCGGCGACACTGACCGCTCTCAATCACGCCGGCTCACAAAGTGGTACTGGAGCTACAGCCAGGACCCGATTTTCTGTCGTGCAGTACCACTCTGTAAGGCCCGCTGTCCAGTACCACTTTGTCTCCGCACCGCGGGCCTGGTGGCCAGCCACCACCCGGAACCGATCTGACATCTGGCGGCCCGGGCCCGCCCAGCCCGGGCGAGTCCAGCCCAACCCCGAAAACAAAGTGCGCGTAAGAGCACCGTTTCGGAGCGAATTCGTGTCTCTAACGCGCACTTGACGAGGGTGACGGTTCGAAATGCACGTTTTGCGGCCGTGAAGCTTGAGAACGACTCACTCCACCTGCCCCGCGCCGGCCGGTGCGGGTATGTTTTTCCGAGATGTACTTCGCATGTACAACATCTGCACTACAGCTCAGACAACACATACCACCCCGGCGGAGACCCGTGTGACTATTGAGACTCCAGAGGCTTGTGCGACTTATGGGATTACCGCGCGCGGCACTCCACACCCTCGGCTCAGTGATCCGCACCGGCCACATGCACCAGGGGGAGAAACTCGGAGAGGTTCGCGCGGGTTCCGGAGGCGTCCACCCGCCCGGAAGCCACGGCATCATCCCAGTTCAGAGTCCCTACACACAATCCTAGGAACGTGCCCGCATCGCATTCGACCACATTCGGCGGGGTACCGCGCCGATGGCGCACCCCGGCAACCGCCTGCACCGCGCCAACATATGGAACCCGGATTTCCACCGCGTGCCCGGGATGCCGCGCCGCGAGTTCCTCGAGAAGGAAGCGCACGGCCGTACGCGATTCACTCGCGCTGAGCTCCTCACCTGCGCGAAAGCGGGCGAGGAGGGGCAGCGCGTCCGCGCTATCGATTTTTCGTGTCACAGATCCACTCTACGACGCCTTGGATGACAACGGCACCTAAGGTACGACGGCGCCGCCGGGAGCGCGCCCGCGGCGCCCGGCGCACGCCGCCCTTAGATCACACCCTGGGCGATCATCGCCTCGGCGACCATCTCGAAACCCGCGGCATTGGCGCCGACCACGTAGTTGCCTTCGTGGCCGTAGCGGGCGGCGGCATCCAGGGAGGTGTCGTGGATATCGCGCATGATGTCGTGCAGTTTGGCATCCACCTTCTCGAAGCTCCAGCTTTGCCGCGCGGAATTCTGCTGCATTTCCAGCGCGGAGGTAGCAACCCCGCCGGCGTTCGCGGCCTTACCGGGGGCGAAAAGCACCCCGTTTTCCTGGAGCAGGTGGGTAGCTTCCAGGGTGGTGGGCATATTCGCGCCTTCCACCACCGCGCGCACTCCCCCGTTGAGAAGCTGGCGCGCATCGGCCTCGTTGAGTTCGTTCTGGGTAGCGCACGGGAAAGCGATATCCGCGCGAATCCCCAGTTCAGCCAGGTCCCACACCTTCGCTCCGGCCTGGTAACGCGCGCCGGGGCGCTGCGCCGCGTAATCAGAGACCCGCCCGCGCAGATCTTCCTTAATATGGCGAAGCAGCTCGACGTCGATGCCGGCGTCGTCGTACACCATCCCGGAAGAATCCGAGGCCGTGACCACGCGCGCGCCCATCTGCTGCGCCTTCGCGATCGCGTACAGCGCGACGTTCCCGGAACCGGAGACGATCGCGGTGCGCCCGTCCAAACTTTCCCCGCGCGCGGCGAGCATAGCGTCCGCGAAATAGACCGCGCCGTAGCCGGTGGCTTCGGTGCGGGCGAGCGAGCCGCCGAAGCCGAGGCCCTTGCCGGTGAGCACGCCGGCGTCGAAAGTATCGCGGATGCGGCGGTACTGGCCGAACAGGTAGCCGATTTCGCGCCCGCCCACGCCGATGTCGCCGGCGGGAACGTCAATATCGGGGCCGATGTGGCGTTGCAATTCGGTCATGAAGGACTGGCAGAAGCGCATCACTTCGTTATCGCTTTTGCCTTTGGGGTCGAAATTCGCGCCGCCTTTGGCGCCGCCGATGTGCTGGCGGGTTAGCGCGTTTTTGAAGATTTGCTCGAAGCCGAGGAATTTGAGCATGCCCAGGTAGACGGTGGGGTGGAAGCGCAGGCCGCCTTTGTAGGGGCCGAGCGCGGAGTTGAATTGCACCCGGTAGCCTTTATTGACGCGAATCTTGCCGGCGTCATCGACCCACGGCACGCGGAAGGCGATAATGCGTTCGGGTTCAACCAGCCGTTCCAGGATGGCTTGGTCGGCGTACTCGGGGTGAGCCGCGAGGACCGGAGCGATGGAATCGAAAACTTCGCGCACGGCCTGATGGAATTCGGGTTCGCCCGGATTGGCGGCGACGACCTGATCGTAAACTTTATTCGCGTAATGCATATCAAAATGGTAAAACGTCCGGGTGCTTTCGCGGTATGATTTCGAAGCTCGAACACCACTCCGCGGTGCACGTCACATTGAGGTGCGGTGCGCGCGGGGTTCGTGTAGAACGACGACGGCGCCACCGGGCAGCCGCCACCCCGGCGCGTAAAGTGAGTGCGGCGCGCGCCCATCGCTGCGCCGCCGAGCCGCCGCACTTAGTGCCCGGGCCAGCGCTCCCCGGTGAGCATTTCGCATACGCGCAGGTAGCGCTCGCGAATATCGGCCACCACGGCGGCGGGGAGGGCCGGCGGCTGGGTGCCTTGCTCCGCATTCCACCCGGATTGGGCGGACATGAGCCAGACCTGCGCGGCGTCTTTATCGAAGGGGCGCAGCGCCTCCGGGGTGGGCAGCGCCTCCCCGGATTTCACCGCGCGGTAGTCGATGGAGAGCCAGTAGTGGGCGGTATCCGGGGTGAAGGCTTCGTCGGCCAGGATGAGGCGGCTGGAGCCGGCATCCATATCCGTGCCGAATTCCAGTTTGGCATCCGCGAGCACCAGCCCGCGGGCCAGCGCGATGGCGTGGGCGTGCCGGTAAAGGTTGAGGGCCAGCACGCGCACCCGTTCCGCGGTGCTCTCCCCCACCCGCCGCATGAATTCATCCCACGGGATGGGGATATCCGGGCAGCCGGGCCGGCGCTTTTCCGCGATTCCGACCCACGGTAGTTCCAGCTTGGCGCCGAGCTCAATAGCGCCGTCGTACCGCATGGCATCGAGAGTGCCGAGGGTTTCGAGGGAGCGGACCGCACCGGCGGTCAGATAACCACGCACCAGCACTTCGTAGGGGAGCATGCGCAGGGCTCGCACCAGGATGCCGCGCGCGGCGATGTCCCGCGGGACGCCGCCGGGCAGGTAGTGACTTTCCGCGATGTCCCCGGTGCGGTCGAACCACCAGCGGGCGATCCGGGTGAGGATTTCGCCTTTGTCCGGAATGAATGTGGGAACAACGTGGTCGAATGCGGCGATGCGATCCGAAGCCACAATGAGATAGGTATCCATCCCGGCCATCGCGCCCCCGGGCACGGGCCAGTACAAATCGTGCACCTTCCCGGAATAGGTGCGTTGCCATCCCCGAATGGGGACAAGGCTACCTGTGGTGTATGTAGACATTCCCGCCCCTCAATCTCTTCACGCGGGAGGCTCCTTCGCGTTCCCGCTCCGGTGCTGCGCGAGGGGCCACCGCCGGTTCCGTACCGCGCATCGCGGCGCTGTTCGCAACCGCGCCCGCGGCTCATAACGAACTCACGGCCCGGGGTGACCCTCCCCACACAACCTTCTTTTCCTTATAGTAAAGGAATTCTTACCACCTGTCCTGGGAGCTAAGTCACGCACGGTGCATTAGCGCAGGTCAAACGGGGTAAAGTACGACGGCGCAGCTGCCCGCCGGGCAGCTGGCGGCGCGGCCGCGCGGGTGCTTTCGCTAGTGCGGAGCTGCCGCTCCGCGCCCGCGCCCGCGCCCGGCCGCCCAACTTAGCCAAGCAGATCGTGAAGCACGATGGTTTGCTCGCGATCCGGCCCCACCCCGATAAGCGAGAAGCGGCAGCCAGCCATCTCCTCCAGCCAGCGCACGTAGCTTTGGGCGTTGGCGGGCAGGTCCGCGAAGTCGCGCACCGTGGAGATATCCTCCGTCCAGCCCGGGTGGTATTCGTAAATGGGCTTGGCATTGGCGAAATCCCAGGTATCGATGGGGAATTCGTGCACCCGCTGGCCGTCAATCTCATAGCCCACACACACCGGGATCTGCTCCACGCCGGTAAGCACATCCAGCTTGGTGAGGACCAGGTCGGTCAGGCCATTGACCCGCACCGCGTAGCGGGTGACCGGGGCGTCATACCAGCCGCAACGGCGCGGGCGCCCGGTGGTGACCCCGTATTCGCCGCCCGCTTCGCGCAGCCAATCACCTTTCTCCCCGTGCAATTCGGTGGGGAATGGCCCCTCGCCCACGCGGGTGGCATAGGCCTTGACGATGCCCACCACCCGGTCGATGCGGGTGGGGCCCACCCCGCTACCGGTGACCGCCCCGCCGGCCGTGGCATTCGAGGAGGTCACATAGGGGTAGTTGCCGTGGTCGATGTCCAGGAGGGTGGATTGCCCGCCTTCGAAAACAACCGTCTTGCCTTCATCGAGGGCCTGATTGAGTTCGCGGGAGGCGCTAATCATCATGGGCGCGAGGCGTTCCCCATAGGCGAGCAGCTCGGTGAGCACGTCGTCGACATTAATCTCCTCACGCCCCAGGGCCCGCAACACCAAGTTTTTCTGCGCCACCGCGGTCTCCACCTGCCCGCGCAGGCGCCGCGGGTGCACGAGGTCGACGATGCGAATCCCCACGCGATTGGCTTTGTCCGCGTAGGTGGGGCCGATGCCGCGGCCGGTGGTGCCGATTTTGCCGTCGCCGAGGACTTCTTCGTTGAGGCGGTCGAACATTTTTGTGTACGAGGTGATGACGTGCGCGTTGCCGGCGATGCGGAGGTTTTTCGTGGAAACGCCGCGCGATTCCAGCTCCGCCATTTCCGCGAAAAGCGCTTCGGGATCAACGACGACGCCGTTGCCAATCACCGAGATGCAATCTGAATTGAGAATGCCGGACGGGAGGAGGTGGAGAGCGAATTTTTGGCCATCCACGCTGACCGTGTGGCCGGCATTATTACCCCCGTTAAATTTCACAACATAATCGGCACGCTGGCCGAGCTGGTCAGTTGCCTTGCCTTTTCCTTCGTCGCCCCACTGGACGCCGAGAATAATGACCGCGGGCATAGTATCTAATCTCCTCGTTATATCAAACAGGTGTAAAGAGCTCCGCCGCCCGTGCCGCTGTGCGGCCACCGTGCCGCCGCCATTGGACAGCCGGCTGCCGACCGTATGGTCACCGGGCGACCGCCGTATGGCCGCGCCCCGTTGAGCCTGAGGCCCCGGGCTAACGTCCCGCTTTACTACACAATAATAACCGCCACAGCCCGGCGCGGGCATCTTTGCACATTTTCAGAAAGTTTCTCAGCTAAGGTAGAGGAGGCACGTGCCCGAATACTTTCGAGGAGCAAAATGTCTGAACTGACTCAACCACTCGGGGCTTTTACCCGTTCGGTATCCGGTGTTTCGACCTCCGGATCCTCCCTGCGCGATTACTGGGAGGGGCTGTCCGAGCTCACCATGAGCCGGCTGGCCGATAACTGGGAAGCTACCACTAAAAAATACCGGGAGGGTCAGCGCGCCAGCTACTTCTCCGCGGAATTCCTCATGGGGCGCGCACTCCTGAATAATCTCGTCAACCTTGGCCTGGTGGAAGATGCCCGCAAGGCGCTGGAAGATTACGGCCTCAACCTCACCGATGTGCTCGATGAAGAACCCGATGCCGCGCTCGGTAACGGTGGGCTGGGGCGCTTGGCCGCCTGTTTCATGGATTCGTGCGCTACCCTGAATTTCCCCGTGGTCGGCTACGGGATCCTCTACCGCTACGGCCTGTTCAAGCAGAGCTTCGTGGATGGTTTCCAGAAGGAAGAACCCGATCCGTGGATGGAAAACGGTTCGCCTTTCGTGGTGCGCCGGGATAGTGAATCCAAGCACGTGAAATTCGCGGATATGGATGTGCGCGCGGTTCCTTATGATATGCCGATCACCGGCTACGGCACCGCGAATGTCAATACCCTGCGCCTGTGGAAGGCGGAGCCCCTCGAAGAATTCGATTACGATGCCTTCAATTCTCAGCGTTTCACCGATGCGATTGTGGAACGCGAGCGCGTGAATGACCTGTGCCGGGTGCTCTACCCGAACGACACCACCTACGAAGGCAAGGTGCTGCGGGTGCGCCAGCAGTACTTCTTCTGCTCGGCTTCCCTCCAGTGCCTCATTGCCGAACATAAGGAAGCGCACGGGGATATTCGTTCCTTCGGGGAATACAACTCGATTCAGCTCAATGACACCCACCCGGTGCTCGCCATTCCGGAGCTCATGCGCCTGCTCATGGATGAGGAAGGCCTGGGCTGGGAGGATGCCTGGAAGATCGTGTCCCAGACCTTCGCCTACACCAACCACACGGTGCTGGCCGAGGCCCTGGAGACCTGGGAAACGTCGATTTTCACCAAGCTTTTCCCGCGTATTTATGACATTGTGGCGGAAATGGATCGGCGTTTCCGCGCGGAGCTGGCGGAGGCCGGTTTCCACCCCGGCAAGATTGAGTACATGGCGCCGCTCTCCGGCGGGCTGGTCCATATGGCGTGGATCGCCTGCTATGCCTCCTTCTCCATTAACGGGGTGGCCGCGATTCACAGTGAGATCCTCAAGCGGGATACCCTCCACGACTGGTACGACATCTGGCCCGAGCGTTTCAACAACAAGACGAATGGCGTGACGCCGCGCCGCTGGCTGCATAATTGCAATCCGCGCCTGGCCGCGCTGCTGACCGAGGTGCTCGGGGATGATTCCTGGGTGACGGATCTGGATAAGCTGGCCACCATTGAGGAACGCGGGAATGCTGATATTTACCGGCGCCTCATGGAGATCAAGGCGGAAAATAAGCGCGATTTCGCGCGCTGGATTAAGCGCCGCGACGGCATCGACATTCCTACCGATGCTATTTATGACACGATTATTAAGCGCCTGCACGAATACAAGCGCCAGCTCATGAACGCGCTGTACATCCTCGATCTGTACTTCCGGATTAAGGACAATCCCAGCATGGAGGTCCCGCCGCGGGTCTTCATTTTCGGGGCGAAGGCCGCGCCGGGCTACAAGCGCGCCAAGGCGATTATCAAGTTCATTAACGAAGTGGCGAAGCTGGTGAATAATGATGCGGATACCCGCGGCAAGATCACCGTGCTCTTCGTGGAGAACTACAATGTGTCGCCGGCCGAGCATATTATTCCGGCCACCGATATTTCCGAGCAGATTTCCCTGGCCGGGAAGGAAGCTTCGGGTACCGGCAATATGAAGTTCATGATGAACGGCGCGCTGACGCTGGGCACCATGGACGGCGCCACCGTGGAAATCGTGGATGCCGTGGGCGAAGAAAATGCCTATATTTTCGGGGCTCGCGAAGAGGAGCTGCCGGAATTGCGGGCGCGCTACAACCCGCGCGAACAGTACGAGACCGTGCCCGGGCTCAAGCGGGTGCTCGACGCCCTGGTGGACGGCACCGTGAGCGACGGCGGGACCGGCGAATTCCACGACCTCCTCGGGTCCTTGCTGGACGGGTCCTCGTGGGAGACCCCGGACGTGTACTACGTGCTCGGCGATTTCGCTGATTACCGGGCCACCCGCGACCGCATGGCCGCGGATTACGCCAACCAGGAAGAGTGGGGCCGCAAGGCGTGGATCAATATCTGCCGCTCGGGCCGCTTCTCCTCCGACCGCACCATCGCGGATTACGGCCGCGATATCTGGGGCGTGAAGGCGACGCCGATTAAGTAGCTGCGGGTACCCAAACTGAGCGGGCGGCTGCGCGACGCTACTCGAACCGCGGGGGGCTACACGTAAAGCGCACGCAAACTAAGCGGGCGGCGGGTGTGTGATTCTGGCACATCCCGCCGCCCGCATTTGTTTTGTTTCGCGGCCCGGCCTACCCGCCGCGAACGTTCATGCGCGGGCGGCTTCTCATTTTTAAGAACGACGACGCCGCGCCTACCGGCCAGCCGGGTCTCGTATAGCGACCGTGACCCGCGCGGCGAGTTGGTCACGCTGCGGTCGGTGTGGCAGTTTCGCTTTCCGAGCCGGCGTTTCGGGTGAAGAAGAGGAGCACTGCGATGAGTGCGTACACCGCGGCGGACAGCATAATCGCTTTATCCAAGCCGCAGGCCAGCCCGATTGCCGCGACTGCCGGGGCGAATAATGCCGTGACGATGGAGTCGGCCAGGGAGATCACCGACAGGGCACTTGCTCGCACGCTATCGGAGATTCGGGTGTGGTAGCGCCCGGAGACCTGGATGATCAAGATTGTTTGCATGGCCACGTGGAGAGCGAACGTTATCCACACAAAGAACTGCTGCTGGGCAAGCGCGAAGAGTGCCGCGGCCAGAATATTGGCGACCGCCACAGCCCAGGCCCACCGCGAAGGAATATTGAGTTTCTCCTGGAGGGTGGCCGCACCCAAACCGCCCAGGCACATGGCAGCGTAACCGGCTGCCACCAGCCAGAGTGAGGCCTGGCCGAACTTGATTTGCCAGAGCATGAACGGCCCGAGCGCTGCCGAATTAACGAGGATTAAGGCGAGTGCTTGGTGTGACCACACCGCGGTTTTCAGATTTGCGCCGAGTTCCCGCCAGGTATATTCGGCAGCTTCCTGCGAATCAGGAACTGTCCAGGAGACCATCGCCGCACCAATAAGCGCGGCGATGCCAAGCAGCCAGATCGCCGGCGGCCATATCGCGTAAACCGCCACTCCGGCCAAGCCACCCAGGAGGGAGGTACCCGACCGCACGAACTGCATGATCGTCAATGTCTTGCTTGATTTTTCGGCGGTCAACGTATCGACCTGGTTCATCACCAGCGCCTCGAGAGTGCCACTCATAGCGGCACTGGCGATTCCTGCAAGGAACTGACCGGTCAATAGGACGCCGTCGTTCACCGCCCAGAAGAATGCCGCGAAAGCGACGATGCGCACCAGAATCCCCACCAGAAGAACCGCGCGCTGCGAGTAGCGGTCAAAGAGTACGGAGAACGGAAGTTCCGCCAGAGAAACGGTGACATTGAAAACCGACACCATGACACCGAGGAAAACCAGGTCTCGCCCGAGGAACTGCGTGAAGTACAGGTTATCGACCGCACTGAAGCAGGCAACCGCCAGGGTACAGAGACCTAAAAGGGCTAAAGCTTTACGCATTTCATAAGGGTACATCCCCAATTCCGAAATTCCGAGAGTTACACAAGGGCCAGGCGTCCGCACCCCTTTCTTAACGTAGCTGCCGTTGCGCTTTGATTTCGAGAAGCCACGGCAACCGGCCCGCGCGATTCTCACGGGCCGCGCGAACTTCAACAGTCACACCAGCACCTGGAGAGGTGGCACGTGTTGTCAGAGCTGTACTTCATATGTCGTACATGCGCAGTACATCTCGGAAAAAGCACCCCGCCTCCGGCCGGGGCGGTGAATCGGCGGGAGCCAAAATGTGTATTCCAGACGGTGCATCCCGTGTAGTGTGCGTAAGAGACATAAAACCGCCCCGAAACGGTGCTCTTATGCACACTTCATTTCGGGGGCGCGCTGGCAGCGGCCGGCGTCTAGGAAGAAGCTTACGCTGCCGATCCGCTTTCGGGTCCGCTTTCGGGCTCGGGCTCAGGTTCGGACCAGGGCTAGCCTTCGGCTTCGGCGAGGAGGGCGTCGAGGACCGGGCGTTGCAGCCAGGCCGTGAGGTAGAGCGGGACGCTCAGCCCGGCCAGCGCCAATGCCCAGAAGATGGCCAGGCGCGATACCGGCGCATAAAGCCAGGCCAGCGGGAGCGCCACTGCGGCCGCTACGCACGCGGCCGTGCGTAGCGGCCGGGTGATGGCGAGGAGCACCGAGTTACCTAGGTGCTCCAGGAAGGCGTTGGAGAAGAATGCCTGGAGCGTTACCAGCCAGACCAGCACTGCCAGCACTAGCAAGAGGGCCACAATAATGAGGCCCGAGAGGATGCCGGCCAGCCGTGGATCCGCGGCGATTGCGGGGTCAGTAGTGAGCGCCGCGGCAGAGTCGACGACCGATTGCCCGGCGAGAGCAGAATCGGCGGCGTGAGCGGCCGCGGAGGCGGCGTTGCCGGGGGCGGCGAGGCCGGAGACCCAGCGGTTTTCCCACCAGGCCAGACCGAGGAGCCCGAGAGTGGGCAGCCACCAGGCCAGCGAGGGCAGCAGAGCAGCGCGGAAATGCTGCCACCACAGGCGCCAGGGCCGGGGCGCCTCGCCGCGAAGCAGCTGGGCGCTCACCCGCGCCGAGGCCACCAGGCTGGCTCCCCCGCTCACCACCGGGAGCAGCCCGAGCAGGGTAATAATATTGAGCTCCACCAGGATGACGGCGTCGGAAAGTCCGCGCTGGAAAGGTGAGTCAGGATCGAAAATCCGGCGCATACATCTCCTTCAGTTGGTGGCGCCCGCGGGTGGAAGCGCTACGGGCTTGTGCGGCAAGCGAAGCCCCGCGGACCGGCACTTCACAGGCCAATCCCCACGTGGCTGAGCTACGGCGCCGCGCGCCCGGTATCGGGTGCGCGGCGCCGCGTCGTCGTCGTACTTTTTAACCCTTGACGGAACCCGCCGCAACGCCTTCCACAATATAGCGCTGCGCAAAAAGATAGAAAATAATAATCGGGATAATGGCGAGCACCAGCACCGCCATTTGCGCACCCAGATCCTTATTTCCATTCGAGCCCACCAGGAATTGGATCACCACCGGGACAGTGCGGTAGGCCTCCTCGCGCCCGATCACGAGGTTAGGGAGGAGGAAGTCGTTCCAAATCCACATGGTGTTGAGGATCGCGACCGTGACCGCCGTGGGCTTGAGCATCGGCATGACCACCTGGAAGTAGGTCTTGAAGGGGCCGGCGCCGTCGATGGACGCCGCCTCCTCAATTTCGCCGGGGATCGACCGCACGAAGCCTGCGAAAATAAATACCGAAAGCCCCGCCCCGAAGCCGAGATACAGCACTACCAAGCCCCACGGCGAGGAGAGCCCCAGCTTGTCCGCAATTTTCACGGTCGGGAACATGACCATCTGGAAGGGCGCCACCATGGAGAACACCAGCAGGTAGTACAGCAGCGACGTCCACCAGGAACGCACCCGCGCCAGGTAATACGCCGTCATCGCGCAGAAGAACACAATGACCAGCACGGACGCCACCGTCACGAAGAACGACCAGCCCAGGGCCCGCATAAAACCGGACAGGCTCAGCGCGGTCTGGTAATTATCCATCCCCGCGAAGGTTTCGCCGGCCGGCAGGCTGAAGGGGTCGTCCGAAATGAAGAAGCGGCCCTTGAAAGAATTGACGAGGATGAAGAGCAGCGGCACCACGTAAATGAGGGAAAGAACCCCGAGGAAAACCACCGCCGCCCAGCGCCCGGGGGTCATGCGCACCCGATGGCGCGGAGCATTGAGCTTCGGTTTCGCCGCGGGATCGGTGCCGCGCGCTTCCGCGTGCGCTTCCGTGCGTGCAGAGTCGCGCGCTTCCGTACGCGTTTCCGCGGGTACGACGGCGCCCTGGGACTCAGCGGCGACCGCGCGTTTGCCAGTTTCGGTACTCACAGGTCCACCTCCTTCGTGCGGGTGGCGCGCAGCTGGATGAGCGCAATCGAGGAGACGATGAGGAAGAAGATCACGGCCTTGGCCTGCGATACTCCCTGCTGCCCGACCTGCTCATACATGCTCTTGACGATATTAAGCGCCGCCATTTCGGTTTCCCGCATGGGGGCACCGTTCGTGAGCGCCAGGTTTTGGTCGTAAATCTTGAAGGTGTTCGCCAGCGTCAGGAAGAGGCAGATCGTAATCGAGGGCATCATCATGGGGATGGTGACCGAGCGCAGGGTGCGCCAGCGGCTGGCACCGTCGATCTGCGCGGCTTCGTTGAGTTCGGCGGGAACATTCTGGAAGCCGGCGATGTAGATGATCATCATGTAGCCGATCATCTGCCAATTGACCAGCAAGATGAGGCCGATGAAACCGTATTTCGAGTCATTGACCAGCGTGGTGCCGTAATTGGAAAGGATCGCGTTGAGGAGGGACTGCCAGGTGTAGCCCAGCACGATCCCGCCGATGAGATTCGGCATGAAGAAAATCGTGCGATAGAAATTCGTGGCGGGTAGTTTCTGCGTGAGCAGATACGCCAGGAAGAACGCGATGATATTGACGCTGATAATGGATACGATCGCCACCGAAGCCGTGAAGATCAACGCCCCAACGTAGTTTTGTTGCTCCGTGAAGGCATTGACGTAATTCTGCACGCCCACCCAGGTGACATCATCCAGCGTGGTGAAATTCGTGAACGAAAGATAGATACCGATAAAGAACGGGGCGAGGAAAGCTATCCCGAACGCCACGTACGTGGGCCCCACGAAGGCAAGCCCGTGTTTTTTCAATGTTTTCATGAGAAACCCCCTGTGAGAGGCGGGGCCCACCGCGATGGTGAGCCCCGCGCCTCACCTCAGGCAAGGCAGGTGTGGTAGCAGTAGGCGCGGGCGCTGCGTGGCGCCCGCACCGGCCAGCTACTTCACCCCGGCAGCTGCCTTCTCAGTGTTCCACTGGGTGACGAAGTAGTCCTTCACCTGATCCCAGCTTTCCTTACCGACGGCGTACTGGCTCAGGTGCTGGCCCAGTCCGTTCTTGAAGTCCATGGACGGAGCCACCTGGAAGTCCCAGGCCACGTTGTAGTGCTCGGTATCCTTCATGTACTTGATGACTTCCTTACCGAGCGGGTCGGTGGGCGAGAGGCTGGCGTATTCCTTGAAGGGGGCGATGAAGCCGAGGTCCTCCGCGCAGAGCTTGGCACCGGTGGGATCATTGAGCATCCAGTTGAGGAAGTCCATCGAGGCCTTCTTATCGGCATCCGAGGCCTTGTTATTGATGGTCAGGTAAGCTTCAGTACCCACCGAAATACCGGCCTTTTCTTCACCCTTGACGCCCATGTAAATGGGCAGGAAGTGAATATCTTCCGACTTGACGGTATTGCCGTCCACCCCATCAATCTGCGACCACGCCCAGTTACCGTTCTGCACGAAAGCCACCTGGCCGAGCGCGAATTCCGCCATGGAATCGGTGACCGCCTTCGCGGTGGTTTGCGAGGGATCCACCGTGGAATCGGTGAGGTACAGGTCGAAGATCTTCTTCATATTATCCAGGTAGGTACCTTCGATACTCCCGGTATCCTGCACGCCCTTATCCCGCAGTTCGTAGAAAAGCGGCCAGTTCATGAGGTGGGTCTGCCAGCGCCAGTCCTCATTCGGGGAGAGCGAGGTGACCGCGAAGGCGCCCTTGATGCCGAGCTCGTCCTTCTTGGCCTGCATATCGTCCGCGACTTCCTTGAGCTTGTCAAAGTTCTTGATTTCGTCCACGGACTTCGCCTTGGCACCCGGCAGCGCGAAGTACTTCTGCAAAATGGCATCGTTGTAAATGATGCCGTAGCCTTCCACCGCGTGGGGGACGCCGTAAACCTTGCCGTCATCTCCCTTGAGGGCCATTTCTTTATCCGTCATAGCCTCAATGAAGGGAGCATCGGAAATATCGCTGGCGTACTGCTTCCATTTTGCCAGGCCGATGGGGCCGTCCACGCGGAAAATAGTGGGGCCGTCCGCACGCCCGAGCTCATTGGCGAGGGTGGGCTCATACGAACCGCCGGTCGCGGATACGATTTTAATATCCACCCCGGTTTGTTCGTGGTATTTCTTCGCCAATTCTTGGAATGCCTGGTCCGATTCCGGCTTGTAGTTGAGGAAGTAGACCTTGCCGGCCCCGCCTTCGCTTCCTCCGCCACTATCGGAATTGGATACGCAGCCACCCAATCCCGCGATGGCCACCAACCCAGCTGCGGCGAGAGCCGCAATCTTCTTCACTGAATGCATCGTTACGTCTCCTATGATCGTCAATGCCAGCAAGAAAGCCGCAACCGCGACAGCACCGTAGCGCCCGGCTCCCTTGCCTGTGTGGTGATACTAGTTTACACCACAGTGTGACTTATCTTGCGTTCTACAGTTCTAATTTAATGTCACCTTCGCGTGTGCATCCGGGGGTTGCGACGGGCACGCCCGTGGTGAGTGCGCCCGTTGTGGCGGGCGCACCATTCGGGCGACGACGCCGCCAGCCGCGCCATCAGCACCCTTCCTCGGTATCCGTGCTGAAAGGCACCAGGTAGACCGTGGTATCGGGCGGGAGCACCCCTTCTTCCAGCGGCGCGGAGCTGAGGAGCACCGCCCAGCCTTCGGGCAGGGGGAGGGGCTCGGCAAAGGCCGTCATAATCAAGAGGTCTCCGCGGGAAGTGGCGGCGTCGTCGCCCGCAAAATTGATGAGCGCGACGCCGCTGCCGGCGTACTCGGGCGCGCGGCGCAATCCGCCCAGGCCCAGGTCGTAGCGGGCGCGCAGGTGCAGCAGCTCCGTGTAGTAGGCGAGCGCGGATTCCGGATCGGCTTCCTGCGCGTCCACCGCGAAACGGCGCCAGTCCGCGGGTTGGGGCAGCCAGCTTTGCCCCTCGGGTGAGAATCCGAAGGCCGGGGCGTCCGCGCGCCAGGGGATGGGCACCCGGCAGCCGTCGCGGCCCAGTTCCGCGCCGCCGGTGCGTGCGAAGGTGGGATCTTCGCGGGATTCGGGCGGCAGCTGGGTGGCTTCGGGCAGTTCGAGCTCTTCGCCCTGGTAGAGGTAGTAGGACCCGGGCAGCGCCGCCGTGAGGGTGTGCCAGGCGCGGGCCCGGCGCGCCCCCAGTGCCGCATCGGGCTGCGGGTCATCGGGGCCGATGCCGCTCGGGCCGTTCCCGCACCAGCCGGTGGTCACGCCCTCCAGGCCCAGGCGCGAGGTGGCGCGCAGGGTGTCGTGATTGGAGAGCACCCAGGTGGTGGGGGCGCCTACGGCGTCGGTGGCCCGCAGCGAGGATTCGATGAGCGCATTAATGCGGTCCGCGCGCCAGGGCGCGGAAAGGTATTCGAAGTTGAAAGCCTGCTGCATTTCGTCGCTGCGCACGTAGCGGGCCAGGTCTTCCTCGGTATCCACCCAGGCTTCGGCCACCATCATGCGATCGCGCCCGTATTCGTCCAGGATCGCGCGCCATTCGCGGTAAATATCGTGGACGGCGGGCTGGTTGGCCATGGGGGCGGGCGGCACGTTCACGTCCGGGTTGTAGCGCACGTCCTCCACCTTGTAGGGCCAGTCCGGGAGGGCCGGGTCTTTAGCCAGTCCGTGGGCCACATCCACCCGCAGGCCGTCCACGCCGCGATCCATCCAGAAACGAATGGTGTGAGCAAATTCATCATGAATAGCTGGGCTCTCCCAGTTGACATCAGGCTGCGAACGATCAAACAGGTGCAGGTACCAGGTTTCTTCGTGTTCCTGCGGGGTTCCTTTCACCCAGGGAATGTCCTTGACCTGCGACCAGGCCGGCCCGCCGAAGGAGGACAGCCAGTCGGTTGGCGGCTCGCTTCCACCTTCCCCACGCCCGGGCCGGAACCAGAAATTATCGCGCTGCGGGGCGCCCGCGCCGGCCAGCACCGCTTCCCGGAAGAGCTTGTGATCCCAGGAGGTGTGGTTCGGGACGATATCCACAATGACTTTCATACCGTGCGCGTGGGCTGCCGCGATGAGCCGCTCGGCATCGGCGAGGGTGCCGAAGCGCGGATCGACGTCGCGATAATCAGCCACGTCATACCCGGCATCGAATTGCGGGGATACATAGAAGGGCGAAAGCCACACCGCATCCACCCCGAGCTTCTCCAAATAATCGAATTTTTCGGTGATGCCGGGCAAGGTGCCGAGCGGCCCGCCGCTCGACGCATAGGACCGCGGATAAATCTGGTAAATAACGGCATCGCGCCACCACTGGTCGCGCTGCTGGGGCGGGTGGATAACAGTGCCGGGGTGTTGTGCTGTCACGATCAACCTCTTCGTTGCCGGGAACCGGTGCCGGTTAGCACCGCACTTCCAAGCTTACGTGATAGGTACGACGACGCCGCCCCGCGCCCCACCAGCATTTTTGCCACGGCTGCGCGCCCGGCGGCGGGCTGGCCGCTAGCCGTGCGCGAAGCGAGCGGCCGGGCGGTAGCTGCCCAAGTGTTAAGCGAGCGCTCCCCCGGCAGCGCGAAGTTTGCGGCGGAATTCTTCCAGGTCCCGGGCCGGGCCGGCCGGGAGTTCCCCGCCGTGTGCCGCAGCCTGTGCAGCGGCAGCGTCGAGCGTCGCGATGGCGGCCTGCCAGGCGGTGCGCGCCGCGATCATATCCCGAGCTTCAGCGTGTAAATCGCCGAGCAGTCCGCGGCAGTGGGCGGCGGAGAGTTCCTCGCCCAGCCCCGCGTAGATCGCGGCGGCTGTGCGCATGGCGGGAACGCCCTGCGCGGGCGCGCCGTTTTTGGCCTGGGCCACCGCAACGTGATGCCAGGACATGGCGGCGACTTCCCAGGCAGCGAGCTCGGCTTCGGTGGCGGTGGTGCTTGGCTCGGGCACACCCGCCGCATCGGCACGCTCGGCAGCCGGCTCCCCGCCGGCCAGCTCCGTGGCGCGCGCCGCGACTTCCGCAAAATGCGCCGCGGCGGCCGGGTAGTCCCCGCTCCCGAGCACCGCGCGCGCCCGCCCGAAAGCACAATCAATCGCATTAAATTCCTGGCCGGGGAGCGCCGCGAAAGCCGCTTCCGCCGCCCGGTAATCGCGCGCGGCCGCCGCGAACTGCCCGGCGTCCAAGCGCGCCGCGGCGAGGGTTGCCCGAATGGCCACCCGCCCCAAATCCACCTCCGGCAGCGCACCCGCGGGCAGCAGCGCCGCTTCCAAAGCCGCGATAGCAGCGGTGAGATCGCCGGCTTCCGCGTAGGAGATTCCGGCGTTATACAGCGCATTGGCCTGCTGGGCCTCGTGCCCACCCAAAGCTGCGTACACGCCGGCCGCCTCCCGCATGGCCTGAGCAGCTGCGGCGTCGCCCCCGCCGTCGTGCAAAAAATATCCGTACGTTTCCCAGGCGCGCGCAGCCCGTAATGACGGCGGCGCGGCGCGATACGCCTCCACGGCGCGGCGCGCAAGGCCGAGGGGGTTCTCCCCCAGCTGCCCGGTGGCCAGCGCCGCGAAATACAAGGCATCCGGGTCGCTCACCTGGGCAAACAATTCAGGCGCGGAATCGCCGGGACGTGCGGAATCGGAAAAGGCACCGCCAGAATGGTCGCCACCGGGAAGGGTGCCGCCCGCGAGAATGCCGCCGGCGCTCCGGCCACCCGCGGCGCGGCGCTCGGTTTCCCGCGCCTCCACGAAACGGGCGCGGGCCTCATCTTCATTGTGACGCTCGAGGGCAGCGAGCCCGGCGCGCAGCAGCTCGGTAACGGTGGCGTGCGTAGACATGTCGAGACGGATGAGCCGGCCTAGATAGACCGCAGTTTTTGGAGGACTTCGATCTGGAGCTCCTGGGTATTCGGCGCGGTGCGGTAGGCCGAATACGCCTGGTTGTAGGAGATGCGGGCGGCGTCGAAATCGCCGGCTTCCTCGTTGATCTCGCCGATATGCCAGAAGCAATTGCCCATGCTCACGGCGGCGTCGCCGTTTTCCGGGAACTGCTGGAAGAGCGAGATCGCGCGGCCGAGCCGATCCGCCGCCTCGTCCATCTCCCCCACGGCCTTGAGGGAAATGCCCAGCTGGCCGTTGGTGACGGCGCGCTCGAGGTAAAGCTCCGGGTCACGCTCGAAAGCATCCGCGGCGGCGCGGTAGAGCTCGATGGCGTCCTTAATATTGCCGGCGCTAAAAGCCTGCTGGGCATCGTTGAAATAGGCAAGGCCCGCACGCTTGCCCTCGTGCGGATCGCGGGCGGCAGGCTCCGGATGCGCGGGAGTGACTGGTGTTTGCGTCATGTGCGGGCTTCTTTCTGACTTGTTCGGTTACGTGAGAGCGGCCGCCGGCGCGAGCCGTGGCCTGGACCACTGACCATTCTATAACTTGTGAGCGGAAACACAAACCCGGGGAAGGTGTGCCTGACGTGGGCACGCGAAGCGTCGCGGCGGTTCCCGCGCACCGTGCCGCGCACCGTGCCGCCGCGGCGCTCGGGCGAGCACGCCAAAGGCGGGAGGCCGGGCGCTCTCACGCTCGGCCTCCCGCCTCATCGCTACACCGCTGCGGATGTACCGCTCCGGTTATTCACCCGGCGGCACTATCCGCCCCGCCGCCACTATTCTCCACGACGGCGCAGCACCAGCACCCCGCCGGCCAGCAGCGCGAGGACCGCTCCCGCGGCTCCCAGCACTCCCGCACCGGTGTGCGGCAGGCGCGGGCCGGAGCCAGCCTGCGCGGGCGGAGTTGGGTTCGCACTCGGGGTCGACGACGCCGCCGGCCCGTCCGTGCTTGCGCTGGGCTGGGGCGCGGGCGCCGTGGTGCTCGCCGTAGGCACCGGGGTGCTCGGGACCGGCGTTGTTGCTTCCGGAGCGCTCGGCTCCGGCGAGCTCGGCGCGGGCACCGTCGGTTCCGGAGTTGTGGGCTCGGGCGATGTCGGCTGCGGCCCGGGTGCCGGCGCCGTGGTTGTTGGCACGGGTTCCGGCGTGGTGGGCTGCGGCTCCGGCGCGGGCGGAGCCGGCTCCGTCGTTGTCACGCTCGGCGTGGGCTCCGGATCGGGCTGCGCGCGATCCGTCGTCGGCTGCGGCGCGGGCGCCGTGGTCGTCGGCGAAGGAGCCGGCGCGGGCGTGGTCGGTTCCGGAGTTGTCGGCTCGGGTGCCGGCGGCACCGGAGGCTCCGGCGGTACCGGGGGCTGCGGCGGGACGGGCGGGACCGGCGCCACGTAGTGGAAGCCGAAATCGGCATCCAGCACATCTGCGGTGCTCAGGGTAATTTCCCCGGAGCTGGCCTTCTCCTTATCGCCCGAGCCTTCCCGGACATGGGTAGTTTCCCAGGTCCCCTCGCGCTTCGGGAGGGTGGCGCGATCAACCACAACCGAGTACGTGCTAGGTTCCAGGCCTCGCACAAGGTACTTGCCGCTGGCGTCCGTCGTCGTCGTAACAAATGGTTCCGTATCGCCGGGGCGGAACACCTTCACGGTCACGCCCGCCAGGCCCGGCTCGCCCGGATCCTCCGCGCCATTGTTATTCGTATCCTCAAAGATGCGATCCCCCAGGTTCACGCCCACGGTCAGGCAGGCATTCGCCTTCGTGCCCGCGAACTTCTGACCCTTCGAATCGAGGCGATCCTTGGCCGGGGTGAGGGCCTCGTTGCAGACCTGCTGGGAGCGCGCGGTTTCATCAACCACCGCGTACAGGTGCAGCACCTCTTCGCCGCCCGGGGCGATCCCGCGTTCGTGGGTGAAGCGCAGGTAGGCATCATCGGTGGCGCTCGGGTCCGCGCCCTCCACCGGGTCGCCGGTGCTCGGATCCACAACTTCGGTCACCGTGTCATTAATGCGCCAGGTGCCGGTGGCGGCATCGTATCCGCCGTTGGTGCTCCAGTAGCCCACGTAGGTGACGCCCTTGGGGAGCATATCGGTGATTTCCACACCGGTGGCGAAGCCGGGGCCGGCGTTCTTGGCGCGCACCACGTACTCCACCACGGAGCCGGTGGCCCAACGCTCGGTTTCGTTCTGCTTCTCGATATCGGCGAGCTGCATACCCTCGGCCAGGCCGGCATGCGCGGGATCGGCGGCAACCTTCTCGCTCAGCACGCCGAGATCAGCGGATTTCGCGTGAATATTTTCCTTGGTGAGGTCCAGGTCGAAGGGCATGGTCAGCCCCACCTTGGCCGGCTCGGTCGGCATGACGGGCGCGCCGGTTTCGGCGTTCTTGCCGGTCACCGCGTAGCTATTCCAGGCGATACCGCGGGCGGCGGCCGGGGCCGTCACATTGGCGTTGATCGTCCAGGTATCCGCGCGGGTGAGCTTGGCATCCTGCGGGAATTCCACCCGGAAAGCACGCACCTGGGAGAAGTCCCCGCCCAGTTCCTCGGCGGTCTTCCACGTGCCCGGCTCGCAATTCTGCGGGCTGGAATCCTGGGCAGCGCCCAGCTCCATAACTTCGCCGCGGCACGGGTTGATCGAGGTGGAGTACAGCACCGAGGTGGGCTGCGGAGTACCTTCCCCGAAGGTCAGCGGGCCGTTGAGGCGCGGGCGCCACGTGGAACCGCGCTCGTTTTCCGGGGTATTGGCCCCGCTCACGCCGTGGTCACCCGGGTAGGGCAGCACATCGTAGGCCACCACCCCGGAGACCCCCGCATTGCCGTTATTGACCAGGTCCAGCTTGAGTTCGGCATTGGAGGCCGGCGAAACGGTCCCGTAATTCGGGTTGGCCTGGAACTCGGTATCGACGTCGCCCTTCACGTAATTCTTGCCCGCGAGCGCCGGCAAGCCCGCCACGTTGAACTTCGTGGAGGTGGTGCAGCCGCGCGCTTCGGGGCGGTTGAGGCCGTCGAGGTTATCGGTGAGTTTGCGGCTATTCGTTTCCGCCCACCAGTTGCGGATGCACTGGTTCGGGGCGACGGCGGTGCCGAGGTTCGGGCGCTTGGCGTCCGCGAGGATCATGTCATTGGTGTTTTCGCCGGGCTCGGTGGCCGCGGTGATTTTCGCGCCGAAGTAGAGCACCATTTCCGAGGAGTTGGAGCGGCTTTGATCGCCGGTGCTGGGCGGGGCGAAGTAGTCGCCTGTGCTGCCGGGTGTGCCCGCGGCGCCGTTAGCGTCGTCGCCCGTACCTTCGCCGGTACCGGCGCCGTTACCCGCGCCCGCGCCGTCGTTCGGCCAGGTGAAACGCACCAGTTGGCGCTGCTTGCCGTCCACAGTTTTCATTTCGGTTTCCACCCGCATTTTGTCGAGCGGGAGGGTGGCCGGCCAGTTCGCGGAGGTGGTGATCTTCTGCGTGGGATCGTATTCCATGCCGGGAGCGAGCAGGTCCATGATCACCGGGGAGAGCTTGGCGCCCTTGCCGGTGTAGAAGCCCAGCCCGAAGGTGTAGGTCTGTCCGGTTTGGAAGAGCTCGCCGGGTTTGGTGTCGAGGTTGCCGACCATCTGGCCGCCCAGGTGCGAGGTTTTCGACACCCCGTAGGTGGGGTAACCGTCCACAATCGCGACCTGCGCCGCGGATTCCCGCGTGGTAATCTTCGCGGGCAGGTCCGGGGTCGGGTTGCCGGCAAAATCGAGGGATTGCGCGGTCACGACGGCGCGATTCTCCAGCGTGGGGACCTCGTAGCGCGGGGCGGAGCTGTAGGTGGCGCCGTCGGGCGCGGTGGTGCCGTTATGCACATCGGCCGGGAAGTCCGCCACCACAGTTCCACGGATTTCCAGCGTGATATCGCTCCGTTCACCGTTGAATACGTCCACGTCCAGGGCGATGGAGGTGATCTCTTCTCCCGCGGGAACGGGGAGGTCAAAATCCCGTGTGGTAGTTGGGTCGACGACGACGCTCAGCTGCGTCCCACTCGTGGTGGTGTAGGTGACTTTCGCCGGGACATTCTTACGGAGCGGGCGGACCAGGCCGGCCTTGACATTGCGCAGGGCCGGGGTGGCGCAGGCACCGGGCGTTTCCGGGGAGACGTAGCGGCAGGGCAGGTTATCAGCCACGTGCATACGCAGGGGAACATTCCCGGTATTCGACCAGGAAATATCCCAGCTGGCTTCCCCGTCGCGCTGGGTCACGGCCTTATTGGCGGTTTTGCGGAAATTGCCTTCGGCACGCAGGTTTTGCAGCTGGCGGGTCACGGAATCGGTGGCGGTGACGTCCGCGTGCTTGGGATCGAGCGGGGTGCCGGTGGCTTGCACGTTGTTGGTGGCGCTGGCGCCTTCGGCGAAGGTGCCGGCGGGGAAGGCTACCGTGACGCGGTAATCTTCGATGGCGCGTACGACGGGTGAGCCGGGAACCACCCAGGTGACGGTGCGGGTGGCCGGGTCGTAGGTGCCGTCATTGGTGGCGCGTACGAATTCTGCACCTTCGGGCAGGGTATCGACCAGGCGGATTTCGGTGAGGCCCATGAGGCCGGGAGTGCCGGTGCCCGGGTCCTTGAATTTGTTTTCGTTGGTATTGAAGGCGCCTTCGTAACCGGCGGTAATGGTGTAGGTGTACTGGCCACCGATGGCCGGCTGGGATTCGGGAGCGAATTTACGGACCGCGATGGTGGGGTGGCATGCACCGGGGTGGTCAGTTCCACCGGGTCGGCTACCAGGCCGTTTGTTTCGCCGGCCACCTTCGGGTGGATCGCTTCACCTTCGGGCCAGCGCAGGTTCTCCGGGCGTACCTGCACGCGCATGGCGCCGGTGGTTCCCACCGGCACGGTGCCCAGGTTCCAGGTGTAGGTATCGCCTTCGCGCACCGGGACTGCGGATTGATCGTGGGAAGAATTGGTGGCGCTCACGTGGGTGAGAGGGAGCTGATCGGCACTGGAAATGGAATCGACCAGGCCGGGGATGGTCACGCTGAGAGTGGTGTTCTCGCATTGACCTTGCACGCCGGCGCAGGACCATTGCACGTCGTAGCTGGCCAGGGCGCCGGATTTCACGCCGTTGGCTTTCTGGTCGGCAGGTTCGGCCACCGCGACTTCCAAGCGGGCCGAGGCTGCTTCCGCGGCGCGCTCGGCGTTTTCAGAGTTTTCAGTGTTTTCGCCGGTGGCGTTGGTGTTGTCGCCGGTGGTGTTTGCGGCGTTGTCACCATTCGTTGTGACTCGCACGTTCGCGGCCATGGCCGGCGCGGTCAGCGGAATCGCTCCGCCCACCGCGACGACGGCGGCAATAAGCGCCGCCACCGCACCCGTGATCAACCGGTGCGCCGCGACTCGCGAACGCGCCGCTCCCGTTCTTAATTTTTGCATTCTTAGATCCCTTATTAGTTACCCGTTTTTACCGGATTCCACGCCCCGGCGGCGCGGTGAGACGCCCCCAAACACGTGGCTCAGCTGCGGAAACACCTTGATGACTCGAGGTACTCCTGGCGCCCCGCGATTATAAACCGTTTGGAAGGTGTTCAAGCACGACTTAAATAACTATGTGGTAAATCTTATCTTCCGAGGTAACTGTCTCAGAGTATGACCATTTGCGCTGGTGGCGGCGGTGCTGGGGTGTTGACGGGGGTGGTGCGGGCGCGGGGCGGCGCCACCAATATTGGCTACGGCACCGCGGTACCGCGGCGGGCCGCCTGCGCCGGAGCGCCATCGCTCGAATGCTGTCGCCCGGCACCACATAATGCAAATCCAGGACCGCGCACGCCACGTAGTGCAACCTGGTGACAGAAAAACCGCCAAAACCGTGCGCCAATTTGCACTACGTTTTCCGGGCCAACGCGGGAACTGGTCGCGGAAATCCCACAAGTCACACGAACCACAATCGGCGCACTAGCCCCTGCGGGGGTGGTAGGTGTTGTCAGAGCTGTAGTGCAGATGTCGTACATGCGAAGTACACGTCGGAAAAACACACCCGCCTCCCGCCGGCGCGGGGCAGGCGGAATGGGTCAGATTCAAGCTTCAAGGCTGCAGAACGTGCGTTTCGGACTGTTAGGGCCACAGGATGTACGCCACGGACATTAAATCGCGGAAAAACTGTCACCTATGTACATTCTGCTGTCCGGCCTGGTGTCTCGCCTCTTCGAAGTGTGTATTTCAGACAGCGCATCCCGTGTAGTGTGCGCAAGGAACACGAAATCGCTCCGAAACGGTGCTCTTACGCACACTTTGTTTTCGGGCGGGCTGGACTGGCCCGGGCCGCCAGATGCCAGATCGGCTCCGGGTCGTGGCTGGCCACCAGCCCCGCGGCGCAGTGCCAAAGCAGCACAAAGGGCCGGCAGCCCAAAATGAGCTACCGGCCCCTTGTTACGCAGAACGTGCCGAACCGCGAACGGCGCACCAGCACACCCGCTTCGCGAGCGGCCCGCAAGCGCCATGCGCTCGCGCACTTGCGAAAGCTAAGCGCGGCGCGCCCGCTCCGCGGGCACCGCCCTTACTTCATGCGGGTGCCGGTGGAGCCGAGGCGCTCGCACGCTTCGACAACGCGGGCGGCCATGCCAGCTTCGGCGGCCTTGCCCCACGAGCGCGGGTCGTACTGCTTCTTGTTGCCCACTTCGCCGTCGATCTTGAGAACGCCGGAGTAGTTGGTCATCATCCAGTCGGCCACCGGGCGGGTGTAGGCGTACTGGGTGTCCGTGTCCACGTTCATCTTGATGACGCCGTTTTCCACCGCGGTGCGGATTTCTTCGGCGGTGGAGCCGGAGCCGCCGTGCATGACCAGGTCGAAGGGCGATTCCTTGCCAACCTTGGCGCCGACTTCCTTCTGGATCTCACCGAGGATTTCGGGGCGCAGCTTGACGTGACCGGGCTTGTACACGCCGTGCACGTTCCCGAAGGTCAGCGCGGTGATGTAGCGGCCGTTTTCGCCCAGGCCCAGCGCTTCAACCGTCTTGAGGCCGTCCTCAGCGGTGGTGTACAGCTTCTCGTTGATTTCGCCAACGACGCCATCTTCTTCGCCACCCACAACGCCGATCTCAATTTCGAGAATGGTGTTGGCCTTCTGGGAGAGCGCCAGCAGTTCCTTGGCGATTTCCAGGTTCTCATCCAGCGGCACGGCCGAGCCGTCCCACATATGGGAGTTGAAGTAGGTCTGCTTGCCGGCCTTGTGCTGCTCAGCTTCGAGCTCCATAAGCGGGCGGATCCAGGAATCGATGTTCTGCTTGGCGCAGTGATCGGTGTGCAGCGCGATGGTCACATCGTAGTTCTTGGCGACGGCGCGCACGTACTCCACCAGGGCGATGGAACCAGCCACGCGGTCCTTGACGGTGGAGCCGGAGAGGTATTCGGCGCCGCCCACGGACACCTGGATGATGCCATCCGATTCGGCTTCCGCGAAACCGCGCAGGGCAGCGGTGGCCGTCTGGGACGAGGTGACATTGATGGCCGGGTAGGCGAACTTATTCGCCTTGGCGCGGTTGAGCATTTCGTCGTACTGTTCGCGGGTTGCAACAGCCACTGAGATCTCCTTTATTCGGCGTTCCTCGAACCATCTGTCCGAGAGGTTTTCTGTGTGAGCACGCGAACCACCGCGATGTGGCGAAGGCTCCGTGCGAGTGCCGCGACCGGCACTCTTTGAGGGTTCCTCAAACAGGTTTTATTATCCCACGTTTGGCCCCGCCGTGGCCGGACCTTTGCCCTGAGGCGAAAGATTCACCCCGCCGCGCATTCGGGATACGATGAGCGAGGAAGCGGCATGCCGGCCCGGTGCACGCACGCGCGCCCGCATGGGACCGATCCGCACCGGCCGCCGCACCGCCCGAACCACCGGAGCCAGCACGAGGGAGTCACCATGATCACCAACGACACCACCGAGGCCGCTCGCGAACTAGCCGAGCTCATGGCCGGGCGCACCACCGTAGTTATTGCGGGAGCGGGCGTCTCCACGGCGTCCGGCATTCCCGATTACCGCGGCACCGGCTCCTCCGATACCCCCTCCATTGATTACGACGCCTTCGTTTCCGACCCGGTATGGCAGCGCTGGGTATGGCAACGTAATCAGGAAACGTGGCGCGCGCTGAGCGGCGTCGTCGCCAATCATGCCCACACGGCACTGGCACGTTTCGAAAAAGCGGGCCTTATTAATGGTGTCGCTACTCAAAATGTGGATAATCTCCACCAGAAAGCCGGTTCCACCAAGCTCGCGGAACTGCACGGGAATTTTTTGCGGGTCGTGTGCGTGGAGTGCGGGGCGGAGTTTCCGCGCGCGGAGATTGCCGCGCAGCTCGACGCGCTCAACCCGGGCTGGCCCGAGGATCCCGATCCGGCTCACGTGGCGATTTTGGCTTCCGCGGACCGCGCCGGGGCGGAGGCCTCCACGTTCCGGGTGGCGCCGTGCCCGCGCTGCGGCGGTCTACTCAAACCCGCGGTGATATTTTTCGGCGAGGCGCTGCCGCGCGATGCGATGGAGCAGTCTTTCGCGTGGGCGCGCGAGGCGGATGTGGCACTGGTGGTGGGCACGTCGCTCGCGGTGCTAACCGGTTCGTGGGTGCTGGGCGAGGCGCTCCAGCACGGCGCGGCGTGCGCAATTATTAATATCGGCCCGACCACCGCGGATCGTTGCGCCGATCTGCGCGTGGAGGGGGACGTGGGGACGGTGCTCGCGGGCGCCGCGGATCTTTTAGGAGCGTGAGTCCATGCGTGGTTCAGCTTTTAGCGACGACGACGGCGCACGCGGCTGGTTCAAACGCCGCCGCCAACGTAAACGCGCCCAGGACCTGGCCGAATGGCAAACCCGCGCGCACCGTTCGGCGTTTTCGGAAAGCCCGCCGCGCGCCGGTGCCGGCTCGGCTTTCTCGGAACCGGAAAGCGAGCGCCGGCCGGTGGTGGCGCGGGCGAAGGAAGGTTCGCGGAGTGGCGTGGGTTCGCGGAGCAAAGAGCGCTCGCGCACTCGCCAAGGCTCCCGCACGAAACCGCATCCGCGCGACGAGCGGGCGATGCGCCAGGCTTACGCAAGTTCGGCGCAACTGCTGCCCACCGTCCCGCCGGTCCCCTATCCCGCAAGCGCTGGTACGCAGCAGGCCGGCGGCACAACCGGATCCTACGGCGCAACGCGGGCCGGCGGCACAACCGGAGCCTACGGCGCAACGCGGGCCGGCGGCACAACCGGAGCCCACGGTGCCGCGCGGGTCAATACCGCGCCGCCGCCCGAGGAGCCGAAGAAAAAGAAGGACCACGGCCTCTTCTGGTGGCTCATCATTGTTTTCGTGTGCTTCCCGGCCGGGTTTTTCCTTGCCGATATGGAAGATGAGGTGAGCGACCCGCCGGCCGAGGTGGGCAACGCGCAGAGTGCTGAAGATTCTGGCGGCGCAGATTCCGGCGATGCCGGGGGCGCCGCGAGCGCTGCCGTCCCGGAGGCTGGCGCGCAGCCGCTGGCTACTTACGCACCCGTCCCGCAGAATATTGCAGATACGCAGGCGGTGCGCACCGAATCACACATTCTTGCCTTCCCGGATCGGCCTTTCGTTATCCCCGCCGGGCACGTTTTCGGCGGCTACAACACCAAGGCTAATTCCACGAGCTTTTATGACACGGAAACCGGGCAGCTGCGCTATAGCTTGCCCGGGGAGCTCGCATGCGCCCCGGCTGGTGAGACCGCGAATATGTGGTGCAAACCGAATTCCTGGGGGAATCCTTACGCCAGCTCATATATTTCGGACGTACCCGCCACCCTGCGCGCCGCAGCGGATGGTGCCGTGATCTGGGAAAGCGGAGAGGACGCGCAGGGCTTCGCGCCCGGGGTGCTACTCTCCCGGGCTGATATTCGCGAGGAACGTTTCTCCTGGCTCTCCCCCACGGATGGGGCGGTGTTGGCCGAGCTGACCGTCCCTGCCTCGCTCGGGAATTTTCACGTGGCGCCGAGCGGGGAGCTGCTGCTTTTTGATCGGGAGGGCACCACGGTCAACTGGACTGTTTTCGATTCCGGAGGCCGCACGCGCGGTTCTGGTTCGGTGAAGGCCGAGGATGTGGAAAGCGCCTCGGTCATGCCAACCGCGGATGGCTGGTTCATCCCGGAGGCCAATCTGGCTATCACGCTGGAGGGGAAGGTGAGCACCGGGGCACCGTTGCCTGGAGAAGTGTCGGTGCGGGAGGCTAGCTGCCCGGCTCCGCAAGCAACTAACGCGCAGCTGCGGGAGGATCTGGAGAAGCTGCTAGGGCAGCAGCCAGCGGGTTCTGCCGCGCGGTATCAGGTAGCGATCTCCGCCTGCGTGCCGGGCGGGGTGGCGTATCTTTCTAGCTTGACCGGATCTACCACCACGGTAGTGGCGGCGGGTCAGCTGCGCGAGATTCCGCTCGCGAGCGCTAGCTTGGATTTTGTGGCGCTCGGTAACGGGATCGTGCTGACGGGTTACCGCGAGGATTCCCGTGATGCCACCTTTGCTTTCGACTGGAACCAGGGCGACGCCCCGGTCTGGTCAGTGCCCGCCACCATAACCGATGCCGTGCCTGGCTACGGCTTCGTCGGCACCGACTATTCCGCCGCTGATCCCAAGCCCGTCTACTACGCTTTCCGGGCGAAGTAAGTCTTGAGCAGCAGCCGCGCTCTTGAGCTTCGTCCGCGGCCTTGAGCCTTTGCCGCGGCATTGCTAGAGTTTATTCACCAGTACCGGCCCGCCTACCCGCTTTGCAGAGTAGGTCAGGGCCGGTCTTCACAATTTGAATCCAGGTCTTGACATCCCCTCCGGTTCTGGTAGATTTTAGATACCAGAACCGGCCCGCCCACTTTCTTTACAGAGTGGGTCAGGGCCGGGCTTCACATACCGAGGCCCAGCGAGGCGCGATGGCAACTACTCCGAAGCCCTGGACCACTTTCCACCAGCAGATTGAGATACTCACCAGCCGGGGCCTAAGTGACGCTGCGGAATACGCACAATACTTACGATCAGTCGGCTATTACCGACTCTCAGGTTATTGGTATCCGCTGCGCCAATTTGCAAATCAGAACCACGCACTAACACACCGCCGCTCGGATCTTTTCGTTCCGGGCGCGAAGATGCACCACGTTATTGAACTTTACGAATTTGACGAAAAGTTACGGTCAGCTGTCTGGCAGGCACTTTGCAAATTTGAAATTGCGTTACGGGTCGATGTCGGTCACGTCTTCGGTGAAACAGATCCCTACCTACATATGCATATCCTCGAAATCCAGAATAATGACCGCGATCGTAACAAAGCTCGCAATTTTGCAGTCACCTTAGCCGAGACGCAAAAAAGATCCCGTGAGGCATTTGTCAAGCACCACCAAGACGCATACAACGGCCAAATGCCGATTTGGGTCATCACTGAGATTCTGCAATTCGGTTCCCTCATTAGCCTTTACCTACTCGCGCCTTTCAAACTACAAGTGCAGGTGGCGAATCTATATTCCACCCGAGTGGACACACTGGGGTCATGGCTAAGAGTTATGAACAGCCTGCGTAATATCTGCGCCCACCACGCCAGGCTATGGAATCGCAAAATGGCCGTCACACCTGCAACAAATCTCCGCAATTCTTGCGGCAAACTCAAGTCATGCCTAGGTCGGCCAGAAAAGCTTTTCACAAGTCTTAGCATTGCGGTTTACCTGCTGGAGTGCAAAGGCTTCGTTGAGGAGATTCGAGCCATCGCCCGGGTCCTGACCGAATTCCCGACCGGGATTCCCGGATGCTCTATATCTGACATAGGAGCGCCATCCGATTGGCGAAGCACCCCACTATGGGCACCCTATTGCGCATAATAGGTCGAAACCTGCCCAGTGCATACCACTATCGCCCGCGAGCCGGTCATGCACCCAACACTTAGACCACATCACGCAATTTCAGGCACGCCTTGCGGCACTCACCGCCGCTCGCAACTCGCGCTAATCCTCTGCACCAACCCGCGGCGCCGGGTGCCGCTTGTCGATATACGCGCTGCACCCCATCGAGGTCACCAGCATCCACACCACCAGCAGGAACGACGGCCACCGAATCGATTCGTACGCGTACTGAAACACCAGGAAGGACAGCCCGGCAATGATTCCGTAGCCGGCGTCGAGGAGGTACCCGAAGCGCCGCGGCGTCCGCCCCACCGCGCGCGTCATGTAGAAACTGGCGATGCTAAAAAGAATAAGTACGACGACGAAGCTCCATAGCGGGAAGGAATGCCGGCCAGCAAGGAAAACCACCAACAGGGCAAACCCGAAACCGACGAGGAGGATAATCAGAAAGCTTGCGATCTTACCGATGGGGACTTTCCTGCTCGGCTGCCGATGCTGCGGTGCGTCTGCCATAGCCCATTCCCTTCACCCTTGAATATCGGCCATAATTATCCTATGAACGAGGATGTCACACAAGAACCTAAGCAGCAGCCCACAGACACCACGCAAGCACCCGCCGATTCTGAACAAATGCCGCCAGGCTCCATGCACGGGCCCAAGAACCGTGAAAAATCCGCCGAGAGGGCGTACCGCTACCGCAAGGGCGCTACTTTACTCGTCGTGGTCGTTGCCGGGTTGGCTGCGGCAATACTTCTGTTCTGGGCCACCGGTGATCCGGAGGTGAAGATGTGGATGTTCTGGACTTCCACCCTCGTTTACCTGGCAGCGAGCGCGCTTCTCACCAAGGCTGCGGCGGTGCTGCGCCGGGCGCGTGGCGTGCGGAGCCCGTGGGGCTATGTCTTGGATGCCATCTACGGTGCTTTCTTCGGCATTTCGTTCATCATCGCGACCGAACTGCCCCGCATTACGCTCTTCGGCGGCCTCAACTGGTACTCCGCCCTGGCCTGGCTCTGGATCCTCGCCTTCGCCGTGTTCTTCAGCACCTACCTAGCCCAGCGGCATCCGGCGCGCAATAACTCCTGCGAGCCACCGAATGAAGCACTGTAACCCTTCGGTTATTTTGGCCAAATACAAGTACGATTAGGGAAGCTGCCTTTACCGCATAGAGTCCGCTGGGTTCTATGCGGTAAATATAATGACGAACCCGGAGGTACTACATGTCGAGATTAACCGACCTTTTGGCCCAGGCCACCAAGGTAAATCCGCAACTCGGCAAAGATCTCACAGCCGAGGTCCAAGCCCTGATGAATCGGCGTAGTTTCGGACTCGTATTTGAAAGGCACCAGCCTGAGGCAGTTGATCTTCCTGGGCAACCAGTACGCCGCGGCGACACGGTACGCATCCTTTCCCCTCGGGGATCGAATCAAAAGGAGAGTAGCGAGCTGTGGCGTGTCGAAGAATTACGGGGCGCAGCTAAACAGCGACAAGCATTCTTGATTAAGCTGGAGGGCTCTGAACAGCAAACAACAACGGTAGATGTATGCGATCTGGTGGTCGTGGCACGCTTTGCTGACAAAATTTACCCTGGGCTCGTCGAGACTGGACGGGTTGAGCGTGGTGGAGATAAGCCTTACCACACGGTAATCAACGGCGAAAATTACCATGTTCTGCAGATGCTCACGTACACGCATCGTCATAAAATTGACGCGATCTACATCGACCCTCCCTATAACACAGGGGCGAAAGACTGGAAGTACAACAACGACTACGTGGTGTCAGATGATGCCTACCGTCATTCCAAATGGCTCGCGATGATGGAGCGGCGTCTGTTGGTCGCCCGCGAACTGTTGAATCCTGCGGACTCTGTTCTTATCTGCACCATTGACGAGAAAGAGTATTTACGCCTCGGACTTCTTCTTGAACAGTCATTCCCCGAAGCGCATATCCAGATGGTCAGTATTGTTATCAACCCGAACGGTGTTGCCAGAGATACAGAATTAGCTAGGGTAGATGAGTATGCCTTTTTTGTTTTTCTTGGCGAGAGCAGACCAGCGTTATTAGAAGATCCCCTCCTCACACGGAACGCAGAAGAAGAAAAAAATAGAGTGGCTGCTTCCCGGAGTAGCCTCTCCCAACGCAAGGTACGTTGGGAGTGGCTACTCCGGGGGGGGGCACGAACTCTGCCAGATCTCATTCCCCCGGATGTTTTTATCCAGTATATGTTGATCCCATCTCTCGAAGAATAGCTAAAGTAGGAGAGCCACTTCCTCCATCAGCTGCACGAGCAGATGCCCCGAACATACCCGGTTTAATCACAGTTCTGCCTATTGGCAGAACCAACGACGATGATCGAGTCTGGCGTATGAGTCCACAAAGCCTGCGCGAATTAGTCGAAGGTGGATTTGCGAAAGTTGGCGCATACGATGCCAAGCGCGACCGGTGGACTCTGCTGTATCTTGGACGCGCCCAGCGCGAACGCATTGATCGAGGCGAAATCGTGGTTACCGGACGTGATTCCAATGGTGTAGTCGAAGTTGAATACAGTGGCGACATTAAGCATGGAACTCTACCCAAAACCGTCTGGAACCGCCAGGCTCATAACGCGGGTGAATATGGGTCACGACTGATCCTGAAACTATTGCCTGAGAGGCGCTTCCCATTCCCTAAGTCCCTGTACGCAGTAGAAGATGCCCTTCGGATAGTTGTCAAGGATAAGCCCCACGCCACAGTTCTCGATTTTTTTGCAGGATCGGGCACAACTGCTCATGCGGTTATGCGGTTGAACAAGCAGGACGGAGGCTCTCGGCAATGCATTAGTGTAACCAACAACGAAGTTTCTGCTGATGAGCAGGCAAAGCTGCGTAAAGATGGATTCCGTCCGGGTGATCCAGAATGGGAGCAGTGGGGTATCTGTGATTACATTACTAAGCCGCGCATTCAGGCAGCTATCACAGGAAAGACGCCCAACGGCGAGCTGATTAACGGTGACTACAAATTCACCGATGGGTTCCCAATGAGTGACGGTTTCAAGGAAAACGCCGCATTTTTTACGCTAACGTATGAGGCTCCGCTCTCAGTTCGACATAACAGAGCATTCGAGAGAGTCGCACCAATATTATGGCTTAGAGCCGGCGCTCGCGGCCCGATTCTTGATGACGTTTGCGAGGACGGCTGGGCCTTGAGTGATACTTATGGAGTGCTAGCTGACGTGGATCAGGCAGACATCTTCCTTCTCGCAACTGCTGACCGGCCCAACATTACGACAGTTTTTGTAATCACTAATGATGATGCAGCGTTCCAATTTGTCGCTGGAGAGTTACCTCCTGATGTACAACCCGTAAGACTGTACGAATCGTATTTGCAGAACTTCGAGATTGCCGCGGGAAGGGACTAAAATGCGCTACGCCCTAAAGGACTACCAACTTGCTGCAGTACGCCAGGTCTTGGCTCAGCTTGAGACCGCACATGACCTTTACCGAAAGAGCCAATTAACTTCCCAGTTTTCGCTGTCAGCAGCTACCGGTTCCGGGAAGACGGTAATGGCAGCTGCCGTCATTGAAGCGCTGTTTTTCGGCAACGAAGACTTGGATTTCTTGCGGGACCCCGGCGCGGTAGTGTTGTGGTTCTCAGATGACCCATCATTGAACGAGCAGTCCCGCGCACGCATCCACTCGGCCTCTCCAGAACTTGGCGCACGGATGACGATCGTTGAGACAAATTTCGCCGAGACAAAGCTACGCCCCGGAAACGTCTATTTCTTGAACACGCATAAACTTGCAAAGAATTCGAGGCTTGTTCGAGGAGTCGATTGGGAAGCAGATAACTCGCTTACATCGCTTTTACCGCCTCCTGATGAGTACCAGCAAACATTTTATGATGTGCTGTCAAATACGCTATCCGATCCGGATATCACACTGTATATGTTTCTCGACGAAGCACACCGTGGAATGGGAAAGCCTGCGAAAGATCGCAGCTCCATTGTGCAAAGACTCATTAATGGCGAACGGCAAAACAAACCCATTCCAATCGTTCTCGGAATTTCCGCTACCGTGGAACGTTTTGATCTTGCTATGAAAGCTATCGGCACTGCTGGCGGCCGGGTTGCGCTACCGCCCGTAACAGTAGACCCACAGCTGGTCCAAGAATCAGGTTTGTTGAAGGACGATATTGTTCTTGAAATTCCTTCCGAAAGCGGAACTTTCGACACGGTTTTATTGCGTCGCGGAGTGGAAAAACTACGTAGATCAACGTACGAATGGGCCGAATATGCTCGCGAACAACATGACGGAGAACCTGTTCTTCCATTAATGGTAGTTCAGGTCCCCGACAAGTCTGGCCGCGATGTATTCACTCGTATTTGGGACACTATCTACGAAGCATGGCCGGAACTTCCGACCACAGCTTTTGCTCACGTCTTTGGTGAGCATTCCGATATTCCCCTGGGGCAATTCGTTATTCCCTATGTGGAACCTCAGCGCGTCCAAGAACAGAAGAACATCCGTATTCTTTTGGCTAAAACCGCTATTTCTACCGGCTGGGACTGTCCGCGCGCTGAAGTTCTCGTGAGTTTCCGGCCCGCAGTTGACCATACGCATATTACTCAGTTACTCGGACGCATGATCCGCACGCCACTGGCGCGGCGTATTCCCGGTAATGAACTGCTGAACTCAGTCGATTGCCTACTACCCTTCTTTGAGCGAAAGACCGCCGAAGCTGTAGTGAAAGCCTTGGTGAGCGGTGGTGACGCTCAAAGTGGCGTTGGGGCTGGGAAACGAGTGCTCTTCGATCCTGTTCTACTGCACCCGAACGCAAATATCGACCCCGCAGTTTTCGAAGCGTTCGCGAAACTCCCATCGCTGACAATCCCCAAGGTCACAGCTAAACCAATTCCACGCTGTACCGCCATAGCCGCAGCATTAGCAAAAGATGGCGTGGTGGAGGGCTGCGTCGCCAAAACCTACGCAAAGCTGTGTGCAGCGCTAGATGGGCGTGCTGTTCAATATGCAAAACAGGTGGATGCTGCGCGCCAAGACGTACTAACAATGAACGGTGAGGAGATCCGCACCAAAGTCGGTTCCGCGGAGGTGAAATCTTCGAGGGCGTTTTCAGTGGCGGCCGACACCCGAGCAATTAATGATTCCTACCGATCCGCGGGACGTTCTTTATCCAAGCAATTGTGCGCAGCGTACGTTGACCACCTTGTACCATTCGATGAAGATGACGATAAGCTGCTTGATGCCCACGTTCGAGTTGCGGCTCTTGGAGCTGTTCCCGAAATCGTTAAGGACATCGAGGCAGAAGCAAACAAGATCGCCAGCGAGCTTCTAGACTCCACACGTGTCGCGCGCAAGAACTTAAGGGATGCGGACCAAGCCATTTATGATCACCTTGAGGCGCAAGCATCCACTCCGCAGCTCACAGAACTACTGCTACCCCGGGAAGCTCAAGTCGACACGAGAGTTCTTCTCAAAAACGGGTCCGAAGAGAACTTGCCCACCGACAATATGCACCTTTTAGCTGACGAAAACGGTGAGTACCCATTCAAGCTCAACGAGTGGGAGAGACATGTTCTATGTACTGAAAAATCGCGCAGTGGCTTCAAAGGTTGGTATCGTAACCCCAGCCGAGGCGGACAAGATTCGTTGTGCATTCCGTATGAAGATGACGGTTGGAAGGCTTTGCGGCCCGATTTCATCTTCTTCGCAGATGACGGCCACGGGGGTGTCGCCGTCGACATTGTAGATCCGCATGGTTACCATCTTGCAGATGCTTTGCCTAAGCTTCGGGGGTTTGTTAAATACGTACGGAACCATGCTGGTGCTTACCGCCGTGTCGAAGCGGTAGCAGTACTCAATGACGGCAGACTCCGAGTTCTCGATATAACGAAAACATTCGTTCAAGAAGCAATTCTCGAGGCAGAAACTGCCCAAAGCTTGTATAGCTCTGCAGTGGCCTATGACTACCAGTGATTACTAGCGAGGAAGATATTACTTTGACAGGCATCCACGAAGGCATGAGTGCATACCACGCGAAATTTTACGCGCATGAATTGGCACGTTCTTTTGCCTCCGACCACGTGGGAAAACTGGCCGGCCTCTTATTTGACGCACAAGTAGAGCCGAAACCGCACCAGATTGATGCCGCGTTATTCGCACTGAAGAACACCACTCTCTCCGGCGTGATTTTGGCTGACGAAGTTGGACTCGGAAAAACAATTGAGGCCGGAATCGTAATCTGCCAATATTGGGCAGAACGTAAGCGCAGAATCCTGATCATTGCACCGTCGTCTCTGCGTCAGCAATGGAAACAAGAGCTAGGTGAAAAATTTGCCCTTTCCGCAGCTCTTGTAGACCGCTCGAATGTAAATAAGCTATTAGGGCCAAACTCTACCGAGCAAATTCTTATCTGTTCCTATGAATTCGCAATGCGTCACGAATTGAAGCTATCCCGCGAATGGGACTTAGTAGTGGCAGATGAAGCTCATCGACTCCGCTCATTTTGGACAGGTAAAACAAAGACAGCAAATGCTATTGCGACACTCATGGAGCAAGCCCGGAAGGCGCTGTTGTTAACCGCGACACCATTACAGAACAGGTTAGAGGAGCTGTTCGGATTAGTCTCGGTCTGCGATCCGAAGTTTTTTGGCTCCTTGGACGCTTTCCGCGCCCGCTACATAGACGGAAGCGATGAGTACGGAAATGATGATCTCGCGGAACGTATACGATTAATTGCCAGGCGAACACTACGGAAGGATGCAAATAAGTACATCCGTTTCACAGAGCGCATACCGTTAACGTTAGAATTTTCACCTTCCGCAGACGAACAGAAGCTATATAGTCTCGTTAATGATTACCTCAGTCGTGAACACTTGTGGGCTTTCGAAGGATCACAGCGTCAGCTTTCCGCTCTGATTATCCGCAAACGCCTTGGTTCGTCTACCTACGCAGTGGCTTCGACGCTTGAGAACATCGCCTCGCGTTTAGAGGACGAAATCTTATCAGGAAAAATTGAACAGAAAGCGATTGATCCCGACATAACAGATGAGGAAGCAGAAGCTTTCACTCTCGCAGTGGGTACGCATGGCTTAGAAAGTTCATCAGCACGGGAGGCAGCCCTCGCCGAAGTTGAAGAGCTTCGAGAATATGCATCATTAGCACGAAGCATCACTGTCAATCAAAAAGCCATAGCCTTGCTCGGCGCGTTAGACCAAGGATTTGCAAAACTTGCCGAGATCGGCGCTCCGCAGAAGGCTATTATTTTCACCGATTCCACGAAAACTCAGGAGTACCTCGCGCGAATGCTTCGCGAAGCGGGTCGCGGGGACGGTCTCATCCTCTTCAATGGGCAGAATACATCACGCGACGCTAACGATATTTATCAGCAATGGCTCGAACAAAACGAAGGTTCGGATTTGATAACTGGAGTCCCCGCCGCAGATCGGCGTAAAGCTCTGGTTGATGAATTCCGCGACCGCGGCACACTAATGATCGCTACGGAAGCGGCAGCTGAAGGTATTAATCTGCAGTTTTGCTCGATGCTCGTAAATTATGATTTACCGTGGAATCCGCAGCGGGTTGAACAGCGGATCGGTCGAGTCCACCGATTCGGACAGAAATTTAACGTCGTCGTTGTCAATTTTTCCAACAAAGAGAATCTCGCTGAGAAACGTATCCTGCAGTTACTAACGGAGAAATTCCAACTCTTCACATCCGTTTTCGGTGCTTCGGACGAGATACTTGGATCCATCGAAGACGGGTTGGATGTAGAGAAATCAATTGGACGGATTCTCGACAAGTTCAAGACCGCAGAAGAAATCAGTCGAGCTTTTGATGAACTAGAAGCACAGTATTCCCACCAAATTAATCAGGAAATGGAAAAGGCCCGCGCAAGGGTTTTCGATAATCTAGATCCGCATGTACAGGACAAACTTAAATCCTATGACGCGCAAACTGGTACCGTGCTCAATGCTTTTGAACGACTACTACTTGCCGTAACGCGTTACCAGTTGGCAGATTACGCCGAGTTTGATCAAGCCACCAGTGGTCGGCGCTTTATTCTTACCACTCCGCCAACCGCCAACGTAAAAACTGGTAAGTATTATTTCAAAGACAAACCACATTCGGGCGCTTACCAATACCGCTACAACTCACCTTTAGGCCAATGGGTAATAGGAGCAGCAAAAGCTGCTGAGACACCGCTGGCTGAGCTCTTCTTTTCGCTTTCTGATTCCGCACGTGTTTCTGCGACGATGAAAGACCTGGCCGGTAAAAACGGCCTTCTTGTAGTGAATGAAGCAACGTTTGCCCTCGACACCGGTATCAATCCAAATCAGGAACAGTATCTACTGGCCGCTGGCCTCACAGATGAGGGAAAAGAACTAGATGAAGAAGACGTACGATCATTGCTAGATTTAGCGGTCTCAAAGATTAAGCCGTTAAATACTTTGGCCAGCACCGATTCTGCACATATCGAGTTAATTAAAAAGAGGCTTGCACACCAAGAAGAAGCACTCCACTCCGATTTCGAGAACCGCACAGCTACCTTCTATTTTGAACAGGAATCATTACAGGATTCCCGATTGAAGGACTTGCGTGCTGAATACATGGCACGCGTGCGAGATTTTCAAGCGAAGGAAAAGAAAGCACGCAAAGCAGCTGAAAAGGAACAAGAAATGACCGGGCGACTAAAGTACGTAAAAGAAGCCCGAAAATGGAAAGCTAAAGCAGAAGCGGAAGAAGATGCTTACCGTGCAGCACGCAACAAACTTCAAACTCAAGGCGAAGACTACCTAACCATGATCGAATCAGCCCTATCGGGGACTATAGAGCATGAACATTTGTTCACAATTCGGTGGAGTATAGAAGCATAGCAGTTCTCGGTTAGTTTCTCCCCAGAGTCACATCCAAATCCGCGAATACAGCACGTTTTTCCAGAGCAGTCGGCGTTGTGATGCCCACCCGTATTTAATCCGCGAAATAGGCGCGTGGCTACTACCCGATAACGGGCCCGTCGCTGAGAGATAGTGCGGGCCAAGTGCGCAGCGCGCGGAGGTGCGGCGTCGTCGAAAAGAATGATGTGCGCGGAGATACAGGCGTGCGTTGCTGTTTTGTGCGCGGATGGCTCGGCCGGGAGAGCAGTGCGGAAAGGAAATCCCTGACAGTGAATGGTCTGCTTGAGGAACATGTTCAAGGCGGTGTACATGCCGGGGCTGAGGCGAGCGAAGCGCCGGCCTGACCTGCCTGCCTGGAATCTGGGCCGCTCGTTGCGGCGGTAGGATGAAGCATGGCATGGAACAATGTGGCCCGCGGTGTGGCGGGGATATGTGCGGTGTGCTTGCTGGGGGCGTGCACGAGTAGCAGCCAGGCCCCCGCGGCGGGATCGCGGAGCGAGACCGGCGCGGCGTCGTCGGCCTTGAAGGAAGATGCGGGTGGCGGGGCAAACGCTGCAAGCCCAAGCGCCTCGGCGGCGGAACAGAATGCAGGCAGCGGTGACACCAGCGAGGCGATTGCCCGCGAGGCGCTGAGGTTCGTGGACGAACTCGCAGAAGCGGAGATGGGAATTATCCACTGGGACAATACCAAGGGCGGCCCGGAGGACCTCAATTACGTGGGCGAACGGCGCATTGCAGTGACCTACTCGGGCGACGAGGCGAGTGACTATACCGTGCGCACGCGGGTGCCGGACGATGCTGAGGGCGGCCCCGTTCTGAAAAGCGATATGCGTTTCCTGATTGAGCATGCCAATTTTGGGCCGGCGGACGAGAGGGGCGTCTCCCACGGGAGCGTGCGCGAGGGAACCGCGGTGCCGGCCGCCGATAGTCGCCTCCTCGAGGGATGCTCGGAGGGTGACGGGTGGATCATCACGCGGGGGTGGGTGGCATACAACCGGAACACCGATGTGATTGAGTCTTTCGACTTCACGGTAAAGAAGCCGGGCGCCACGATTGCGGTGCGCCAGTCGGATGGATCAACGCGGGAGGAAACTCCGGCCTGCACCGTGGTGTGGGACTTGACCGCGGCAAACGGGCGGGTGATTGAGAAGCCGATGCCGAATTAGGGCGCATGAGGGAATAATGGAGCGGGCCGAGCCAGTGGGTGATGAGCTCAGTCAGGTTAGACGCCAAGACCCGCCGCAATTTTTTCGAGTGCATCGCGAATCTCTTGACCAGTCACGTACATTGTTATCAGGTCGTTTTCCTGGCGTACCGCTGGTTTAAAACCATACTTTTTGCGATAGTACTGAACTAAAGCGTCATCGCCAGTATGCAAGACAAGATACCTGGCGCTAGAAAACCTGATGCTATCCAGGAAACAAGAAAAAACGCCGTACATCATGAGAACACCAAATGGTGGCTTCCCGGCACAAGAAGCATCGAGAGCAAATTTTCCAAGCAAAACAGCCGGATGCATTTTATAGGAGCCAGCGGTACCGCCATTTTTCGGATCGAAATACTTGTCTCTGCGCCGGACATCATCGCACAATACCGAGTACGAGGAAAGACAAAAATACCCGAGAGGAACGTTGCTGTTTTTCGGAAGTACCACCCACACTCGGCAAAGATCTTCGCTATCCGCGCGCAGGGCATGACGGCGCAGCCAGGTTCCGTGATAGTCGCCATCGCCAAGCGTGGAAAAAGACGAAAGATCATGGCCTGCGCTAATTTGGGTAAGCTCCAGGCCATGCTTCGATAACAGGCTCATGCCCGACACAGCGCCAAAATATCCTCAACGAAGGACCCGTGATCGAAATCGGCAACAGGTTCCTCTTCAAAAACCGTCACCGCTCGCTCAGGCAATTCCAACCCTTCCGGGACTTTTTTAGCTATGAAGTGATCGATAATATCGGAGCTAGGGAGATCGGCCCGCTCGCTTCCCTCTACCCGGTTATTCCAGGCAGTAATCCAGGGCTGTTCTTCATGAGTCATATCCCGAAGCTCCCACCTATCGTGCGGGCTGTAGTAATCCCACACGGCCTCAAGAATCTCTTTTTCATAAAGAGAAAACTCAGCAGGTGAAAAACCGTGACGCTCCTGGGCACGTGCAAGCGGCTCTTCCGTCACGTCAATGGTTTTAGCATGAGCCGAATATAGGTCGGATATGACAGGCCCGTGCTTCATCGCATAAAAACGTTCGCGGAAAAGGGGCCGGGCAGTTTCGTAGGCATACCACCCGTAAGCATAGAAGCACAACTTCTGCAAGGTAATAGCGGGAATGCTTCGCGTAGGAGATTTCCGAATAAAAAACCGCGCAACATCAAAAACGGTGATCATACCTACCCCCTCACAGCCCTTGAAAACCGACAGAGTCTCCTACCCCAGCTTATTGCAAAAATGTGGCATCGTATACATTATCCGCAGCACATTTTTTACGACGACGCGGGGGGGGTGGCGCAGCCACCCGCCCCGTCGCCTTGCCAACAGCCCAATAATGATAGGTAGTCTCTTCCCCGCGCAGCGACCAACAATTCCCGAAGCGCCTGCGAGAAATCTGGGCGAATGAGGGAGCGGTACAGGTGGCCAGCTGCGTAATGGCAGTACTCGTTTGAGAGAGTACCGTTTAGACGAGAGTGTCGAGGAAGGTGAGGGCGTCGCGGAGATTATCGAAAACGGCGCCGTCTTCCGGAAGTTCGCCGGCCATGATCTTCTCCGCGTGTTCAATTACTTGCTCGGTGAGTTCATTCGGTACGTATAACTCACGTGGAGTACTTGGAGGTGCCTGGCCGTTGGTATGCGTATCAGCCTGATTAAGCATCGAATCTGGAAACTCCATTGGGGCCACCTCTTTCGCGCGGTTGGATTTATGGTGTGCAAGATTGAGACTACCGGGTGCGGGTGGGGAGGTGAAGCCCCTTCGATTCCGGAACGGTAAGACGCGAGTTCGGTAGGTGGAGGCGTGGGCCGGGCCAGTGGGTGATGAGCCAGCGGTCGTGCGTGGCGAGGATGATCGTGCCTGGCCAGCGGGCCAGGGATTCCTCGAGAGCGTGCATGGCGGCCAGGTCAAGGTAGTTGGTGGGTTCGTCGATGACGAGGACAGCAGGCTGGGCCGCGAGCGCGAGAGCGAGCTGGGCGCGGCGCTGGTTACCGGCCGAAAGCTCGGGGATCGGGGTTGCCCACATGGATGGGTGCAGGATGCCGGTACCCAGATCGCCAATGCTAGAGTTCCAGACCTCCGGGTTAAAACCGGGATCTCCGCAGCGCGGGAGGCGTTGCGGGACGAACGCTAGCGGGCCCGCGCAGGAGAGAGTGCCGGAAGGCTGCGCGGAGGGTGCCACGGCAGGCTGCGCGACGGTAGCAGACGCAGTGAGGCGCAGAGAGTCGGGCGATACCGCGACGGATGACGTAGCAGGCGGCGGGGTGCCGGTGGCGATCCAGGTGAGGAGCGTGGATTTGCCGCTGCCGTTGGCGCCGGTGACCACGAGGTGCTCGCCGTGGGAAAGGTCGAAGGTAACCGGGGCGAGGCGGCCGGGAATCGCTGCCGCGCGAGCAGATACCGCGAGGCCGGCGGATTGGCGGGCAGGCGCACCAGCGTAATCCGGGAACGCAAAAGTGTATCCGCGGGGTTTGCGTACTTCCCGGGTGGCGAGGGCTTCGAGTTTACGGTCGTCGTGGCGGGTGCGGCGGGTGGCCGTGCTCTGGGCACGGTCCGCGAAGAATTTCTTCGCCTTGCCCTCCGCATTGGCCAAGCGCACCCCGCCCCGGGCAATGCCACCAGCCGTCTGGCGATGCGCGCGCAGCTGCGTCTTTTCTTCTTGTTGGGCCAGGTAGAGCGCCCGGTAGCGCTGCTCCGCATCGCGCTTGGCTTCAAGATAATCCGTGTAAGTACCGCGGCACTCCCACACCCCGCGCACCTCGCCGCCAGCTTCAGCACGCGCCAGCTGCGCCCATACACTCACATCCATATCCACAATGAGCGTGGCAACATCCTCAATAAAAGCCCGATCATGGCTGGACATGAGCACCGGGCCCGGCCAGGAACGCAGCATATGGCTGAGGTATGCACTCGCCTCCACATCCAGATGGTTGGTGGGCTCGTCCAAAATAAGAACCTGCGGGCGGGCCACCAGAGTGACAGCCAAGTTCAGCCGCGCGCGCTGACCCGGGGAGAGCGTGGCCAACTCCCGCGAGCGCCCGCTCCCGGTCAACATTTCCAGGCCCAGACCAGCCAAAGCGTCGTCGACCCTGTCCTCGAGCGACCACAGGTCCAGGCGGGTGATCTCGGATAATAGCCGGTCGTATTCGGCTGCGACCGGGCCGCCCTCCCCCAGGCGTGCGCTGAGCGTTTCGAAACGGGCGAGTAGTTCCCGCGCGGGCGCGAAGGTGCTGTCGAGGAAGTGAGCGACGGTCGCGGCGGCGTCGTCGTTCGGCACGGGGTTCCACGGGATGGTGCTGGCGTCGGTGCGGGTGACGGTGCCGCGTTCGGGGCTGAGGTGACCTGCGGCGATGCGCAGCAGGGTGGTTTTGCCGCAGCCGTTCGGGCCGATGAGGACGGCGCGGTCGGCGGTGGCGAGGCGCAGGGTAATGCGGTCGAGGAGCGGGCGGGCGGTGTAAGAAAATGAAATATTATCAAGAATGAGGGCAGGCATGGTGATCTCCTTGGACGCGGGTGCGGGGTGCGGCGTCTCAGCGGGGCTGAGTGGGGATCACAGCGACATCGGAACGATGGCCTCCTTCGGCGTGGGTTGTAGTCCCGGTTACATAAGTAAATGTAGCGACGGCGTGGGCGGTGGGTCAATCACGCTGGCCGCGAGAGGACACTTCCCGCTGCGCTTCGGCTAAGAAAAACGTTTATTGGCGCCCTGGCGAGTCATGCCGAGCACGCGGCCGATGGCGGACCAGCTTTCGCCGGATGCGCGCGCTTCTTCTACCGCGGTATCGAGCTTGCGGTTCGCGGCGTTGAGCTCGATATTCGCGAGCAAGACACGCGTGAGTGCCTGGCCGAGCGGCGCGCCAACCGTATTGGGGCCGCGACCGCCGTCGGCTTTTTCGTAAAAATCCGCGGCGGCAAAAGCTTCTTCGCTTGCTTCTTGGGTCACATTGGTAACTGTAGTTACCGCGCGGGCGGTGGGTCAATGGGCAGCGAACGGGGCGCAAATGGTGCGGCTGCGCAATGCGCGCAGACTGAAAGTCTGGACGCCAGACTCATAGTTAGACTCACAGTTTCACAGCCTTAATTGATAGTCTGATGCTATTTTTCGCAGTCTGCGTGTGAATTTTAATAGTCTCAAGGCGATTTTGGCAGTCTGAATTATAGTTAGCAGCCAAAACCGCCGCCAGACATCGAAAATCGGGGGAACACTTTTAAATGTCTAAGAGTGTGATTCACAGTGTGACCCGTAACATTCGGACGGGCAGGGCGTGAAAACCACGACGTATACCCTTTGCGAACGGGGTGTTGCACAAGGGGTGGCTGATTAACTGCCCGAGGATTACCCGCCACTGGAAGGTTTCCCGGAACCGCTCGGCCCGGAATCGCCGGAGCCGCTCGAGCCGGAAGAATTCGCTTGGCTCTTCTTGCTGAGCGCTCGCGCGCGAAGCGACTGGCGGGATTGGTTGCGGCGTCGTACCGCACGTTCCTGGCGTTCGGCGCGCGCCTGGCGGCGATGCTCCTCATCACGCAAGCGATGCATGCGGCGACTGAGCGAAGAACTCACGTGCTGGAGCGTGTCATTGACGGAATAGTCGCGGTTCACGGGCAGGGACCACTCGAAAACGCGAGCCAGAATCACCAGCAGGGAAGCGAGCAGCGTAGAAACCGCCATCGCCAGCATCGGCGCGTGGTTGTACCACAGCACCACCGCCGGGAACGCCGCGATAAGCGAAGCCGTGGCGTAGAGAGTATTGCCGCCGAAAATCACCGGGGTGCGGCCCACCGTGATGTCGCGGATAAGCCCGCCGCCCACCGCAGTAATCATGCCCATCATGACAGCCGGCATCACACCCAGCCCCGCGTTGAGAGTTTTGATCACGCCGGTGGCGGTCCAGGCGCCCATCACGGCGGCGTCCATGACCGTCATGAAACGCCGCACCCATTTGCCGCGCAGGCGCAGCAGGTAAGCCACCAGCGCCCCGAGCAGGGCACAGCTGAGGTAGTACGGATTGGTGAGCGCCACCGGCGGTTCCTTGAGAAGCGGCGCCTGCTGGATGAGGACATCGCGCAGCATGCCGCCGCCCAGGGCGCTGATAATCGCCACGATAACGAAACCGACGATGTCGAAGGACTTTTCGCGGGCCACCATGCCGCCGAGGATGGCCGCCACGAACACCCCGAAAATATCTAAGAGGTCAAAAACAACCGGAGACCATTCCGAGAGCGTATCCAAATCCACGTCTTCCATTCTAGGGGACTGAAGTTTTCAAGGAGTGGGATTGGGGTGGTGTGGTAGAGGCGCTGGAGGAGATGTTCCGTGGTACGCAACAACCGCGCCATCGCACTCCAAGCTCTCGCAGAGTGATCTAGGATCACGTGAGCGCAAAGAGGTTATAGGCGCGGGCAATGTGCGCCAGGGCCTGGAGAATCTCCTTCATAGTGGAAGCGATATACACGCCAGGATTACCCACGAGCTTGCGCGCCCACTGCGTTTCGCGAGCCACGGGCGCAAGGAGATAACGCTGCGCCCGTGCGCTAATGCAGAGCGTACGTGGTTACGGGTCCCTGAATATTCACCGGCAGCCACCACAATGGTTGCCTGGGAATATCCGGACATGGTGGCGTTGCGCATCGGGAAAGACGCCTTGGTTGGCGCGACACCCGGCTCGAACTGGGTGAGGACCAGACCCCCGCTCTCAATAATTCGCGAACGTAGCTGGATGTTTTCGGGCGGATAGGTGATATCGATACCGGTTCCCATCACGGCGATGGTGCGCCCACCAGCCTCCAATGCCCCTTCGTGCGCCGCGGTATCGATGCCGCGTGCCAACCCGCTGGTAACGCTATAACCTTGCTCAACCATCATCTGGGCGATCAACCGGGCACGTTCGCAGTCACCCCGTGTGGCCTGGCGTGAGCCAACAATAGCAACAGCCCGGTCTACAGGATCAATCTTGCCTTCGTAGTAGATGAGCAAGGGCGCATCACGAACCTGGGCAAGATACTGGGGATAGTCATGATCCAAGACCGAGAGGATCTTGATGCTGCGCTCTTGCCAGGTAGCAATATCGTGAGCGGCTTGTTCGCGTTCAAGCTGGCATGGCAGGAGCGCGCCCGGATCAACCTCCATGAGGGCAGCGTCAATTCCTTCGTAAAGCAGGGTGGCGAGGCGTACCGGCTGCGTGATCTTCTTATTGGTTTTACGCGCGAGCGCAAGAATATCGGCCAGCTGGCTCATCGTTGTTGTCACCCCCTATCTGTGGTTTCCACCTTAGCGTTGCTGTCATATTCGAGGCCTGCCTCCAACGTGACCGGGCCACTTAACGCACAGTGGGAATACAGCACGAAGGGTAGCTAACTGTCAAAGTTAGTACCCCGATAGAAAGCCGCCTCGTAAGGGATGCTCTCCCCGAGGCTCGCGCCTGCCCAGGGCGCTTCGCGGCGGGACAGCGCTTCCAGCTGCGCCCGGCTCAAGCGTGAGTAGGTCCGGCGAACTCGCTCCAAGATGACCCGATCACCCTCGTCAAAAACCGACATATCTGGCTCGCGCAAGCCTTTGTATACACCCGTGGCACGCGACTCCGTGTTCTTGTCTTTTTCCGCTATCGCGAGCAACCCGCGTTCCGCCATACCCTTGGCAATATCGAGGTAGGCTTCGGGGGCCGGCCCCATTCTGCGATTCCGGTAGGTATCCCCGGTAATGGAGACCATCGATTCCTTGTACTCGAAGCGATCAAAATCGGCATAGTAGAGGAGGCTGGCCAGTTTTTGGCTCCCATGCACGGCATCGTCTTCTTGCGTTGCCGCCAAGAACAAGATGGTGTTTTCGTACTTTTCTACATTGACCACGATGCCTCCCCGCTCCTGCGTTTAGCCTATCGTCTTACCGGGGCCGACTAAAGGTTTCCCGACTTGACTCAAAGTAGTCAGGTTGCCAAAACCAGTCAACGAGAACGGCAAGATCGCGCAGGCTATTCGATGGCTGGCTCAAGTTATCCACAGAATTACTCCGTGTTTTTCCACAGGTTGTGGGTAGCTCTTTTTCGCACTTGCATACCGTGCAAGAATGACGGAGAAGCACGCATAACTACTTCGCCATGAGGCGATTGAAGGAGTGAGACAAATGGATATTGCTGAGGATCGGCTGTGCTTACCAGACCGTGTTTACAACTCACTGGAGGAGGTTCTCGAGCGCAAAGAAGAAATCTTGCAGGAGGTCAGAATGACCCGGGAAGAATTCGACTGGCGTGCCGATAACTACCAGCTCGGGCCAAAAGAAACTAACGCCTACTTCGAAATGGAAATCCTGGATCGCTTCGAGGAGTTGTACCGTGGTGAACGCACATTTGAATGAGTGCGCCGATAAGTTCGCGGCGCATCTACAGCTAATTGGGGAGCTCATTGACCCCAGTTTCTCGCTAGTGAAACACGAAACCGCAAAGGCGGCTTTCCCGTCAAAAATCCTGTCGGGAGATATTCGCGTTGATCGTTTCCTCATTGTCCGCTTCGATTACGAGGTTTTCCTCAATTCGAAGACCGGGCTTCTAGCTGTCAATGAGTCAACCTTCTCAGTGATTCACGGGAGGGTTGGAAAAGAGCCGCTGGTGCGGTGGGATTATATTCGCTCACCGCGGTCGAATATTCCCTGTGCGCATGTCCAGGTGCATTCCCACCGTGATGAATGGACACATGCTTTGCTCCTGGGCGGCAAGCATTCCCGCCGCTCGCGCCGGCGCCTCAAGAATGCGCTGCGCACTCCCCGGATTGCCGATGTCCACTTCCCGGTAGGTGGGCGCAGATTCCGGCCCTGTTTGGAAGAAGTTCTTCTTTTCGTTATCGACGAGTTCGGGGTGGCCTGCACGCCCGAGGCACGTGAAGCGCTCCAGCGCGGCATGCGGGAATGGGAAGAGATTCAGGTGCGCTCCGTGGTGCGCAACAACCGTGCCATCGCACTCCAAGCCCTCGCGGATTGAACCGCCTACGTTACCTGTCTGTCTGAGGGTTACTAGACAGGCTTGAGCCGCACGATGATGCCGCGGTGGTCGCTGGCGTTATCCGGGTCGATGATCTCCCCGGCCACCCCGCGGTAAGCCCCCGAACTCATAACCCGATCAATCGGCGAGGCCAGCAGCGCGGGCACCGTGGTAGGCCAGGTCCCCACCGCCCCGATACCGGCGTCGGCCCCCAGATCGCGGCAGGTAGAGCCGGGGCTGAGGGCAGCCTGGTGGTCCGCCGTCGAATTAAAATCCCCTGCAACAACCGCATCCGGCACGGCCTCGCACACCCGGTACAGCGCCCGCGCCTCCGCGCGCCACAAGTCCATATACGCAGGTACCGGTGCTGTGGGATGCCCGGCCACGAACATCGGAGCATCCGGGCGCGCCCCGCCGCGCGGCGCCGCCGCCACCGCACGCGACACATCCTCCCCGTACGTCTCACTCAGATCCACCGCTTCATACTCCCCGCGCGCGGCAGACACCAGCAGCACCGAGGACCGCCACGCGGCGCTATACCGCGACACCCCGCCGTCGAAAAGCTGATAGTCCGCCCCGCGCGCGGCCAGTTTCTCCTGAATCTCCGCGCCGGCCTCGCTCGACGTTTCAATAAGCGAGACCGCATCCGCACCCACCCGCACAATCGCATCGGCCAGGTGATCCAGGTCCACGCGCCCGCCCTCCGTGTTGTATTGCACCACGGTAAGCTCGCCGGCCGCGGGCGCGCCGAGGGTCTCCCGCTCCAGCCCGCGTCCGCTCAAGGTTCCGGCATGCGCCAGGGCCACGAGTAGTAGTACGACGGCGCAGCTCACCGCCACGCGCCCACCCCCGAAATACCTACGGACCGCGCCGAGCAGCCCCACCGCGAGCGCGGCGATGAGCATCCCGAGCGCGAGTGCCCCGCGGCTGGACATGATCTGAGCCCCGGGCACCACGGTGGCGAGCCGGGCAGCCGGACCGAACCAGGCCGGCTGCACCGTGAACACCGCGAAGGCGGCCAGGAGCAACCCGAGAAGAGAACTAAGAACGCGCACCGCGCCTACCTTTCCGGCTGGCTTAGGCCCCGCACAGGGCCTGCTGGATAAGGGTAGCGAAGTGCTGCTGCCCGGTGGGTGTGAGATGGATGCCATCGTCGCGCAGGAATTCCTCGTGGCCTTCGGTGGCTGCCCACCAGTCGATAATGCCAACGTTGGGGTGGGAGGCGGCATAGGACTTGAGCAGCTCGTTATTGGGGTTTTGGGCCTCCAACGGGCTGCGGTTCGTCACGAAATAGACGGGCAGGCCCTGGGCGGCGTCCACAAGTTTTTGAATATCTGCCTCGCTGCCGATGAGCCCATTTGAGCCGAGGGCGTAGATAAGCACCCGCGGTTTCTCCCCCAGAGCTTGGCGCTGGGCAAAGACCTCCGCGCCGGCAGCGAATTGGCGGCTGACCTTGCCGTCCACCACCGAATTGGGGAGGACTTCCTTGAGGGCTTCGGTGGCGCCCAGGGTGACCGAATCGCCGATCATCACGGCGTTTGCGGAGCAAACGCCGGTGGCCGGGTCCTTGGCCCAGGCTGACGTATCCAGGTTGGCCGGGACTTGGGTGGCGATGGGCTGGAGGGCACTTGAGCTCGGCGTTGGAGTGGGAGTCGGCGTAGCCGGGGCGGAGATAGCAGGCGCGGGCGCGGCGAGCTCGGGGCGCAGCGCCACCGCGCGGGAATCCGCGAGGCGCTGCCAGGGAATCGGCGCGAAAGCCAGCAGAGCCACGAGCAGGAGAGACACCGCGCTGAGCATCGCGAAGATCGTGCTGCTGAGGTGGTGCTTGCTCACCAGGCTGCGCCAGGTGCGCCAGTTACGTGGGCCGGTGCGCCACGCGCGCATATCGCTGCGCCACGCGCGCAGGCCAGTCCACCAGCTGCGCAGGCCCGTGCGCCAGCCGGCCCGCGCCAGGCGCGCGCTCGGTTGCTCCACACAGCGATAAAACAGCTCCGCCACCAGGCCCACCACCAGCAGCTGCCCGACTTTGGCCGCCCCGGAAATCTCCGCGGTGCGGGTAGCCGGATTCATGAGCAGAAGCAGCGGGTAGTGAACCAGATAGAGGGAGAAGGACCGGGAACCCAGGTAAGCCAAGGGCGCGCTGGCCAGCACCCGGCTCAGGCCGAGCCGCGGGTTGTGCACGGTGAGCACAATGAGGGCGGCCAGGAGCGCCGTCGTCGTTAAACCACCCGCGTAGGTGAGGGCCGATTCGCCATCCGCCCATACAGCCAGCGCCAGCAAAGCCAGGAGAGCGGCGCCGGTGCCCACCCGCAACGCGAAAGCGGCGGTGGCGGAATGGGTGGGAGGCTGCGGCGTCGTCGTACTATCCGCGCGCGGCCACAACGACGCAACATACGGCGAAACGAGAGCCGCGAGCGCGCCGATGAGGAACTCGGCGGCGCGGGTGTCCAGGCCGTAGTAGGCGCGGGTGGAATCCGGGCCCGCGAAGAACAACACGGCCATGAGCAGGGCGGATGCGAGGGCCAGGCCCGCCACGATCCGGAGCGTCGAATAGCGCACCCGGCGCAGGGCCAGCAGGATAAGCGGCCAGACCAGGTAAAACTGGGCGAGGACCCCCAGGTACCACAGGTGGGTGAGCGGGGAGGGCAGCCCGGACGCCGCGAAATACGGGACCTCGCGGAAAATATAGACCCAGTTGCTCGCGAAAAGCGCGGCGGGTAGGGCGTCGGCCTGGACTTTCGGGAGGAGGCTGGGCGCGATGAGGTAGCTGAGGAGCGCAGCCCCCGCGATGGTGACGAGAACCGGGGGCCACAGGCGCAGGAGGCGACGGCGCAGGTAGCGCCGGTAGGAGAAGCGGCGTTCGCGGCTCAGCTCGCGCAGCACGCTGCGGGTGATGAGGAAGCCGGACAGCACGAAGAACACCGTGACGCCCACGAAACCGCCGGTGAGCAGCGCCGGGCGCATGTGATAGAGCACCACCGCGATGATCGCGAGCGCGCGGATGCCGTCGAGGGCGCGGATGCGGGTGGTGGTGCGTGAGGATTGCGGCATAGGCACATTCTAGGACTGCGCGAATACGGGGCGGCGAGACACGGGGCGGCGGTGCGTCCATGAGATGAGCGCCACCGGGGAGCGGGCGGGGCGACTGTAGAATTGTGACGTTGCCTAATCCAGCACGAAAGGACTGCCTGTGATAACAGTCGAAGCCCTGACGAAACGCTACGGTGCGACCACCGCGGTCGATAACCTCAGTTTCCAGCTCCAACCCGGGAAAATCACCGGGTTCCTCGGCCCGAACGGTTCGGGCAAATCCACCACGATGCGTTGCATTATGGGGCTGGATCGCCCCACCTCCGGGCGCGCCCTCATTGCCGGTCTGCCTTACGAGCAGCTCGCCTCCCCGCTCACCACGGTGGGTGCGCTGCTGGACGGCAAGGCCTTCCACGGCTCGCGCAGCGCGCGCAGCCACCTGCAGATTCTGGCGGCCACCCACGGGATTCCCGCGCGGCGCGTGGACGAAGTGATCGAGCTGACCGGGATCGGGAGCGTGGCCAAGCGCAAGCTCAAGGGCTTCTCGCTGGGCATGGGCCAGCGGCTCGGGATTGCCGCGGCGCTGCTGGGCGACCCGGAAGTGCTGCTCTTTGACGAACCCGTGAACGGCCTGGATCCGGACGGGGTGCGCTGGGTGCGTCTGCTTATGCGCACGCTCGCGCAGCAGGGCCGCACCATCTTGGTCTCCTCGCATCTCATGAGCGAAATGCAGCAAACCGCCGACGACCTACTGGTCATCGGGCGCGGGCGCATGATCGCCTTCGGGCCCATCGAAAGCTTCACCGAGGCAGCGGCGAACACCACCGTGCTGGTGGCTTCCCCGAACCGGGCCGGCCTGGAGGGCGCGCTGCGCGCGGCCGGGCTGGACTTCCAGGATGCTAGCGAGGTTGCGGCACCCGCACCCGGCACAACCGCCGCGCAATCCGCGGCGCCCACGGCCAGCGCAGCCGCGGCGCCCGGGGAGCACGCCGCACCCGCACCCATCGCCCGTTTCGCGATCCCGGGCGGTTCGCGCGCGGACATCGGCAAAATCGCCTTCGAGGCGGGGGTGCAGCTGGACGAACTGGCCACCATCCACCGCTCGCTGGAAGATATTTTCATGGACCTGACCGGCCACGACGTCGAATACGGCGCGGGCCGCCCCGCCACGAACCTCCCGGGAGGCCACCAATGAGTACCGCTTTTGTTCCCGCCGGGCCCGGCACTCCTGGCCCCGGCACTCCCGGCGCTCCCGGTGCCGCCGCGCCGCAGCTAGCTCAGCTCCCCCCGCGCATCAGCCAATTCGCCGCGCCGAGCTACCGCGTCACGCTGGGCCGCTCCGTGCGCTCCGAGCTGCGCAAAATCCTCACGCTGCCTTCGCTGCGCTGGACGCTCATCATCGGCACCCTCTTCTCGCTGGCGATCACCGCGCTAACCGCCTGGGGTTCCAGCGAGCTCGAACTCAACACCTACGCCACCGCGATGGGCGCGGAGCATTCGCTCGCCGCCTACGTCCTCATCAGCGCAAGCAGCATTTTCCAGATCATCATGGTGGCTTTCGGCGCCGTCACGGTGTGCTCGGAATACGCCGCGAACACCATGCGCTCCACCGTGAGCGCCGACCCGCGCCGCTGGCGCAACGTGGCCGCCCGCACCCTCGCGCTCAGCCTGGTTGCCCTGGTCACCACGCTGGTGCTCCTGGTGCTGGGCGCCGTGGTGGGCACCCTCTTCGGCCTCACCATCGGGTTCAGCGGCGACGCCTGGTGGCTCTACCTCAACTTCATCATCGCCATGGTCACCTCCGCGTGGATGGCCCTGGGAATCGGCTACCTGCTGCGCAGTTCGGCCGGCACCATCGTGCTGATTCTCGCGGTGATGATGCTATCCCCGGTGCTCGCGCTTATTCCCTCCGAGTTCGTGCGCAGTTTCGTAATCCCCTACCTGCCGCCGATGCTCCTCACCGCGGCGCTCAGCCCGCCCGGCCTCAACGCCGGCGCCGACGTCACCTCGTTCACGGTCTCCAGCCCGGCCATCGGCCTGGGGTTGTGGTGCGCGCTGGCGGTGGTGCTGCTCGCGCTGGGTGGCTGGCGCTTCTCGCGTTCTGACGTGTAGTCGCGCCTGAGCCGCGGCGCTTTCCGGCGCAGCGCTTTTTAGCACGACGACGCAGGTGGGGCCCGGGCAATCGCCCGGCCCCCACCTGTTTCACTAGCCCACAGCCAACCCCAACCGGTAGGAAGCTCCGGCCTGACTTGCACAGCCTTAGTGACCCACCACCCCTCAGCAGCCGGCAGTCGGGTCACTAATCTGCACGAGTCAGGCAAACCGGCGAATGACGGGCAACACCACCTTCCCGAGCAAAACCCGTCCTGAGTGACGGAGAACGACCTTTTCCCGAGCGGAACCCACAACAAATAATGGACAACCGCCAGATCCCAAGCAAAAGCACTCGCGAATGATGGACAATGGGCACTTCCCCATCATTCATCGGCGCTTGTGATGGTAAACCAGCAGGAGAAGCACACCCCCTCACAGCCGGAAAAGCCAGCCGAGATGCCCGCCAAAGCGCCCCGAAGGCTGCTGTCGGCTCAGGCTCAAACCAACACCCGAACGATCGCAGGCGCGAAATACACTTTCGGCCGAGCGCTCTCGTTGACGGCGGCCAAGATTTCCAGATTCTCTAGCTGCCTAATTAGCTCGCCCGCTCGCGCCACTGAAAGATCCAGTTCTTCCGCTAGCGCCTTAGTCGTGAAAGTGATTTTCGCGATGGCTAAATCGACCACACGCAGACCCGCTTCTGAACGTAGACCAGAATCACGCACTTTGCCTTTGAGCACATTTCGAACACGCATCAGCTCCTGCACCTGGCGCAAGGCCTGGCTGGCCGATTGCCCTATTCCTCTGGCGAAAAATTCGACGTACTCATCCCAGTTACCGGCGGTACTTACCGCAAGCAGCCGGTCATAGTATTCTGCTTGACAGGCTTCAAACCAAGGCGAAACGGAAAGCGTCGGCTCGGAAAGCACACCCTGAGACATCAGGTGCAGAACTATCAGCAGCCTACCGAGCCTGCCGTTGCCATCCATAAACGGATGTAGAGTCTCAAACTGATAATGCGACATTGCGGCGGCGACCACGGGGTCTATCCGCTCAGAATGATCCTGCCCTATCCATTCCACCAGCCTTTCGACGCCCGAAATCAGCAAGTCCCCCGGAGGAGCTGGAACAAACCTAGAGGAAAGTATCGCTGGCTCATTTGCTTTGGCGCTACTTCGCTTACCTATGACAACCTGACGCTCTCGCAGCCGTCCGGATTGCCCAGCCAGTCGAGTGCCTTTCATCAGCTCCCCCTGCAGGGCAGTAAGCATCCCAACAGATATTTCTCTCCCGTAACTCAACCATTCAAAAGCCGCATAGGACATATCCAGATAGTTGACGATCTCACGCATGGTCTCGTCTTCTGGCGAGTCAACATCAGTTGTCATGACTCGCTCCAGAGGAGCATATGCGCCTTCCAAAGCAGAGGTGCTTTGCGCTTCCCGACGAAGAGCAGAACTTCTGAAAAGAGCAGGGTTAGGAAGCTGTAAAGCAACAGCGTCCAAAGCAGCCAAGCTAGACCTGGCATTTGCGACTTGGACGACAGTCCGCCCAGACAGCTCAGGCATCTCAGAAGGAAGCACGGCGGGCACGAACGCCTTGTGCTCCCAACTACCCAAAATGGGATCACTGCCCGCAATGTCCACCAACGAACCCATCTGCGGGGCAGTAAAGTCTTCAAGCCTCATGACGTAAATTTAGGTCACCGCGACGCACAAACCCAGGCTCAATGATGGACAAGTGCCACTTCCCAAGCAAAACCACTAGCAAATGATGAACGAGAGGCACTTCCCCATCATTCAGCAGCTCCATTGATGGTAAACCAGCAAAGCTGAAGCCGGCCAAGAAGCGGTCGGAGCTGACTCGTGGAGCACGGTAGCGAAACCACCCCACTACATTCGTAACTCATTTTCGTAAATATTTACGCCTCAATGCAGTAGCCCCGCTTCACAGTTGGGCTACTGAACCAGACCAGTAGTAGACACCACCCCCGAAATGGTTGCTAATAATCCGACTTTCCCTTGCTATACCAATGAAAAGTCGGCCTTATTGAGGTCGAGCACCTCAATAAGCTTGCTTCCTTGACATGCATTGCGTGACATGCCTCGACGGAAAACTCGTTCCGTCCGGGCTGCCACGCGACACAGTCACGGGGCGGATAGAGGTGTCAGAGTGCGCTTACCACTACCAGCTTGCCGATGAGTATGCGGTTCCTACCTATTTCGCTGACCCGTATTCTTCCTGGCAGCGCGGCACGAACGAGCGGTTTAATCGGGAGATACGCCGGTACCTGCCTAAGGGGGCGAGTTTCACGGAGTTGAGTGAAAGTGACTTGGCAGACGTTATTGACGAGATCAATCATCGGCCGCGTAAGTGTTTGGAGTGGTTGTCCCCGCGAGAGGTTTTTGATCGGCTAAACTCAGGGCAGACACCCGCTATTGCACTTCAAACTAGAATCTAGGCTCGCGTTCTGACGTGTAGTCGCGCCTGAGCCGCGGCGCTTTCCAGCGCGGCGCTTTTGCGTACGGCGCTTTCCAGCGCGGCGCTTTTTAGCACGACGACGCAGGTGGGGGCCGGGCAATCGCCCGGGCCCCACCTGTTTCACTAGCCCGCGGCCAACCCCGGCCGGTAGGAAGCTCCGGGGAGGCGTGGAATAATGAGGCACGATATGGATAAGTCTCAGGAACCCGCAGCGCCCTCCGGCAAGGGCGAGGCCAACCACCACGCTCGCACCGACCAGCACAACGGTGATGGCTCCACCGGCCGGCAGGGAGGTGGCGCTTCGCGCCGTCGTCGTTCCAACCGCACCGGCACGCAAGACAAACGCGGCCACCACAACAGCCGAAACGCCCGCCGCAACCGCACCAACCCACGCGGGCCGCGGCCTTTCACCCCCGCGCAACTCGAAGCGCGCAAGGCCGCCGTCCCGCGCATTAGCTACCCGGAGACCCTGCCCGTTTCCGCTCGGCGCGCGGAGATCCGCGCGGCCATCGCCGCGAACCAGGTGGTTATTATCGCCGGGGAAACCGGCTCCGGGAAAACCACGCAGCTGCCGAAAATCTGCCTGGAGCTGGGCCGCGGCATCACCGGCCTCATCGGGCACACCCAGCCGCGGCGCATCGCCGCCCGGTCAGTTGCCGAACGCATCGCGGCCGAACTGGGGCAGAAAGTCGGCGGCGCCGTCGGCTATCAGGTGCGTTTCACCGAAGAAGTGGGCCCCACCACGCTCGTCAAACTCATGACGGACGGCATCCTGCTCGCGGAGATCCAATCCGATCCGCAACTGCTGCGCTACGACACCCTCATCATCGACGAAGCGCACGAACGCTCCCTCAATATCGACTTCATCCTCGGCTACCTCGCGCGGCTCCTCCCCGCGCGCCCCGACCTCAAAGTCATCATCACCTCCGCAACCATCGACACCGAGCGCTTCGCCGCGCATTTCGGCGAGCACCGCGCGGGCGGCCGCCCCGGCGATACCGCGCCCATCATCGAAGTGTCCGGGCGCACGTATCCGGTCGAGATCCGGTACCGGCCCCTCGATGAGGACCAGGGCACGGAGCACGGCGAACAGTACGACGACGCCGGTGCGCAGCGCGTGACCGCGCCGCGCACCCCGGGCCGGGCCGCGGCACTTGATCAGGTGAGTGGAATCGTGGCGGCTGCCGAGGAGCTCATGGCGGAAGGTGAGGGCGATATTCTGGTCTTCCTCTCCGGGGAGGGCGAGATTCGCGATACCGCCAAGGCCCTTGATGACGAGCTCGGGGCGCGGTATGTGGCGCCCGGGAGGAGCTCCAGCGCGCCGGGTGCCGTGGAGGTGCTGCCGCTGTTTTCGCGGCTTTCCGCGGCGGAACAGCACCGGATTTTCCAGCCCGGGCCCTACCGGCGCATTATCCTGGCCACGAATATTGCGGAGACCTCGCTGACGGTTCCCGGGATCAAGTACGTGATTGACCCGGGCACCGCGCGCATTTCGCGCTACTCGAATAAGACGAAGGTGCAGCGCCTGCCCATCGAGCCAATTTCGCAGGCCAGCGCCAATCAGCGGTCGGGGCGCTGCGGGCGCGTCATGGACGGGGTGGCGATCCGGCTCTATTCCGAGGATGATTTCCTGGCTCGGCCCGAATTCACCCAGCCCGAGATTCAGCGGACTTCGTTGGCCGCGGTGATTTTGCAGATGCTCGCGCTCGGGCTGGGCGCCGTCGACGATTTTCCTTTTATTGACCCGCCCGAAGCGCGGGCGGTGCGGGCCGGCACCCAGCTCCTCGAAGAAATCGGGGCGATTACTTATGGAGCGGCGGGTGCCTTCGGGGCGGACAGCCGCCACGCCCCGCGGCTGACCGCCATCGGGCGGCAGCTCGCGCGCCTGCCTATCGACCCGCGCCTGGGCCGCATGCTGATCGAGGCGCAGCGCAACGGGTGCGCTTCCGAAGTATTGGTGCTGGTGGCGGCGCTGTCGGTGCAGGATGTGCGCGAGCGCCCCACTGAGAAACGCGCCCAGGCCGATCAATTCCACGCGCGTTTCACGGCCGGCTCCTCGGATTTCCTCGCGTATCTGACGCTGTGGCGCTATCTGCGCACCCAGGCGCGCGAGCTGTCCGGTTCGGCGTTCCGGCGCATGTGCCGCGCGGAATTCCTCAACTACCTGCGCTATCGCGAGTGGGCGGATGTGGTGGCGCAGCTTGAGCAGATGGCGCGGCCGCTGGAGCTGACGATCCGCCGCCTGGCGCTGCCCAGCTCGAAGCAGATTCGCGCCGCGGCCGATGCGGGTGCGGGGGGCGGAGCGTCTCAGCTGGGCGGGGCCCCGAATTCCGGGGCGGTGGCGCACGCCTGCCGCGAGCTCGGGCGCGGTTCGGATACCCCGGAGTCGGGGGCGATTCACCGGTCGCTGCTGGTGGGGCTGCTGTCCAATATCGGCAATTATTCCCCGCGCAGCCGCGATTACCTGGGCGCGCGCGGCACCCATTTCGTGATCTGGCCGGGCTCTGGCCTGCACCGACGCACCCCGGAGTGGGTGATGGCCGCCGAGCTGGTGGAAACATCCCGGCTGTTCGCCCGCACCGTGGCCGCGATCCAACCGGAGTGGATCGAGCCGCTGGCGAAGAAGCTGGTGCGGCGTTCCTATTCGGAGCCGTATTGGTCGGCGAAGAACGGCGCGGCGATGGTCCACGAAAAGGTGACGCTTTACGGGGTGACCCTGGTGGCGGACCGCCCCGTGCTGCTGGCGACTTCCGGTTCGGATGCGGCGCGCGAGCTGGCCCGCGAGATGTTCATCCGCCACGGCCTGGTGGAGGGCGAGTGGCGCACTCACCACGAGTTCCTGGCCCGCAACCGCGCGGCCCTCGAGGAGGCCGGTCGCACCGAAGATAAGCTGCGCCGCCACGGGCTGGTGGCTGATAATGACGCGCTGGCCGCATTTTACGAGGAGCGCATCCCGGAGAGCGTGGTCTCCGGGCGGCATTTCGATTCCTGGTGGAAGAAGGAACGCCACGCGCGCCCCGAACTGCTCGATTTCACGCAGGATTTCCTGCTGGGCGGGGCCGGCGGAAGCGCCGCGGAAGAGGACTTCCCCACCGAATGGCGCCAGGGCGATATCACGCTGCCCATCACCTACACCTTCGCGCCGGGCTCGTTCAACGACGGCATCACCGTGGACGTGCCCATCGCGCTGCTCCCGCGCCTGCGCCCGGACGGTTTCGACTGGCTGGTGCCCGGGATGCTGGACGAACTCGTGGTCGCCACGATCCGCGCGCTGCCCAAACGCGTACGCCGCAACCTGGTGCCCGCTCCCGACGTCGCCCGCGATATCCGCGCGGTGCTGCCCACTTGGGAGGAGGCCGTACACGGAACGGAACCGATTTCTTTCGAGGAGGCTTTTCGCGTGGCTACGGCCCGCGTGCGTGGTATTGAGATCGACGACGCCGCATGGCAGGAGGTTAATCTTCCCGCGCATCTGACTGTGAATTTCCGGGTGCGTTCGGAGCGGGGTGCGGTGCTTGAGGAATCAACGTCGCTCGAATATTTGCAGCGCAGTCTTGCCCCGCAAACGAAGGCGGCGGTGGAAAACGTGGTGGCCGGGGCGGTAGCCCAGGCCCTCGATGAGGCACGGGCGCGGTTACGCAAGCCCAGCTCAGCGAAACAGGGCACGAAGCACTCCGCGGGCGCACAGTCTGCGGGCACCCCATCCGCCGGCACGCCGTCCGCGAGCGCGCCAGCCGCACGTTCGGCCGGCACCACCGGTTCGTCCGGTGCGGCCGCCGCCGAACTCGCATCCGGGGATGCTCTGACCGGTTGGCCCGAAGTGGAGCAGGGGATTATCCCGGCGGTTATTGAAACTGAGGGCCCGGCCGGGACGGTTCGTGCCTACCCGGCGCTCGCTGACCGTGCCGGAAAGGTTGTGCTGGATGTGGTGGCGGAGCCGGGTGAGCAGGTGCGGGTGCATCGCGGCGGCGTGATTCGTTTGCTCGCGGATGCGCTGGCGCTGCCCGAGGCTCGGATCACCTCGCGCTGGGATGGCGAGCTGGCTTTGCAGCTGGCTGGCAGCCCGGCACCGTCTACTGCGGCGCTGGTGGCTGATCTACAGTGGGCGGCGGCGCGGAATCTCGCAGACCGCTGGGGCGCGGCCAATGATGCCAGCCCGGAGGAGCTGCGTTCCGGGCGTGAATTCGAGGAATTGCAGGCATGGGCTCGTGACGAGTTCGAGGACGAAGTGTTCTTGATCGCGCAAGGTGCGGGCAAGGCCGCGGCCGCCTGGGCGGAAGTTGAGCAGCTGGTGCGGGATAACCGCTCAGTGGCGCTGCTTGCCACCATGAGCGACGAGCGCGCCCATCTGGATGCGCTCATGCCCGCCGATTTTGTGCGGGCCACGCCGGCAGCACGCTTCTGGGATCTGCCGCGTTATCTCCAGGCCGCGAAACTGCGCATCGAGAAGGCCGCGGTGAATCCGGCAGCTGATGATTCGCTCGCCTGGCAGGTGCAAACCGCGGCGGATGCGGTGGAGAACGCCCGCGAAGAAGCCAGCTACGCGGCTTTCGATCCGGGCCGCGCGCGGGTACTCGACCACGCCCGCTGGCTCCTGGAAGAGCTGCGCGTCTCGCTTTTCGCCCAACAGTTGGGTACCAAGGAAAAGGTGTCCGTCAAGCGCATCCAGAAGCTGTTGGCCAGCTAAGGACCAGCCGCGCGTCATCACTTCTCGGTCACGAAGAATCCCCGTGTCGCTTCAAAATCAACCGTGGAGTTTCCGTACTTTTCCCAGACGTTATCCGCCAGGTTTCCCTCAGGTGACACGTGCCAGAAGTAGGCTGACCCCAGTTTTCCCTCCGCATAGTTGAGGGTCTGGAGCGCGCCGAAACCATCAGTTCCGGCAGGAGCCTGGCACTTGTCGCCCCCACGTTCCCTGCCAACGCCACCGCACTCCACATAGAACACAGCCGCGTAATCCAGGGCGGTGTTTTCATCTAACGGGCCGAGCGCGAAATTCTTCTCCAGAGCGCTTACGAGTTGTGCGTAATTCTTCTTGTCACGAGCAACAATGGGAGCCAACTCCGTATCATTCACTTCAACTATTCCGTCCCCGGAGAGTACGATTTTTTCTTTCAGATCCGTATGACCCGGAATCGCTCGCTCCGAAAGCTCCGTCAAAGTACGAGCGTTCCCGGCTCCGTAGATCATATTCCAGTTCTTTTGCGCACCCGACTCCTTGAGTTCCTCATCAAGAGCTGCGGAAACCCGCGCGAAAGCTTCATCCGAGCCACCGGTAACTGATACCGGCACATCGCTAGTCACGGGCATTGGCCCTGTCCCAGTCGCATCGGATCCGGCCCCCCTTTTCCGATGAACACCCGCCGGCCGCGAGCGCGAGCGCTAAAGCTCCAGCAGCCACGAGAGATAGTACGGGCCGCGAGCTAATTTTTTGCACAAACATAATGGAGATCCTCATAAGTATTGAGAGGAAACAAGGATGGCGGACCGTGGCATGAGAGCCCGCATATTTCTGATTAGCATCATTGCTTATCAGGTCGCGTTAGGGTTCGTTCTGACGGCAACTGTCTCGTCCGCCTTCAATGCATGTTAACTGAATTATCCAGCGGTGCGCAATGGCTTCCTGCGATGTAGTTGTGCGGGCTCGCCTCATGGCCGGGCCGCGATGCACCTAAATGGCCGGGTGCATATATGCGTCGTCGTACTTCTTGGAATTACAGCAGGCTGACGATGCCCATGATGACAGCTGCGAGCAGCGCGCCGGCGATCATTCCACCCCACCATTCCAGCTGGTCCCCGGTGGTGACTCGGTCGAGGGACTGCGGCTTGAACGGCAGCACCGGCGCGGTATTGGGCAGCAGTTTCGGGCGCTGTTCCAAGGAACGCATGAGGGCTTCTTGTTCCGGGCTGGCTTCCTCCACATTGGCGAGGCCACCGTAGCCCTTTTCTGTTTGGCGCAGCGGGAGCAGGGTGCCGGGCTTGCTCTCCGCAAAGCCTGCCTGCTCGGCGCCGTGCACCGCGATAACGGTGCGGAAATCCGCTGATTTATCCACCGGGCGGACCACCACCGGCACCATGAGCGCCTGCTTGCGGCGGCTATTGCCAACCGTGCGCATCCGCCGGCTTTCGTCGGTGCCTAGTACCCGAGCAACCACGTCCACCCCGGGCGCGGCCGGCGTTTTATCGCGGATCAGCCACGGCAGCGCCAGCAGAAAAGCCACCACCGCGAAGGCCGGGATCAGGTAGAACGCACGCGAACCGACCAGCGCATTCGGGAAAGCGATGAGTCCGAGCACCACGCCCGCGCCCAGGCCCCACAGGGTGCCGGTGCATACCCGCCGGGCATGATCGATAGGCCGCGCCGCCGGGAGGTTGCCTTCCCGCCAAATCTCAGCCACAACGTTGGTGCTCATACGTCCTTCCTCTTCTCTCGCGCCGCTGTTAGCGCTTTCCATGGTAACCCGGGCTAGCGCAGGCTTTCACTTTCCAGCACCACGTCCCCGTTCTCCACCCGGAAATGCACCGTCTGCTCCCGCTCGAAAACCCGCGCGGTGTCCGAGCGTTTCTCCCAGTTCAGCGGGGCAAGAAGCCGCCACTCGTAGCTGCGCTCCAGCACGCCTCCCCGCACGCTCACGGTTCCGCCCAGCCCTTCCACAGACGCACTCACCTGCGGCTTCTCTTTCCAGCTCAGCTTCTCCTTGCGGGTATCTCCGAACGTACGATCCTTGCGGAAAGCGGCCGGGCAGCCAGCTGGCGGCGTCGTCGTACCATCACCGCGTACGCAACTTTCCACGAGGCGTTCCACCAGTTCCACCGCGCGTTCGCCCGCGGCCGGGGTGGCCTGGGCGCTAAGACGCGCGGCCGCGGTCTGGCCGGGCCGCACCGTGGCGGTGGCACCGGCCCCGAAGGTGAGGTAGCGCGAATCGCCGGGCGCCGCGACGGTGTAGTCGCCGGGGAAGGCTGGGGCGGATTCCTGGGGCGCGAGAGCGACGGGTACGTCGTTGATGCTGGTGAGGGCGGGAGGGGTGGAGGCAGGGTCGCTGGTGGTTGACGGTTCGCTGCCGGACGCTTGCGCGGTGCCGCTGGAAGCTTGATCGGCGGAGTGCTCTAGGCGCAGCTGGCCGAGGGCGCCCTCGCTCACCTGCCAGCGCGGGCTCAAGATCGGGGTGGTGCCGCGGCGCACCAGGGTAATGCTCAGGGGCTCTTGGGTGCCGTTGTAGCTGACGACGCCGTCTACGCGCACGCTGATTTCGGCGCCGTTACTGGTACCAGCGGCATTGCCGGCGCCGTTGCCGGAGTCGGCACCATTACTGGTGCCGGTGCCAGTGCCGGCTCCAGTTTCAGTGAAGCTGGTTTCGCGCACCTGGAAATGGGCGGGGCGGCCGGGGACGGCACGATAGACTTCGTCGCTCAGCAGAGCGAGGGAGCCGGAAAGTGCGCCGGGATCGGTGAGGTCCAGGGCATCGCGAGCGCGGCCATCTTCAAGAGCGGCCATATATCGGCTGGCCACGGCCGCGGGAGAGTAGTAGATGGCGGCCAGGATCTGGCGCACGGCCAGCACCGCCAGGGCGATCAGCAGCACCGCGAGCGCGCCGAACAACACCCTCCGCCGGCGCATAACTATACGGGCGCGCGCCGCGGACCGAGTACGCGCCGCGGGCTGGGTACTCACCGCGTGACGAGTGCCCACCTCAGGCCGAGTGCTCACCGCGCCACGGGCAGGTGACCGCGCAGCAGCTCCACGAGGCGCTCGGAGCCGGCTTCCACGCAGGCGAGCGTCGCTTCGAATTCGCGCGCCGACCCGCCCCACGGATCGGGCACATCGTACTCGCCGGACGAATAATAAAAATCGGAAGAATGCTGGCGGCCCGAGGCCCGCCCGGCGTCGTCGGAAAGAATGCCGCCGTGCCCGAATACGCCCTCCGGCGCGATCCCCACCTCCGGCAGCGCGAACTCGGTCCACAGGTGAATATTGGTCAGCGAAAGGGAGAGGGAGCGGCACAGCCGGCGCACCGCCCGGGCGTGCCCGGTGGTCATGGCCAGAATCAGGCCGGCTTTTTCCAGTTCCTCGGCGGTGACGCGGTGGGCCCGGTGGTGATCGGGCAGGTCATAGCCGTGTTCGGTAAGTGTGCGCTGGGCGGGCGGGTAAATCGGGTTGCCGGATTCCTCATTCGAAACCCCCGCGGACGCCACCGCAATATCAATACCGGCATCGCGCAACCGCTGGCGCAGCACGATTTCCCCCATGGGAGATCGGCAAATATTCCCGGTACAGACAACAAGAATGCGGGGCCGTTCCGCCAGCGCGCGAACGACGCCCGCACCGGGGTAGGCAGCGGGAGTGGCACTTTCCGTCATGCTGGCAAGTCTAGGCACCGCGCCTGAAAAGTTTTGAGCAGTAGGTCTCATCGAGTGCATACTACGCTGAAAGTATGCAGAATCCCGGGATAGAAACGCCCGGGCACGTGTGACCGGGCGGCCCAGATCACCCGTGTTGAACTGCGGAAAAGTCACGTCCGGGCAGTTCCGCGCCGCGGTTATGCATAATCCCAGCTGAAAGCGCGTGATTTTCACCACGACCCACGTGGGGCACGATGGCGCGCTCATTATTGGGTAACGACGACGCAGGGCCGGGGCGCACGCGCCCCGGCCCTGGAAGATAGGCCACTGCCTGAGCAGCCTCGCATCGCCTCATTAATGCGGGCACTACCCCGGCTAGTTGATGCGCGTGCCATCCCCGGCATGGAACACATGGATAGCATCCAGGTTCGGGGTGGCGTACGCGGTGTCACCCACCGCGGGGGCCTTGAACGGCGGGATCCGCACAACCACCTGGGAGGAGCCATCGCCCGAGCCGAAGCCGGACTTCTCCACGCCGGCGATCTCGCCGTACACGTAGTTATCCGAACCCAGGTTTTCCACCATATCCACCACGATCGGCACCGAGCTTTCCCCGGGCTCGCGCGTGAGCTCCGTGAAGGATTCGGGGCGCACGCCCAGGATGACCTTGCCCTTATCATCCGGGGTGATCGCATCGATCACCGCGCGGGGCAGGCGAATGCGCGCTTGGCCGAGGACTGCGTCGTCACCCTCAATACTAAAGGTGCCGAGGTTCATGGCCGGCGAACCAATGAAGCCCGCCACGAAAGCGTTTTGCGGCCGGTTGTACAGCTCATCCGGGCTGCCCACCTGCTGCAACACCCCGAAGTTGAGCACGGCGATGCGGTCGCCCATGGTCAGCGCTTCGGTTTGGTCGTGGGTGACGTACACCGTGGTGGTGCCCAGGCGGCGCTGCAGGGTAGCGATCTGGGTGCGGGTCTGCACGCGGAGCTTCGCGTCCAGGTTGGACAGCGGTTCGTCCATGAGGAAGACCTGCGGGTTACGCACAATCGCGCGGCCCATCGCCACGCGCTGGCGCTGCCCACCGGAGAGCGCCTTCGGCTTGCGATCCAGGTACTCGGTCAGATCAAGAATCTGGGCGGCTTCCTTAACGCGCTTATCGATTTCTTCCTTCGGGGTGCGCGCGATCTTGAGCGCGAAGCCCATATTCTCCGCCACCGACATATGCGGGTAGAGAGCGTAATTCTGGAACACCATCGCGATATCGCGATCCTTAGGCGACACATTGGTGACATCGCGGTCCCCAATATAGATACGCCCGTCATTAATATCTTCCAGGCCGGCCAGCATGCGCAGCGACGTTGATTTACCGCAGCCGGACGGTCCCACAAGAACAAGGAATTCCCCGTCAGCAATGTCGAGGTTGAGCTGATTGACAGCCGGGGTATCCGACCCCGGGTAGATACGCGATGCGTTCTCAAATGTTACAGATGCCATTACTGGTCCCTTCACCGGCAGGTACGTGCCGGACGATCCGAGTGAAGAGTGCCGTTGCGGGCACCCGAAGCTCCAGCACTTGCGGTACGACGACGCCGCCCCTTGGCAGGCCGCAATGCCCCCACGCCCGGAAACCCGGGCCATGTACAAAATGCTGTGACTTCAGAGTGTCCACTCTGACACAGTCGCCCTGTGCGACATACCCAATTTTGCCAGGCGCCGGCGCGGATTTCCAGCTCGGCTGCCATGTTTTGCGCAAAGCTTCCAGGCTTTTCCCGGGTTCGCGGCGCGCTCGTTCAGAAAGTGTGGTGGAAGCGAAAGTCGATGGTGCCGGATAGCGCCGTCGCCGTAAAAAGCGCCGTCGTTCTTAACTGGTATCGCCCGCGGTCCCCCGCTGCGGTTGGAGGGAACGCACGCCGGCGGGATGCGGAATCGCCAGGATCAGATCGCGCACGTACTGGCCGATCGGGGTGAGTGGCACCGCGGTATTCGCCACCACGGAAACTTCCCGCCCGTAATCACCCGCGATAGCAATTGCGCGCAACCCCTCGTGATCGCAACTGCGAAAAGCCAGCAGGTTAATAACCGGGGTGAGCAGCCCGGCCTTGCACATATTCAGGAGGGTCTGGGGTTGCTCAGTGCGGAAATCCGCGATGCGCGGCTCCAACTCCCATAAATCAAAAGCGGCGCGCATTTCCGGGTCGATACTCAGGCCCGGCGCGCCGGTCAGCCCCAAGGTCACCTCCGCGAGATCGGCGGGAGCCACCACCTCCACGCCCTGGAAATCCGGGGAATTCTTGCGGACCACCGCCACGTAGGGCTCCCACCACAGGCGCTCCGAATCCGGAATGGAAGGCAGCGAACTAAATTGCGAAACGATGGCCAGCTGCGCGTGCCCGGCCCCCACTTTCTCCAATAATTCCGCGGAGGTGCGCTCCAGCAAATTAACGGAAATACCGGGCTCTTCCAGCTGTAATTGCGCCAGCATTCCCGGGCACAGCACCGCCGAAATAGAAGGAATCACCCCGAGGGTAACCGCGCCCACCAGGCTGCCCGACTCGGTATTGAGCTCGTCGACCGCATCGCGCAGCTTCACCAAGATCTCCTCGGCGCGCGGTAGGAACGTTTCCCCTTTCGCGGTGAGGGTGCAGGGAACATGGCTGCGATCCACCAGGGTATGGCCCGTCGCCCGCTCCAAATTCGCAACGTGGAGCGATACCCGCGACTGACTGCTGTGGAGCAAACGAGCCGCCCGCGAAAAGGACGATAATTTCGCAACGGCAACGAAAGACTCCAACCATTCAAGTCGGTCGATGCGCATAAAACCCTCCACGACTATGTGGCACCAACGAGCTCTCCGATAATTTACCTGGCGCATTTCAAGTTCTTTCGCGGCGAGTCGGCTCCCCCGGCGGCGCGCGGCTGCGCGCCGCCGGGGCGGCGTCGTCGTTCCACCACCACCGCACCCACTCGGGTAGGTGACTTATCCGCGGAATCTCGCTGCGTTTCACGCGCGCCAGCGCCGCGCCGTGCCCACCGCACGCACCCGGCTTCCACCCCGCCCGCGTATCGCTATTCGAAATCCGCATATGACATATCGAAATATCGCCGTCTCTCGGGCGTGATTTCGGCGCATTCCCGCCGCGATACTGAAGCCATCGGAGCTCGCTTATCCCTCCGGCTATCCGCCCGGAAAGCAGCTTCTTCTCAGTTAACACAACGAAGTGAATGTGGAAGGCACCTCATGTCCAAACAACACCCGCCGGGAACAGTAACCGCCCCGGTGCCCACGCGCTCGACCTCGGACCTGGTCAAGGCCGCGGTTTCCGGCTGGCTCGGAACAGCTCTGGAATTTATGGACTTCCAGCTGTACTCCCTGGCCGCCGCGCTCGTCTTTAAAGATATTTTCTTCCCCGCCGGCCACCAGTCCATGGCGATCCTCGGGGCCATGGCCATTTATGGTGTGGGCTACGTGGCCCGCCCGCTGGGCGCCTGGTACTTCGGGCGGCTCGGCGACCGCATCGGCCGCACGAAGGTCCTCTTTATTACCATCGCCATGATGGGCGTGGCCACCACCCTCATCGGCTTCCTCCCCACCTACCAGGTGGTGGGTATCTGGGCGCCGATTATGCTGGTGATTCTGCGGCTTATCCAGGGCTTCGGGGCCGGCGCGGAAATTGCCGGCGCCTCCGTGATGCTGGCCGAATACGCTCCGCGGGAACGCCGCGGCATTATTTCTTCGCTGGTGGCCCTCGGCACCAATACCGGCACCCTGGGCGCCGGCGCGATCTGGGCGATCATGCTCGCCACCATGGGCACCGACACCGTGGTCGCGTGGGGCTGGCGTATCCCCTTCATCGCCTCGGTTGTGCTCATGGGCCTGGCTGTGTTCATCCGGCTGCACCTCAAGGAATCGCCTGTTTTCGAGGCGGCTACCAGCGGGGAGATTTTGGACGACGCCGCCCTGGTGACCACCTACGACCAACCGCTTCCCTCGCGCGCCGAGCGGAAGGCGGCGGCTGCGGCCGCGAAGGCCGGTGCTGCTGAAGCCCGCGGCAATGCTGACGCCCGCGCCACCGCGGCCGCCCAGCGCGAAGCCGCCGTGGAAGAACTCGCCAAAACCCCGAAGTCGTTCAAGGCGTTCATGGCGGCCTTCCTGCTGCGCTTCGGCCAGTCCGGCAACTCCGGCATGGTGCAGACCTACCTCATTACCTTCCTGACCGCTCAAATCCTGGTGGCCAAGGACGTGGCGTCCGCCGTGGTGGTCTACTCCTCGCTAGCCGGCTTCATTACCGTGCCGATTATCGGCTGGATCGGCGACCGCATCGGCCGCGAGCGCACCTACCGCCTGGTCACCGGCCTGGGGATTCTCCTCATTATTCCGTGCTTCTTGCTCATGGTGTCCCCGCGCTTCCTGGGCGATCTCAATGCGCCGGAGCTGGTGGACGGGCAGATGGTGGACCATTACGGCACCCCCACCCTGCTCTTCTTCATCGGGTACATCGTGCTGCACAACATCACCGTGCTGGCCATGTTCTCCCTGGAAAACATCACGATGGCCGAATGCTTCGGCTCCGCGCACCGCTACGAGCAGCTGGCGCTCGCCAAGGAAATCCCGAATATGATCACCGCCGGTTTCGGCCCGCTGATCGCCGCTGGCCTGGTGCAACTCTTCGGCGGCTCCTGGATCGCCTGCGCGATTCTCATGTTTGTTTACACCGGAGTCACCCATATCACCGCGTGGCTCATGCCCGAAATTACCGGGCGCGACCTCACCCTCAAGGAGGATGCATTCTAATGAAGGCTGTACAAGTTCGTACCGATACCCCCAAGCAGATTCATATCACCGACGTTCCCGACCCGGTTGCCGGCGCTGGCGAGGTGCGGGTCCGCATGGAGTGGGGCGGCATTTGCGGCTCCGACTTGTCCTACTGGAAGAACGGAGCTTCCGGGACCGCGATTATGCGCGAACCGCTGATCCTCGGGCACGAAGTTGCCGGCGTGGTGGACCAGGTGGGCGCGGGCGTGACCGGAGTTGAGGTAGGCCAGCGGGTGGCGATCTATCCGCCGACCCTCGTGGGCGAGCACGATATCCCGGAAAGCACCCGCGGCAAAGATAACCTGTGGCCGGAGGTCCGCTACTTCGGATCCGCGGCTTTCTTCCCGCACGAGCAGGGCGGTTTTTCCACCTACCGGGTGGTGCGGCCCGATCAGCTCCGTGCGCTGCCGGAGAACGTTTCGACGAAGGAAGGCGCCGTCGCCGAACCTCTCGCGGTGGCGATGCACGCCGTGAGCCTAGCCGGCGATCTGTCCGGGAAGCGGGTGCTGGTGAACGGCGTGGGCCCGATCGGGGCGCTGGCCGTGGCCGCCGTGAAATTCGCGGGCGCGCGCGAGGTTATCGCTTCCGATGTGGCCGCGGAATCCCTGCGGATCGCGAGCGCGATGGGCGCCACCAGCACGGTGAACCGCAGCGCCGGCGAGGAGCTTCCCGCCGACGTAGACGTCACCATTGAAGCGTCCGGCGCCGCCGTTGCCATCGGTGATTGTTTGCTGGCGACCGTGCGCGGCGGCACCATGGTGCAGGTGGGGAACTTGCCGGCCGGCGCGGTCTCCGTGGTGCTCGGGCAGCTGGTCACCCGCGAAATCACGTACCGGGGCTCGTATCGGTTCAACCCGGAGTCCATGGACGCCGCGATTGACGCGATGGCGCGCGGATTGGACGTTTCGCCCGTGCTCACGCACGAATTTAAGATCGACGACGCCGCAGCCGCTTTCGCCACCGCCGATGACCGGTCCACGGGGTCATCCAAGGTGATGCTCCAGCTCAGCTAGGCGGAGCGGGCCGGCGCGGCTGGGGGATGCACTCTCGCCCGGCTCGGGCTGGTACTTGCCTCGTGATTCGCAGCGTACATCGCGCGACGCGCGGTGTACCTCGCTCACGAGGCGGCGAAGGGGCACGGACTTACGGGTCCGTGCCCCTTTCCGTACCCTTACCATATCCACAAAGTGCAACCTCCTGACAGCGAAGCCCGCAGGATGCAACCTCACGACAGCGAGCCCCGCAGGATGCAACCTCACGACATCAAAACAATTTCTTAATGTAGCTGTCGTTGCACCTTGATTTCCGGCAGAGAAGACGACCGGACCGCGCGAATCTCACGGGCCTCGCAAACCCCAATAGTCACACGAATCCCTACGAGGGCGGCATATGTTTTCCGAGCTGTAGTGCAGATGTCGTACATGCGAAGTACATCCCGGAAAACACCCCGCCTCCCGTCTCCTCGAAGTGTGCATTCCAGACAGTACATCCCGCGTAGTGTGCGTATGGAACACGAAATCGACCCGAAACGGTGCTCTTACGCGCACTTCATTTTGGTGCCTCGGCGACTAGCCCGCCGCTGCCCAACAAAGTGGTACTCCACGACAGTGGAAGGAACAAAGTGGTACTCCACGACAGCGGAAGAAACAAAGTGGTACTGCACGACAGAAAATCGGGAGTTCGTTGTAGCTCCAGTACCACTTTGTTTTGGGGCCCGGAAAGTCCCCGGCGAATCAAGTTCCCAAGCCCCCAGGCGGGCAAAGAAAGCGGGGGGGGGGGGGGGGGG
>NZ_JBOZCC010000010.1:0-81083 GCF_051265055.1 Actinotignum saccati
GAACCCGGTAGCTAAGGTTGTTTGCGCTGATGGTACTGCACTCGGTGGGGTGTGGGAGAGTAGGTCACTGCCGCCATATTTTTTGTAGTGTGTGGGGTGTGTTTGTGTCTTATCTGTTAGGGCATAGAACACACCCCACACCTTTTTAATCTCTGCGCGCCAAAATTTACTGCTCAGCGCGCGGCCGAGCTGGAGTCGGCCTAAAATAAGCACAGCATCGTGATTCTTTACAATCGAACTGCGAGGAATGAAATGTCTGACCACGAAGAATGGAGCGAAGAACGCTCCGAAGACGACCGTCCGAAAGGACAATGGAGGTCCGCACGGCAACGGCGCGAATCCTTGCAGCATGAATCAGGAGAAGGCGGTGAGGGACGCGCTTGGAACGATCCCCGCGAAGCCTGGAATGACCGCCGCGGAGGCTCATGGCGTCGGGATAACCGTGAAGGAAACTGGAACCGTCATAACAACGACCGGCGTGGGGGCCGCGGCTATGGCCGCGACCGTGACTCATGGGAATCGCGAGACTTTCGCGGTGAACGCAACGGTGGAAACCGGCGTTCGTTGTGGAATCGGCGCGGTAATTTCCAGGACAGCCGCGACGAACGAGGCCACAAGGGTGGATTCCATAACCGTCACGACCGAGACGACCACCGCGGGTACCGGCGCGATTGGAATGATCGCGAGTCGGGTGATTCACGCGGATCTCGCGGATCCTGGGATCGTGGTGGCGATAGCCGCTACGACCGCCAAGACCGGCGCGGAGGACGCGGTGGCCAATGGCGCGATAACCGCCGAGGCCAGGACAAGCGATTCGGGGGCCGGCGCGATAATCGTTTCAATGAGCGCCCTGACCGCGAAGATCGTCGTCGTACCGAAGAACACGAGGTACGCGAAAACAGCAGCTACGGGCGCCGCGACCACTATGATGACAAGCCGCGCTTTGAGCGGGACGAACGCCGGCGTGCCGACCATCGGCGCGATGATCGGCACCGTGATGATCACCGTCGCGATAACTATCGCCGTGAGGACCGGCGGCACGAAGAACGCGGTAGATACCGCGAGGACGATAAGCGGCGGCGTGATGACCGGCGCAGCCGTGGCGGTGTGAAGGATCCCTTTATTCCCGAAACGGTCAATGCGCAGGATCTTGCGGCGGAATCGCGGCGCAAGCTCAAGGTGCTCGCGCCAGCGGTTTCCGATAACGTGGCGCGGCACCTCGTTTATGCCGGTTCCATGATGGATCAGAATCCTGAGCTTGCCTACGAACACGCGAAGGCGGCCTACCGGCACGCCGCGCGCATCGATATTGTGCGTGAGGCGTTGGGATTGACCTCCTACCTGACCGGGCGGTACTCCGAAGCTTTGCGTGAGCTGCGTACCTACCGGCGCATGACCGATGATTATTCGCACGTGGCCCTCGAGGCCGATTCGGAACGCGGCTTAGGCCGGCCCGAAAAGGCCCTCGCTTTTATCGCGGAGATTCCGCTCAAGCGGCTCAATACCGCCACCACGCTCGAATTGGCGCTGGTGACTTCCGGGGCCCGCGCGGATGCCGGTGATTCGGAGGCTGGCCTGGCTGTCCTCGAGAAAATCAAGGTCGAGAACCTCGATGAGGAATTGCGGGCCCGCGTTGAGCTCATCAAGGCGGATCGCCTCGAAGAACTCGGGCGTGAGCAGGAAGCTGAAGAGCTGCGTACCCGCTGGAACCCCGTCTACAACGCCGAAGGCGAAGTTGAACTTTTCACCGCGGAGGAATCCGCGCCTGAACCGGCGCAGGAATCTGCGTACGAAGTTAACGAAGCTGAAGCTGAGACCGGTGCGGATTCTGAGGCGGATTCTGAGGCGACATCGGAGCAGGAGTCCGAGCAGGAGTCGGAAGAAGAGTAATGGCGAGCCTGGTATCCCATTTCGACGGCGCAATTTTCGATCTGGACGGCGTGCTCTACCTTGGCACCGATCCAGCACCGAACGCCGCTGATGCTTACGCGCGCGCCATCGCGGCCGGAATGCGTCCGCTTTTCCTTACCAATAACGCCTCGCGCACCCAGGAAGAGGTCGCCGTGCACCTCGCAACCGTCGGAATCTCAGCCCCGGCGTCAACGGTGCTCACCTCCGCGATGGCCAGCACCCGCCTGGCTGCCGCGCAGGTGCCTGCCGGAGCAAAAGCCCTCGTCATCGGGGGTAATGGCCTGCATCGCGCGGTGAGCGAGACGGAGCTTGTGCCCGTCGCATCGGCCGACGATAACCCGGACGTGGTCATCATGGGTTTCTACCCGACCATTGACTGGGCGGCGCTCTCGGAAGTCGCCCTGGCCATCCGGCGCGGAGCGCTTTTCGTCGCCACGAACCTCGATGCCACGCTCCCCATGGAACGCGGATTTATGGTCGGCTGCGGTTCGCTTGTGGCCGCGGTCGTCAACGCCACCGGGGTGACCCCGCTATCCGCGGGCAAACCCGATCCTGCGATTTTCGCCATTGGGATGGAGATGCTCGGATCCACCCATCCTCTCGCCATCGGCGACCGCCTCAATACCGATATTCGCGGGGCGCGCGCCGCCGGCATTCCCAGTCTCCACGTGCTCACCGGCGTGAGCGCTGCGCGCGATATCATGCTGGCCGCCCCGGAGGAACGCCCCGATTACCTCGGCGATGACCTGCGCGTCCTCAACGAGGATTACCCGAATATTCACCGGGAAGGCGAACGCTGGGTGGCCGGTGCATCCTGGGCGCAGGTTGAAGAAAGGAACGACGGCGCAGCGGCCCGCCTGGTCACCTCCGATGGACGCGGGCCACGCTTGGGTCTGGATACTTACCGGGCTGCGGTGCACGCGGTATGGGACGCGCGGGATCGCGGTCTGGGGGAGAACCTCGTTCTCGAGGACATCACCGTGGAGCAGCGATGACGGACCAGGATAAAGGCGCGGTGCCCGGGCCGGGGGCACCCGGGCCGGGGGCTGTCGGGCTAGGTGCGCCAAAACCAGGTGTGCCCGGGCCAGCGGTACCGCTCCCGAGCGCACCGCTCAATATCGAGGCAGCCCTCGAGCATCTCAATGAGCTCGACCTGCCCGAGCAGATTGAACAATTGGAGGCGATTCACGCCGAGCTGGGCCGGCGCCTCTCCCGGGCGCGGGTCTAAACCAGGAAGGTGCGGGGCTATGGGGCGTTTACGGCGCGTTGACGCGGAACTTGTGCGGCGCGGACTGGCGCGTTCCCGCCAGGATGCCGCGGTACTCATCCGCGAAGGCCAAGTATTCCTGGACGGGGCCGAAGTCACGAAACCCGCCCGCCAAATGGATCCCGCCCAGGCACTTCTTGTCAAAGAAGCCGCTCGGGATCGTTACGTATCCCGCGGGGCATATAAACTCCTCGGCGCCCTCGATTACCTCGGGGAGGCCGGCCCGCGCGTGGAAGGCGTCCGCGCACTGGATGCGGGTGCGTCCACGGGCGGATTCACCGATGTACTGCTGCGGCGCGGTGCCGCCCACGTGGTCGCCGTGGATGTTGGCTACGGCCAGCTGGCCTGGAAACTCCGCGAAGACCCCCGCGTCACTGTGCTGGAACGCACGAATGTGCGCACCTTAGATCCCGCGGCGGTCGCCCCCGCGCCTGATCTGGTCGTAGGGGACCTCTCCTTCATTTCTTTGCGGTTGCTAGTCGCACCCCTTGCTGCCGCGAGTTCGCCCCGGGCCGATTTTTTGCTCATGGTCAAACCGCAATTTGAGGTGGGCCGGGAGAAGATTGGTGCGCACGGCGTGGTTCGTGATCCGGAGTACCACGTGGAGGCGGTATGCGACGTCGCCCTTTCTGCCCGCGGCGCCGGGCTGGCCATTCAAGCAGTCGCGCCCTCGCCCCTGCCCGGGCCGGCCGGTAACGTTGAATACTTCCTCTACATGAAGAAAAACTCCCCAGATCTGCTCGGAGAGAACCTCGAGGAAAACGTGCGGGCGGCGGTGGCAGCCGGGCCGGCCGGGCAGGGACGACCCGCGCGGTAGCGGGTAGGATACCTGAAGAGAGGGGAGGCATTCGATGGCACAACCAAAAGTCGCCCTGGTCGTCAATCGCACGTTACCACCGCAGATGGAACGTGCCGCTCACGATGCGATTGTCGCCCTGGAAGAACGCGGAATACAGGTGGATACCAGCGAAACGCTGGCGGGGGCCCGCGATGCGGATCTCATCCTCGTGATGGGTGGGGACGGTACGATTTTGCGCGGCGCGGAGCTGGGGCGCAGTACCGATGTGCCCATCCTCGGCATTAATTACGGGCATATGGGATTCCTGTCCGAAGCGCAACCCGATGAACTACCCGCGGTGGTGGAACGTATCGCCGCGCGCGATTGGGTTATTTCCGAACGCATGACCATTGATGTGCATGTACAACGCCCGGATGGCTCGTGCATCGTGCAGTGGGCTCTCAATGAAGTCTCGGTAGAAAAAGCTTTTAACTCCCGCCTCATCGAAACGTCCATTGGAGTGGACGGCCGCGAAATTTCCGCCTTCAAAGCCGATGCGGTCCTTCTCTCCACACCCACCGGTTCCACCGCCTATAACTTTTCAGCCGGCGGCCCGGTGGTCTGGCCCAGCGTGGAAGCACTCCTTCTCACCCCGGTGGCAGCCCACGCGCTTTTCACCCGCCCGCTGGTGGTCAGCCCGTACTCCACCTTGGAAGTTCGGGTGTTGCGCGATGAAGCCATGGTGTCCTGCGATTCGCGGCGCCGGCTCGTTGCCCCGGAAGGAACTGTTATTACCGCGGTGCGGGGGGAGCGGCCCGTCAAGCTCGCCCGCCTGAATGAAACCCCCTTCTCCGGGCGGCTGGTGGCACGTTTCCATCTGCCGGTGCGCGGCTGGCGCGAGCGTGAGGTGCGCGAATGATCGACCAGGTACGCATCCGCAATCTCGGCGTGATCGCGGAAGCCGAACTTAATCTAGGGCGCGGACTGACAGCCCTCACCGGGGAAACCGGGGCCGGAAAAACCATGGCGGTTACCTCCCTCACCCTGCTCCTGGGCGCAAAAGCCAATCCGGCCCGGGTGCGGGCCGGAGCAACCCAGGCGGAAGTGGAAGGAACCTTCCTCGTGGAGGCTTCCTCCCCGCTCCTGGAACGTATCACCGAGGCCGGTGGCCGCTACGATGTTGAGGGCGATACCGCCGCAGTTATTATTGCCCGGCATATTCCCGCCAAAGGGCGCTCTCGGGCTTTTGTGGGAGGCCGTTCGGTGCCCACCGCAGTGCTCACCGATATCGCGGCGGAACTTGTGACCGTACATGGCCAATCCGATCAGATCCGCTTGGGCAACCCCAGCCAGCAGCGCGCCGCGGTTGATGAATTCGGGGGTAACACCATCACGCGGGCAAAAGCTACCTGGGAGCAGGCCTGGAAAAACTACGGCTCAGCACGCGAGGCCCGCGATATCTTTCAGGCCGGGGCGCAACGCGCCGCCCAGCAACGTTTGGCGTACCGCGCTTTGCTCGACAAAGTCGAGGCGGTCAATCCCCAACCCGGAGAAGAAGAAGCCCTGCGGGCCCGCGCCCGGATTCTGGAAAACGCGGTGGAAATGTACGGGGCCTACTCGGCTGCCGCCGAAGCCCTGAGCGGGAATGATACCGAGGCCGGCGCCATATCCGCCCTGGGCGTGGCGCTTACGCAACTCGAACGCGTCCTTGAGCTAAGCGGTTCTGATATGCCAAACGCCCAGCTTGAGGAGCTCCGTGAACGCCTGGAAAGCGCTGAAGCGGATATCACCGATATTCACGCGGATATTGCGGAACTGGCGCGCGGCACCCAAGCCCAACCCGATGAACTCTCCACTATTTATTCGCGCCGCTCCGAGCTGGCGGGGCTCCGTAAAAGCTTAGGGATGAGCGGCGAAGAAATCCTGCGGGCCGCAGCTGAAGCGCGCGCGGGCTTGGAGCAGCTTGATGACCCGGCCGCCACCTTGGAACGCCTCGAAAAAGAGCTGGCTCATGCCCACGCCGCCATGGAGAAAGCCGGCGCGGTCCTGCGGGAGGCCCGCGCCGCTGCCGGAAACGAACTGGCCCGCGCGGTGGAAGCGGAACTTCCCGAACTTTCCTTGCCCGATGCGCACTTCACCGTTCAGGTTGAAGCCGCGGACCCCGGGCCTAACGGTGCGGATTCCGTCACTTTTTTGTTGGCCGCCCACCGCGGTGCCCCACTCGCCCCGCTTGCCTCCGGTGCTTCGGGTGGGGAACTCTCGCGTGTCATGCTCGCCCTGGAAGTGGGATTGGCGGCCCGGCGCGCCCAGCAGGGGCACACGTTCCTTTTCGATGAGGTGGATGCCGGGATTGGCGGCCGTGCCGCCAGCGCCGTCGGGAAAAGACTGGCAAAACTCGCCGGAAGCGCCCAGGTTATTGTGGTCACGCACCTGGCGCAGGTCGCGGCCTGTGCCGAGCACCAACTCGTCGTCGTGAAACAACTCGAAGAAAGTGCCGCGCGCACTGAACTACGTGACGTTAGCGGGCCGGAACGCGAAGCCGAACTGGCGCGTATGCTCTCCGGAAGCGATACCGATGTGGCACGCGCGCACGCAGCTGAGCTACTTAAGGCCGCGAATGTGGCACTATAAAGCTTGTGGCATCGAAGTTATGGCGAAAAAAGAAGGTCGTTGCGGAAGGAACCCTGGCCGGTCCGGCCCGGGTAGACGCGCGCACCAAGAATCTCACTCGTCGTCTCCAAGCCGGCGATGTAGCGATTATTAACCACACGGACCTGGATCGGGTCGCCGCGGAAAACCTGGTGGCCGCGCAGCCCGTTGCCGTGCTCAATGCCGCGAAATCCATCTCGGGGCGCTACCCGAATCTTGGCCCCGCGATCCTGGAAGAAGCCGGCATTCCGCTTATCGATGACCTCGGCCCGGAAATTATGGACATATCCGAAGGCCAGTGGGTGGATATTGACGGGGCACGCGTGGTGGCCGGCGGGCGCGTTATTGCCGAAGGCACCTTGCAAACCGCGCAGAGTATTGCCCGCGATAGCGAGGCAGCCCGCGCCGGCATGACCGTGCAACTGCGTGCTTTTGCCGCCAATACCCTCGAATATCTCAACGAAGAACAGGGTCTCATCCTGGACGGGGTGGGGATCCCCGATATTCGCACGTCCATGGAGCATCGCCACGTGCTCGTGGTGGTACGCGGCTACGACTACCGGGAAGACCTGCGCGCCCTGCGTCCCTATATTCGGGAGAACCGGCCCCTCATGATCGGGGTGGACGGCGGGGCGGATGCCCTCCTGGAACTGGGCTACACGCCGGATATTATCGTTGGCGATATGGATTCGGTATCCGATAAAGCGCTACGCTGCGGCGCCGAAGTGGTGGTGCACGCCTATCGGGATGGGCGCGCCCCCGGCAAGAAACGCGTGGAAGATCTGGGCGTGGATCACGTGGTCTTCCCGGCCACCGGCACCTCCGAAGATGTTGCCATGCTGCTGGCCGATTCCAAAGGCGCCAAGCTCATTGTGGCGGTGGGCACCCACAATACGATTCTGGAATTCCTCGATAAGGGACGGGCGGGAATGGCCTCAACCTTCCTCACTCGCCTGGTGGTGGGCGGCAAACTTATTGACGCGAAAGGCGTCTCGCGCCTCTACCGCTCCTCGATTTCGAATTGGATGCTGGTTGCCCTGATTCTCGCGGGAGTGTTTGCGCTCTTCGCGGCCCTGGCCGTCACCGGTGCGGGCCAAACCTTCCTGTCCGTGCTCACCACTCGCCTCGGGGATCTTGCCGAGTGGTTCCGTAATCTCTTCTAGGAAAGTTAGCTGATGGTTGATTTTAGGTATCATCTCGTTTCCCTGGTCTCGGTGTTTTTGGCGCTGGCCATCGGAGTGATTCTCGGGGCCGGCCCGCTGCAAAATTCCATTGCGCACGGGCTGACCGGCCAGGTGGATTCTCTGCGCGAATCGCGCGATAAGATGCGCGTGGAGCTTGATCAACGCGGGGCGCAGCTCGATGCTGCGTCGACGGCGCTGCTAGGTGCCGGCGAACAACTCAATGCTGGAACGCTGACGAATCGGCGCGTTGCTATCGTGGCTGCTGCCGGGGCGGACGGGGCCGTTGTGGAGAAAACCCGGCAGAGCCTGAGCGCTGCCGGGGCGCGTATCACCGGGGAAATCACCCTGGCCCCGGCTTTCACCGATACCGAATATGCCACCTACCGTTCCACGCTTTCCGGTAACCTCGGTTCTTACGTCAAGGATCTGCCCGCGGGTGGTTCCGCGGACGCGATTCTCGGGGCGGCCGTGGATACCGTGGTGCGTTCCGCGCCGGAAGATGCGGGGGCGACGACGCTCATCACGCTTCTCACCTCTCCGGAAAATAAGCTCATTGATGTGGCGGTTGCTCCGAGCGAAGCCGCCGAGGTGGTTGTTTTTATCACCGCTGATCCGGCGGAAGCCGCACCGGCGCCCGCAGATAAGGAAACTACCTCTCCGCATATCGCGGATACCTACCAGGCGGCCTTCGCGGCTATGGCCGGACGCGGCCCGGCGGTCGCGGTGGGCGCGGGGACTGACGGAAATTCTGTGCTGGGAGCCGTGCGTTCGGCCAAAGCCGGCTCGACGGTGGATTCGGCACAAACCGCGCTCGGCGATGTCAATATTCCCATGGCGGTGGCCGCTGAACTACATGAACGGCACGTGCACCTCGGGGTAGCACCGGGGGCAGATAGCGCAATTGGGGAACGCCAGAGCGCTTCCGGGCCCGCGCCCGCGCAACCTGCTCCGGCTCCGCAGCCCGAACAGGCTCCCGCTCCGGCACCCGCACCCGCGGACGGCGGGCAAGCTCCCGAAGGTGGGCAGGCCCCGGCTGGGCAGTAACGGTACCATGGGTGCATGACCCTTTCTGCTTTCTGGAGGAACCAGGTGCGCCTGGGCGCTGCCGCCCTGGCCGGATACGCCGCCGCGCGCGCCGCTGAGAAACTGCTTTCCCGGCGGTCCGCACCCTCCTGGCAACGTACCGCGAAAGACGGGCGGAGCGTGAGTTTGCGGGAAGGCCCGGTTGCGGTGGCGGGTACCACCGCGGGCTGCGCGGCGGGGGCGCTGCTCTCCGGAGGCCGCTGCTCGGCCGGTCCGGTGATCGCGGCGCTCAGCGGGGGACTGGCCGGATATATTGATGATTTTTACGAGGGCGCATTTTCGCGTACCTCCAAAGGGCTGCGCGGCCACCTCGGGGCACTTTCCCGGGGCCACCTCACTTCCGGGGCGCTGAAGATAGTGATCATCGGGGCGGGCGCGGCCCTCGCCGGAAAGCTACCTGCCGATAGGGGACTGCCGCCCTCTAAGCGATTCGCACTCCACGCCGAACGCACCGTTCTTATTGCCGCCACCGCGAATCTTATTAATCTCCTCGACCTCGCGCCGGGCCGGGCTTGGAAAGGCACCCTTATCGCCGCGGCTCCCTTCTCTCTGGTCAGCTACCCGCCCGCGGGGCCCGTTGCCGCGGCTCTGCTGGGCACCGGCGCAGCCTGCCTGCCCGAGGACCTCGCTGGCACGGTCATGCTCGGTGATACCGGGGCAAATGCGCTGGGCGCGGCCCTGGGGTGGGCACTGGCCAGCCGCGGCCCGTGGGTGCGGCGCGGGGCCCTGGGCGCCGTCGTCGCCCTTAATATCGCAAGCGAAAAAATATCATTTTCGCGGGTCATCGCAACCCACCCGTGGCTGCGCGCCCTCGACCAGGCGGGCCGGGCATGAAAAAAGTTCTCGGAACGGCACTCGGAGCAGCTGGAACCATAGCGATTCTCACCCTGCTCTCGCGTGCCATGGGCTTCGTGCGCGCCTGGGTGCAAAACGGGGCGCTGGGGGACTCACTCGCCGGGGAAGCGTATTCAACGGCGAATACCGTCCCTAATGTGCTTTTTGAAATCGCGGCCGGCGGGGCCCTGGCCGCCGCGGTTATCCCGCTCGTCTCCAGATTCCTGGCGAAGGCCCTGGCCGCGGAAGTCTCCCGCACCGCATCCGCCCTGCTCACCTGGGTGCTCGCCATTGGAATTCCGGTGGCCGGGCTGGTGACCCTGGGCGCCCACCCCATTATGGAGGTGCTCCTGGGTGCGGATTCGCCGGCGGCCAGCGTGGATTTCGCCGCCACGCTGCTGCGGATTTTCGCCTGGCAAATTCCGCTCTACGGGCTCTCGGTGGTGTGCACGGGGCTATTGCAGGCACATAAAAAATTCGTGCTTCCCGCACTCGCCCCGCTGCTGTCCTCCGTCACGGTTATTATTACGTTCCTTATTTTTACGGAGCTCGCCGCCGGTAACCAGCACGATCCGGCCCGGATATCCCGCACCGCACTCTACGTGCTGGCCTGGGGCACCACGGCGGGAGTGGCGGTCTTTTCGCTACCCCAGCTCATCCCGGTGCTGCGGCGCATCACGTTACGGCCCACCTTCCGTTTCCCGCCCGGGGTCGGGCGGCGCGCGCTACGACTGAGCGGGGCCGGGCTGGCCGGCCTGCTCGCCCAGCAGATTCAAATCATCGCGGTCATGCTTTTCGCCAATGCGCGCGGCGACGTGGGAACCTACCCGGTTTTCACGTTCGCGAATCAGCTCTATATGGTGCCCTACGCGGTGCTGGCCGTCCCGATTGCCACCGCGGTATTCCCGCGCCTGGCGGAAGCCGCCGCGATTCCCGGGCGGCCGGGCCTGGCCCGGATTACCGCCCGTTCCTCTCGCCTCGTTTTCGATATTGGCCTGCTATGCGTGGCGCTGCTAGTGGCGGTGGCGGAACCCGCCCAGGCGCTGTTCGCGGTGGCACGCCCGGTGGCCCATATGGATATTGCCATGCTGGCCATGGCGCCGGCCCTCCTCGGCTACGCCTTTATTTACCACGGTTCGCGGGTGCTTTACGCGGTGGAGGCGGCCCGCGCGGTCATTATCGTCAATTCGGCGGCATGGCTGAGCGTTGTGGTGGTGCTCATGGGCGCGGCCGGCCTGGGGGTGCGCGGACGCACCGAGGTGCTCATCAGTATTGGTGCGGCGATGTCCGTGGGCATGACGGTGGGCGGTATCGGCCATATCTTCGCGATCCGGCGCGCGGTGGGCCCCGGGGCGCTGCGCGGCGTGGGCTATTCCCTACGTATCGTGCTTCCGGCCGCGGTACTTGCGGGCGGAGCCGGATACGCCACCGGGCGCGGGATATTGCGCTGGTGGGGCGAAGGTGCCCTGGGTGCGCTGGGAGCAACCGGCGCGGCCGGGGCGCTCACCCTCGCCATCGGGGGAGTGGCGCTCTACCTGGTGGACCGGCGCGCGCTACGTTTGGCGCGTGACGCAGAGGCGCCGTCGACCCAAGAAATGCCGGCCATTGCCGTGGCCCTCGACGAAGCGAATACATAACGGCCCGGCCGCAGCGCGCACGCACCCGCACGAATGGACGCACGCGCCCGCCTGCACGCACCCGCCCCGCGAAGGAAAGGAAAGACAATGAACCTCGAGCTCAGCGATGAGTACCGCCCCGAGCATATGCGGCGCCTGGAGCGGCGCAGCATACTCGAATCGCCTTTTATTAACGTCTACGAGGACACGGTGGAACTGCCCAGCGTGGGGGCGCGCATGGAGCGCTATTGGGTGGAGCACCGTGACGCGGTTGCGGTACTGGCGGTGCGGAATAGCGGCGACGGCGCAGCTGAAGAAGTGCTTCTTATCCGCCAGTATCGGATCCCGGTCTGCTCGCTCCTGTGGGAAATTCCAGCCGGCATTCTTGATATTGAGGGTGAGGATCCCGCGGATGCCGCCCGGCGTGAACTCCGCGAAGAAACGGATTATGAGGCCGGGAACTTGGAGTTCCTCACCAGCTTCTACACCTCGCCGGGTTTCACCAATGAACATATGACGGTGTATCTCACCCGCGATCCGGCCCCGGCGGCAAGTGCCTTCGCCCGCGAGGATGAAGAGGCGGAAATCGAGGCGCGGTGGGTGCCGCTCGCCCGGGTGCGCGAGGCGATACTGGTCGGGCGGCTCGGCAATCCGCAGCTGGTGGCCGCGGTACTCGCCTACCTGGCCCGCAGCGCTTAGCCACGGGCGTAACCCGCGCGCACGGCGGGCCGGCACCGGCAAGCTCGCGCCTTTTCGCGTCCGGTTAGGCTGTCCAAACTAGATTACGCAACGCCCGTGTTGTTTAATTGGATGGCGAGGTCCTAGATATGGCAGGCCGGCACGTGATAAAGCAGCGGTGAGCGATGCGGGGGAGCCTCAGGCTACGGCCCAGGGTTCCGAGCAGCGCTCACGGATGCTCGGTGAAGGTGTAGAACAGTGGAAGGGGTGGTGATCCAGATGGCAGCGGAAGAAAGCGCAGGGATCCGCCCCCGGGAAGAAACAACCCGCGAAGGAATTCTGCGCCTCATTATGGAACGCGGGCCCATTAGTGCCGCGGAACTGGCCCAGCTGGCTATTCTCACTCCGGCCGGGGTGCGCCGGCATTTAGTGGCGCTCGAAGATGCCGGTGCGATCACCGAATGCGAGAAACCCGGGCAGCGCGAGGCACGAGCCGGGCGCCCGGCCCGCTATTACGTGGCGACCGATACCGGGCAGAACGCCGGGGCAACCTCGTATCACACCATGGCGAATGCAGCCCTTGATTTTCTGCGTGAAAATCTGGGGGAGGCCGGGGTGGAGGAATTTGCGCGCCGGAGGGAACGTTCCCTGGTGGCGCGTTACCGCGATGCGCTCGGGGATACCGAAAATCCCGCGGAGCGGCTGCGCCGCCTGGCGCGCGCCCTCACCCAAGATGGCTACGCCGCGTCGGTTCGCGATGTTCCGGGCACGCAGGATGGGCCGCGCCAGATGATCCAGTTGTGCCAGGGGCGCTGCCCCCTGCGCGACGTCGCCACACACCATCACTTTTTATGCGCGGCGGAAACCCGCGCTTTTCACGAACTACTCGGGGTTCCCGTGCAACGCCTGGCAACCATTGCATCCGGGAGCCACGTGTGCACGGTGACGCTGCACGCTAACAGCGTTTAAATCGGGAGGAAACACATGGCACAAACACGGCACGAGGCAGCAATTGCGGAGGCCGTGGCGCAGCAGGAACACGTGATCGCGAACCTGTCCGGCGCCTATGAATTTGGGTGGCACGATACCGATACCGCCGGGGCGCACGCGCGCCGCGGTCTGGATGAGGGCGTGGTGCGCGCGATTAGCGCGGCGAAAAAAGAACCGGAATGGATGCTTAAGCGGCGCCTGCGTGCCCTGCGCCTCTTCGAGAAACGCCCCATGCCCACCTGGGGGGCTGATCTTTCCGGGATCAACTTCGATGACTTCAAGTACTTTGTGCGGGCAACCGACCGCCAGGTCACCGATTGGAATGACCTCCCCCCGGAAATCAAAAACACCTACGACCGGCTCGGCATCCCGGAAGCGGAAAAAGAACGCCTGGTGGCCGGGGTGGCTGCACAGTACGAATCCGAGGTGGTGTACAACTCGATTCGTGCGGACCTGGAAGAACAGGGCGTTATTTTCGTGGATACTGATACCGCACTGCGCGAGCACGAGGATCTGGTGCGCGAATACTTCGGCACCGTGATCCCGGCCGGGGATAATAAATTTGCCTCCCTCAATACCGCGGTGTGGTCGGGTGGTTCCTTCATTTACGTGCCGAAGAACGTGCACGTGGATATTCCCTTGCAGGCGTACTTCCGTATCAATACCCAGGCGATGGGCCAGTTCGAACGCACCCTCATTATTTGCGACGAGGGTTCCTACGTGCATTACGTAGAAGGCTGCACCGCCCCGATCTACTCCGAGGATTCCCTCCACGCCGCCATCGTGGAAATCATCGTGAAGAAGAATGCCCACTGCCGCTACACCACCATCCAGAACTGGTCTAATAACGTGCTCAACCTCGTGACCCAGCGTGCCACCGTGGCCGAAGGAGCCACGATGGAATGGGTGGATGGCAATATTGGCTCGCGCCTCAATATGAAGTACCCGGCCTGCGTGCTCCTGGGCGAACACGCCCACGGGGAAGCGCTCTCCGCTGCCTTCTCCGGCCCGGGCCAGCATCAGGATACCGGCGCGAAAATGCAGCACCTGGCCCCGAATACCACCTCCTCGATTGTGTCGAAGTCAATTTCGCGCGGGGGTGGGCGCTCCTCCTACCGCGGCCTCGTGCAGGTCTCGGAAGATGCCCGCGGCTCAAAATCCAATGTGGTCTGCGATGCGCTCCTCGTTGATGATATTTCCCGCACCGATACCTACCCCTACGTGGATGTGCGCACGGACGATGTAGAAATGGGGCACGAAGCCACCGTGACGAAGGTGAGCGAAGAACAGCTCTTCTACCTCATGCAACGCGGCCTGTCCGAACAAGAAGCCATGGGGATGATCGTGCGCGGCTTCGTGGAGCCCATCGCCCGCGAACTGCCGATGGAATACGCACTTGAACTCAATCGTCTTATTGATCTGCAAATGGAAGGGAGTGTGGGCTAATGGTCAGTACTGATCATTCCCAGGCGGTGCTGGCAGACGAAGGATTCCATACCGCGCACGCCGACCGCTCGGACCGTTTCGCCTCCTTCAACCCGGAGGAGTTCCCGATTCCGCGCGGAACCGGGGAGGAAGAAGACTGGCGTTTCACGCCGATGGACCGGGTTGCCCCGTTCATTCATAACGTGGAGGGCGTGCGCGATGCCACCGTGACGGCCACCGTGGTAGGTGGGGCACGCGTGGAAGAAGTGGACCGCAGCGATCCGCGCCTGGGCACGGTAGGGAAACCAGATGACCGCGCGGCAGCCCTCGCCTGGTCGGCTTTCCAGCGTGCGCATATCGTGACTCTCGACGGAAGCGAGCACGCGGACGTCGTCGCCATGATCACCGGGGAAGGCACACTGAGCGTTGCTCACACCCTTATCACCGCGGCCCCGGAGGCTAGTGGCACCGTGGTGCTTGAGCACACCGGCAGCGGCGACCTCACGGAAACCGTGGAAATTGAGGTGGGGGCGCACGCGGATCTCACCGTTGTGTCCGTGCAGGAACAAGAACGCTGCGCCTCCCAGCATTCCGCCCAGCGCATCCGGGTAGGTGAAGGCGCGAAATTCCGGCATATCGTGGTGACCATCGGCGGGGATCTTATCCGCATGACCACCGCGTGTGAGCTGGAAGGGGAGCGTTCCGATACCGAACTGCTGGGCGCTTATATCACCGAAAGCCACCAGCATCACGAACACCGGATTTTCGTGGATCACGTGGCCCCGCATTGCAAATCGCGAGCCACCTACAAGGGCGCGCTCCAGGGCGATGAGGCGCATTCGGTGTGGATCGGGGATGTGCTGATTCGGGCTCAGGCCGCCCAGACCGATACGTATGAACTCAACCGCAACCTGGTGCTTACCGAGGGAGCGAAGGCCGATTCGGTGCCCAATCTGGAGATTCTCACCGGGGATATTGCCGGGGCCGGGCACGCCTCAGCCACCGGGCGTTTTGATGATGAGCAGCTCTTCTACCTCATGGCCCGCGGCATCCCCGCGGATGTGGCGCGCCGCCTGGTGGTGCGCGGTTTCTTCGCGGAATTGGTGGAACAGATCGAAGTGGATTCGGTGCGCACCAAGCTCATGGACGCTATCGAACGCGAACTCGATTTGGCCGACGCCGGAAGCGGGGAGGAGGCATGAGCTGGCAGCAGGTGTGTACCACCGCGGATCTCGAGCCGGAAAGCGCCCTGAGTGTGGAAGTCCGCGCTGCTAGCGGCGCCGTCGTACCCGTATGTATCGCACGCGACTGCCACGGAACCTGGCACGCCGTGGGCGATATCTGCACCCATGAAGACGTTAACCTCAGCGACGGCGAAGTTTTTGATACCACAATCGAATGCCCCAAACACGGGGCGGAATTCGACCTGTGTTCCGGGCGTGCCCTCACGCTCCCGGCGGTCACACCCGTGCCCGTCTACCCCTTGACCTGCGATAATGACGGCCGCGTTTTTATTGACGTGGACACAACACCTGAGGAGAAGTAATGGCTACTCTCGATATTATTGATCTGCACGCCTCGGTCATCACCCCCGAAGGCCCCAAACCGATTCTGCACGGCGTCAATTTGCATATTGGCGATAATGAAATCCACGCGATTATGGGCCCGAACGGCTCGGGTAAATCGACCACGGCCTACGCGCTGGCCGGGCATCCCTCCTATGAGATCACTTCCGGGCAGGTGCTCCTCGACGGTGTGGATATTACCGATATGACCGCCGATGAACGCGCCCGCGAGGGGCTTTTCCTCGCCATGCAGTACCCGGTGGAAGTGCCCGGCGTTTCCGTCTCGAATTTCTTGCGCACCGCGAAAACCGCGATTGACGGGGAAGCTCCCAAGCTGCGCGAATGGTCCCAGGCGCTACGCAAAGTCACGGAAAAACTGCGGGTGGATGCCGATTTTATTAAGCGTGATCTCAACGTGGGCTTCTCCGGTGGTGAAAAGAAACGCACCGAAGTGCTCCAGATGGAATTGCTGGAACCCAAGATCGCCGTGCTGGATGAAACGGATTCCGGGCTGGACGTGGACGCGCTGCGCGTGGTCTCCGAAGGCATCGTGGACGTGCATGAACGCACCGGTAATTCGCTGCTGCTCATCACCCACTACAACCGGATTTTGCAGTACGTCAAACCCGATTACGTCCACGTTTTTGCCGGCGGCAAGATTGTGCGCACCGGCGGGCCGGATCTGGCCAGCGAACTGGAAGCCTCCGGGTACGACAGCTACATCGAAGCGGAGGCGAAGTAGGTGAACGCCGTGCGCCCGCTGGTGGCGCGGGAAGATTTCCCGATTCTGGCCCGGCCGATGCGCGGGGATCAGGCCCTCGTGTACCTAGATTCCGGGGCGACGGCGCAGCGCCCGCGCGCCGTTCTGGACGCGATGGTGGATTTTGATACGCGCTCCAACGGGGCGGTCAAGCGCGGGAGCCACCTGCTCGCGGAGGAATCCACCGTGGCCTACGAAGAGGCCCGCGCGAAAGTGGCGGCTTTCATCGGGGCGGCGCCCCAGGAAATTGTATGGACCAGCGGGAGCACTCAGTCCCTCAACCTCCTCGCCTACGCGATCTCGAATGCCACGGCGGGGCGCGGCTGGGGGAACGCGGATCGTTTCCTGCTGCGCGCCGGCGACGATATCGTGGTGACCCGCGCCGAGCATCATGCGAATCTGCTGCCCTGGCAGGAATTATGCGAACGCACCGGGGCCCGCCTCACGTGGCTTGATCTGGATGGTGAGGGCCGGATTGACCCGGCCACCCTCGCGGTCATCGGGCGGCGCACCCGCATCGTTGCTTTCACACATGTCTCGAATGTGACCGGGGCGGTTTCCCCGGTGGCGCAGATCGTGGAGGCGGCCCACGCGGTGGGTGCTTTTACGGTTCTCGATGCCTGCCAATCCGTGCCGCATCTGCCCGTGAACGTGCGGGAACTTGATGTAGATTTCGCGGCTTTTTCGGGCCATAAAATGTACGGGCCCACCGGGTTGGGGGTGCTGTACGGGCGCGAAGAACTCCTCGCGGACCTGCCGCCCTACCAATTCGGCGGCTCGATGATTGAACGGGTCACGATGGAAAAAACGCGTTACGCGCGCCCGCCGGCCCGTTTCGAGGCGGGAAGCCAGCCGGTTACCCAGATCGTCGGGCTCGCACGGGCGGTGGATTACCTCAGCGCCATCGGCATGGAGAACGTGGCGCGCTACGAAGATGAGCTGACTGCCCAGCTGCTTGCCGGGCTCGGGCAGATCCCGGGGATCCGGGTGCTCGGCCCGCGCGAGGGCGCCGGACGTACCGGGATCGCGGCTTTTACCGTGGACGGTGTGCACCCGCATGACGTGGGGCAATTCTTGGATGCGCGCGGTATTGCGGTGCGGGTGGGCCACCATTGCGCCCAGCCGATTCACGACTTCTTCGGGGTGCCGGCCTCGGTGCGCGCCTCCGTGGGGATCTACACAACAAGCTCGGATATTGACGCGTTTCTTGATGCGTTGAGCCAGGTCCGCGGCTATTTCTGGGTGGAAGGATAAAAAGTTGAGCGAACTTGATGAGCTCTACCAGCAGATTATTCTCGATGCGGCGCGCGAACGCCACGGTGAAGGTGAGCTGGCGCCGGTGGCGGCTGGCGCCGTCGTGCCGCAAGGGGAGTCCACCCAGGTCAATCCCATGTGCGGGGACGAGGTGACCCTCGAGGTGCGCCTCTCCCCGGATGGAGAGAAGATCGCCGAACTCGCCTGGCAGGGGCAGGGCTGTTCCATTTCCCAGGCCTCAATTTCCATTATGAATGACCTGGTGGCCGGGCATTCCATCGAGAACCTCACCACCCTCTACGGTTATTTCCGCGAGATGATGGACAGCCGCGGGGCGGAACTTTCAGATACCGCCGCGGACGCCCTGGAAGACGCCGCCGCTTTCCACGGGGTAGCCCGCTTCCCCATGCGCATTAAATGCGCGCTACTCGGCTGGATGGCAGTCCGCGAAGCAACCGACGAAGCCCTCCACCGCCTCAACATACCCGGCACGCCCGCGAGCACTTCAGCAGAAGCTACGAATCCCGCGGGAGCTACGCCGCCCCTAATGAAGGAGACCCCGGAACAATGACGGAGAAGAACGAAGTAACCCCGCCCGCGCCCGAGGCAACTGCTCCCGAGGCCACCCCGCCCGCAGCGGAAACTACCGCTACAGCGAGCGCGCCGGAGGCACCCGCGCCCACAGCGGAAACTACCGCTACAGCGAGCGCGCCGGAGGCACCCGCGCCCACAGCGGATGAACGGATCGGCGAAGTGGTCTACACCGACGGTGATAGCCCGATAGACGACGTTGATCCCTACCTCGTCCTCGAGGCGATGAAGGACGTTATCGATCCGGAACTCGGCGTCAATATCGTAGATCTTGGCCTCGTCTACGGGGTGACCACGAACGGCCGCCACCTCCACCTCGATATGACCCTCACCTCGCCGGCCTGCCCGCTCACGGACGCGATCACCGACGGCATTATTATCGCCACGGAAGATCTTGTGGACGACGTGGATATTAACTGGGTGTGGCTGCCGCCGTGGGGCCCGGAACGCATTACCGAAGACGGTCGCGATGATCTGCGCGCTCTCGGTTTCAATATTTAGTACGACGACGCCCGTGCGCCCAGAAAACTCTGGGCGCACGCCGCACTTCCGCCAGCGCCTCTTTAGCGCCAGGTATTGCAGGCGTTGAAATCGCCTGTTTCGTAGCCGGTTGTCAGTGCATCCATACGCTGGGCGGATGAGCCGTGGGAGAACTTTTCCGGGTTGACATCCATGCCGGCGCTTTCTTGGATATGGTCATCGCCAATCGCGGCCGCGGCGTCAATCGCGCTGGCGAGCTGGTCACGGGTGGGAGCCTGGAGAATCGGGATCCCGCTGGCCGGATCAACCGTGCTGGCGGCGTGATGCAACCAGAGGCCGGCGTAGCAATCAGCCTGCAATTCCGAGCGCACCTGCGAAGAATCCGGGCCGGTATCGCGCGGATTGACACGCTCGAATACCCCGGTGAGATTCTGGATATGATGCCCGAATTCGTGGGCGACCACATAGGCCTGAACCAGGGTGGTGTTCTCCGCCCCGAAATTAGCTTCCAGTTCATCGAAGAACGTGGTGTCAAGGTAGACGGTTCCATCGGCGGGGCAGTAGAAGGGACCCACCTGACTGGAGGCATTCCCGCATCCGGTGCTCACCCCTTCAGAAAAGAGCGCAAAGCCAGGAAGCTCGTAACGGGTGCGCGCCGCGCGGGGCAGTTCCTTTTCCCAAAATGCATCGAGGGATTGGGCTACCGCCACCATAAAGCATTCGGTGGAGGCATTGGCATCCGCTCCGGTACGGCACTTGTCCGCGAAATCGGAGGTGGTGGATTGCTGGACGGAGCTGCCCTGAGGGGAGGTGCCCTGGGTGATAGCAGCCGGCGGGGGAGCGCCGGTGACCATGTACCAAACCAGGGCAATAATAATTCCGGTGAGCCCGAAGCCTCCGCCAATCATGGCACCGCGCCCACGTCCGCGATTTTGCACTCTCGCCCCGTCGAGGCGCACGCCGTCGTTAACACTCATGGCTTCGAGCCTACCCTCCCGGCCCGGCCCCCGCGGCCCTTTTCCGTTAATACCGCGCGATAGCGTACCCGAGGGGAAGCGCCGCCACGATCACGCAGATGAGGCAGGCGAGGAAGCTCCATCCGGCCACCTTGCGGAAGCGCAGCTGCCCGGGAGTGGCGCGCTGTTCGCGCGAGAGCGTGACGGCGGTGAGAACCAGGCCCGCCACCGCGCCCAGCCAGGCGAGGAGTTGCACGAGCAGCCGGCCGTGCCCGAGGAATACACAGGCCGCCGCACATACGGATATCACCACGGGCAGCACATAAGCGCCGTGGGTTTCCGGATGCTCGCCGGGATCCGGTTCGGGCACTGAAGATGGTGTTGTCACCTGTCCATTGTCCCGCGTGCGAGCCGCGGGCACCAGTGGCGCGCTGCCGTGACACCACCTGCCAGCCGTGACACCACCTCCAAGCCGAGGCCCATCGGCGGCACAGGCGACCGGACCATCGCACGCCAGTGGCGCGCTGCCGTGACCGGCAATGCGGCCCGCGCGCGATTTTCTCGGTAAAGTAAGCCCTTGTGATTACGGCTTCTGATCTCACAATCCGCATCGGCACGCGTGAACTTGTCCAGCACGCCAGTTTTCAGGTCCACAAGGGTATGCGCGTGGGCCTGGTGGGGCGTAACGGCGCGGGCAAAACCACGATGACCCGCCTGCTGGCGGGCGAAGGCACCACCTCGGATGCTGTTGATTACGAAGGGACTCTGCACCGCAGCGGCACCATCGCCTACCTCCCGCAAGATACTCACGATGGGGATCCGAACCAGATTGCCCGGGATCGCATCCTGGAGGCCCGCGGAATCGACGCCACGATCCGCCGTATCCGCAAGGCGGAAAAGGATATGGCCGAATGCACCGGTACCCGCCAGCAAAAAGCCATGGAACGCTACGTACGCCTGGACCAAGAGTTCACCGCAGCCGGGGGCTGGGCCGCCAATGCCCAGGCTTCCCAAATGGCCGCGGCTCTGGGCCTGGACGAGCGCATTCTCAACCAGCCCCTGGGCACCCTTTCGGGTGGGCAGCGCCGCCGCGTCGATCTGGCGCGGGTGCTTTTTTCCCAGGCAGATACGCTGCTTCTGGACGAACCGACCAACCACCTCGACCACGATTCTCTCCTGTGGCTGCGCGATTACCTCGCGAATTATTCGGGTGGTTTCGTGGTGATTTCCCACTCGGTGGATCTGCTGGAAGAAACGGTCACGGCGGTATGGCATTTGGATGCCAACCGGGCGGCCCTCGACCAGTACGCGATGGGCTGGTCGGCCTACCTCAAGCAGCGCGAAACAGATGAGCGCCGGCGCCGGCAGATGCGCGCCAATGCCGAAAAGAAAGCGGATCATTTGCTGGCGCAGGCCAATAAGATGCGCGCGAAGGCCACGAAGGCGGTTGCCGCGCAGAATATGGCGAAACGCGCGGAGAAGCTTCTTGAGGGATTGGAAGAAGAACGCGCGGACGACAAAGTAGCAGCGCTGCGTTTCCCCGAGCCGGCACCCTGCGGGAAAACACCGCTGCGGGCCCGGGGCCTGTCGAAATCCTACGGTTCCCTGGAGGTGTTCACCGGCGTTGATTTGGCGATCGACCGCGGTTCGCGCGTCGTCGTTCTTGGTCTCAACGGCGCGGGCAAAACCACGCTATTGCGTTTACTGTACGGAACGGAAACCCCGGACACCGGTGAAGTGCTCCCCGGGCACGGCCTCAAGCTGGGCTATTACGCGCAGGAACACGATTTTATCGATACGGATAAAACTGTGGTTGATAATTTGCGTTACGTCGCCCCGGAGTTCGACGAAACAGGCTTACGTACCGTGCTCGGTTCCTTTTTGTTTTCGGGCGACGACGCCGATAAACCCGCCCGCGTCCTCTCCGGCGGTGAAAAGACCCGCCTGGCTTTGGCCATGCTGGTGGTTTCACGCGCCAATGTGCTGTTGCTGGACGAACCAACGAATAATCTTGACCCGGCCTCCCGGGAGAAAATCCTTGGCGCCCTGGGCAAGTACGAAGGCGCCGTCGTGCTCGTCACGCACGACGAAGGTGCCGTGACCGCGCTCAATCCCGAGCGAGTGCTTCTCCTCCCGGACGGGGACGAAGATTTGTGGAGCGACGACTATCTGGAGTTGGTTTCCCTCGCCTAGTACGGCTGTGCCCGGTACCGGAAACCGATACCGGGCACACATACTAGCCTGAAGCTAGGCAAGCGGTGCAAACACTGAATAACTCAGGCGCGCAACCGCTTAGCGGCGCACCACCGCATTCTTGGGAACCACGACCACGCCGCCTTCCGAGACGTAGAAACCGCGTTCGCGGTCATAATCGTGATTGACACCCAGCTGCGCACCTTCTTCGATCTGGACATTCTTATCCACGATGGCACGAATAACGGTGGCATTGCGGCCCACGTTCACGCCGTCCAGCAGCACCGATTCACGCACCGAGGACCAGGAATTCACCCGCACCCCGGGGGAGAGCACCGATCCGATCACTTCGCCACCGGAGACGATAACACCGGGGGAAACAATGGAATCCAGGGCGTGCCCGAGGCGTTCGTGATGCCCGTACACGAATTTTGCGGGCGGCAACCCGGTGTAGCCGGTCAGGATCGGCCAGCGCTCGTTGTACAGGTTGAAATCCGGAGTAACGGAAATAAGATCCATATTCGCCGCGTAGTAGGCATCAATGGTACCCACGTCACGCCAGTAGTCCTTATCCCGTTCACCTTCACCGGGGATGCGGTTATAGGTGAAATCGTAGACGCCGCAATTACCGGCTTCCACGAATCGCGGAACAATGCTGCCACCCATATCATGGGCGGAACTGGGATCCGCAGCATCATTCTGGAGGGCCTCAACCAGCGCATCAGTGTTGAAAATGTAATTGCCCATGGAGGCCAGGAACTGATCCGGGGCTTCTTCCAGGCCCAAACCGGAGGTATCCTGCGGCTTTTCCAGGAAGCGGGAAACCTTCTGGTGGTTTTCCGCATCCACATCAATAACACCGAAGGAAGGGGCCAGTTCCAGCGGCTGGCGAATACCGGCGATGGTCAGGTCGAAACCGGATTCCACATGCTGGTCCATCATCTGGGAGAAGTCCATGCGGTAGATATTGTCTGCTCCGGTTACGAGCACAACATCGGGCCGTTCATCATCGATGACGTTCATGGACTGGTAAATGGCATCCGCACTTCCGGAGAACCACCCCTTGCCGCGCCGCTGCTGGGCGGGAACCGGGGCCACATAATTGCCCAAGAGGTTGGACATACGCCAGGTTCTCGTAATATGGCGGTCCAGCGAATGCGACTTGTACTGGGTAAGCACGATGATCTGGAGATATCCAGAATTCACGATGTTACTCAGCGCAAAGTCAATCAGCCGGTAAATGCCCCCGAAAGGAACCGCGGGTTTCGCTCGATCTTCAGTGAGCGGCATTAAACGCTTGCCTTCGCCTCCCGCAAGGACGATGGCCAGAACGCGTAAATCTCTCCTCATGACTACAGCGTACCGTAAAACGTGAAGTTGAACACCCGCTTCCAGAAGGAACGTGGACAAGTCGTGTGCCGGTCCACGCTGTGGATAAATGGGGCCCGCGGCTGTGTTTCCGGGGGTGGTGGGTTACCCTTGAAGTAGTACGCTCGCATGATCCGCTTCGTGGGGAAGCGGACGGCGGCGAAGAAGCCGGAGGCAACCATGCGCATTGATTTACTTACTCGCGAATACCCCCCGCATGTGTACGGAGGGGCGGGAGTTCACGTGACCGAGCTTTCCCGTGTGCTCGCCCAGCATGCTGATATTCACGTACGTGCCTTTGATGGTCCGCGCGCTCCTTCTGAGAACAAAGACGTTCCCGCGGGTGTAGCGCTGGAGGGCTATGACTACCTCAAGGAACTTGAGGGCGCGAACGCGGCCGTGCGCACCATGGGTGTTGATCTCAATATGGTCACGGATGTGGAAGGTGCGGATCTGGTGCACTCCCACACCTGGTACGCGAATTTCGCCGGGCATATCGCTTCGATTCTTTACGGTATTCCGCATGTGATTTCCGCGCATTCCCTGGAACCGCTGCGCCCGTGGAAACGTGAACAGCTCGGGGGTGGCTACCAGCTGAGCTCCTGGGTGGAAAAAACTGCCTACGAATCCGCGGCCGGAATCGTGGCGGTATCGCACGCGATGCGCTCGGATATTTTGCGCTGCTACCCGAATATTGCACCCGAGCGGGTGCGGGTGATTCATAACGGTATCGATTTGAATACCTGGAAAGCTCCGGAAACCAGCGCGGAAAAAGAAGATGCCCGCCGGTATTTCGCCAGCTACGGCCTGGATCCGGATCGGCCCACTATTATGTTCGTTGGGCGTATTACCCGCCAGAAGGGCGTGCCGGGGCTGCTGCGCGCGCTGCGCCAGGTTGATAAGGGCGTCCAGGTGGTGCTGTGCGCCGGGGCTCCCGATACCCCTGAAATCTTGGAGGAAACAAAGGCTCTCGTGGCGAAGCTGCAGGCCGAACGTGAAGGCGTGGTCTGGATTGACGATATGCTCAGCCAGGATCGTATTGTCGCCCTGGAATCGTGCTGCACCACTTTTGTTACCCCCTCCATTTATGAGCCGCTCGGCATTGTTAACCTGGAGGCGATGGCGGTGGGGCTTCCGGTGGTCGGCACCGAAACCGGGGGAATTCCCGATTGCATCGTGCACGGAACCACCGGGCTGCTTGTTCCTATCGAACAGGCTCAGGACGGCACCGGCACCCCGCTCAACCCCGAGCAATTCGAGGCAGATCTGGCCGCGGCTCTCAACGAGGTGTGCTCCGATCAGGAGCGGGCCGCGCAGATGGGCCTGGCTGGCCGCCGCCGGGTGGAGGACCATTTCTCCTGGGAAGCTATCGGCGAAAAAACCATGGAGTTCTACCGCGAACTCGTGGATAACTATCCGCGGCGCTAACCGGTTATGTCGTAGCGGCACGCTATTCTAGAACCATGGGTGACGTGCTGTCTTTGAAAGATGTAACGCTGCGCCGCGGGGCTACGGAAATCCTCCGCTCGGTATCCTGGGATGTTAATTCCGGGGAACGCTGGGTGATTTTCGGGCCCAACGGCGCCGGGAAAACCACGCTCATACAGGTGGCCGCCGCGCGGCTCTTCCCCAGTTCGGGAAGCGTGGAGCTCATGGGCGAACGCCTCGGCACGGTGGATGTGCGGGAGCTGCGCAGCGCCGTGGGGGTAACCTCGGCCGGGATTGATGCCCGCATCCCCGGGGGTGAAACCGTTTTCCAAGCGGTGCGCACCGCCGCCTACGGGCATCTGGCCGCCTGGAATGAGGAGTACGACGCCGCAGATGACGCCCGTGCCCGCGCCATGTTGCGCAGGCTCGGTTTACGGGACCTCGAGGATCGTAAAGTTGCGCACCTTTCGTCCGGGGAACGTAAACGCTTAGGGATCGCGCGGGCCCTCATGCCCAATCCGGAAGTCCTTATTCTGGATGAACCCACCTCGGGCCTGGATCTGGGTGGGCGCGAACGCCTGCTGGCCACCCTCTCGCGGCTGGCCGGAGCAGCGTACGCCCCGGCCATGCTGCTGGTTACCCACCACGTGGAGGAAATCCCGGTCGGCTTTACCCATATGCTGCTCCTCAAAGCGGGCAGTGTGGTGGCGGCCGGGCCGCTAGCGGAAGTTCTGACTTCCACGCAGCTCTCGGAGGCATTTGATTATCCGCTCCGGGTGGAAGAAAACGCGGGTCGGTATACCGCGCGCGCTGCCCGCTAGGGGAATCTGGGGCGCGGTATATCTGTAGCCCGGGCTATTTCGCGGGCAGAATATCCGTTATTCCGCGCTCAGTAGATTTTCCGCTCGGTATATCCGAGGCGCAGGGTGTCCGGTAGCATGGCACCAGAGGACGAAGAGGCCCGGAGCCGAAGAACCGGCTGGGTGGAACTCTCAGGAAAGGGAGAACAATGACGTGGCAAATTTGGGTCATCGCCGGGTTAGCACTCGCAATTGTTGAGATGTTTACCCTCGATTTCACTTTCCTTATGCTGGGGCTAGCTGCCCTGGCCACCGCGGGAGTGGCCCTGGGAACAGATGTCCTGTGGATCCAGATCATCGCCTACGGAATTTTCGCTCTTATCCTCTTGTTTTTCGCCCGTCCCTGGGCGCGCCGCCACATCAACCCGCGCGGCGCCGCCGTCGGCAATGTGGAGGCGCAGGTGGGCCGGCGTGCTTACGCACTTACGGAGATTACCGAGCGTGGCGGGCGCGTGAAAATTGGCGGAGATGAATGGAGTGCCCGCACCGCTGCGGGGCGCATCCCGGAGGGCGGCGTCGTACTTGTGCAAGCAATTGACGGTGCCACCGCAATCGTGACCCCGGAATCATAAGTTTTATCTGCTTCACGTACCACCGAAAAGTCACCGAGGCCGCCTAGCGGCACAAAGGAAAAATCATGGATGCTGATATCAACGCGAGCACGGTTATTGGCGTGCTCCTCCTCTTACTCCTTCTCCTTGTGGTGGTGGCGGTGTTCCGTTCCGTCATCAAGGTGCAGCAAGGCTACCAGGTGGTTGTGGAACGGCTGGGCCGCTACCACTCCGTGCTGCAACCGGGGCTGCACTTCCTGGTGCCGTTCTTCGACGCGGTACGCCAGCGCATCGATATGCGTGAACAAGTGGTGCCTTTCCCGCCCCAGCCGGTTATTACCTCCGATAACATCAACGTCTCCATTGACACGGTTATCTACTACCAGGTGACGAACGCGTATTCCGCAACCTACGAAATTGCCGACCCGATGACCGGTATTGAGCAGCTGGCCGTCACCACCTTGCGTAATATCATCGGCACCATGGATATGGAACAGGCCCTGACTGGCCGTGACCGTATTAACGACCAGCTCCGCAGCGTGCTGGACGATGCCACCGGGCGTTGGGGTATTCGCGTTTCCCGCGTGGAACTCAAGGCGATTGATCCGCCGGCTACCGTTCAGGGCGCGATGGAACAGCAGATGAAGGCCGAACGTGACCGCCGCGCCGCGATTCTCACCGCGGAAGGTATTAAGCAGTCTCAGATTTTGACCGCTGAAGGTGAAAAGCAATCGGCTATTCTCAAGGCCGAAGGTCAAGCTCAGGCCACCGTCCTCAAGGCGCAGGGTGAATCCCGCGCTATTCTTCAGGTCTTCGACGCGATCCATAAGGGCAATGCCGATCCGAAGCTGCTCTCCTACGAATACATTAAGACGCTGCCGCAGATCGCCAATTCGCAGTCCTCGAAGCTGTGGATTGTTCCTACCGAGCTCACCGCCGCGCTCGATGCGGTGCAGAAGGGCTTCGGTGGGGGCCGCAGCGGCGGGGGAGACGAACCCAGCCCATCCGGGCCCACCGGGGTCGATTTTGAGAACGCGGCCGATGTGGCTGATGTTCTCAAGGAAACCACCCTCCCCGATATTGATTCGGCGCTGGCCGATGCACGCGGGGAAGCCAATCGCGCTGTTGATGATGCGCGCGGTTCCGTTTCCGATCCCAACCAGATCCCGAAGAACTAAGCGAAAAAACAAGCTTACCGGCGTGCGGAGTCGCGGAGCTTGATATCGATAATTGACCGGGGCCGCCCACTGCGCACAACGCGCGGGGCGGCCCCGGCCATTTGTATCCGATACCGGCGTGGTGGCACGCTTGCTATGTGTTGATTTACCTCGATAACGTTGCCGCTCCCGAACTTGATGATTATTTCCGGCTCACCGATGTGCACCTGCGCCGCTTACTCGAACCCGAGCGCGGAGTGTATATGGCCGAATCAACGAAAGTTATTGAGCGGGCTTTGCAGGCCGGCCACCAGCCGCGTTCCTTCCTCACCTCCCCGCGCTGGCTCCCGGATTTGCAAGCCTGCTTGGAGCGCTGCGGCTGGGAAGTGGACGGAGCGGCAGTGCCCATCTACGTGGGTACCGATGAGATGCTCCAGGCAGTAACCGGTTTCAAAGTCCATCGGGGCGCCCTGGCCGCGATGCACCGCCCGGAATTGGCCGATGTGGCAACGCTGCTAGCGGAGGCACGCGAGGGGCGCGGCGCGCGGCGCGTCGTCGTTCTAGAAGGACTGGTGGACCACACAAATGTGGGTGCTATTTTCCGTTCCTGCGCGGGGCTCGGGGTCGATGCGGTGCTGGTGACCGATACGTGCGCCGATCCGCTGTATCGCCGCTCGGTGCGGGTATCCATGGGGACCGTGTTTCAGGTGCCGTGGACGCGGATCCACGAGTGGCCGCGCAGTATCGAAAAATTGCACGGTCTCGGTTTCCTCACGGCCGCTTTAGCGTTAGAGGACGACGCCGAAACTCTGGACGATTTCGCGAATCGCGCTGATGTGCTCGCCCCGGATTTGCGGGTCGCACTTATTCTCGGAACGGAAGGGGACGGTCTGAGCGCGCGCACCGTCGCGAGTGCGGATACCCGGGTCATTATTCCCATGGCCGGGCACGTGGATTCCCTCAATGTGGCTGCGGCGAGCGCGGTGGCCTGCTGGGCGCTGCGCACCCGCGACTAAGGTGAAAGTGAAGCGGGAGTGGAGCGGAAGTGAAGCGGGACTGCGGTGATAGTGCCTCGGGATTGTCGCGGGATTGTCGCGAAACTAAAGGAGCGCGGAGCTAAAAGAAACTCAGAACTGAGGGAAGCCGAGCGCAACAAAACGGCAGGTAGAGCAGGCCCTTGAGAAAATAATTACTGTTAATGCCGGGTATACCCGGTGGAAAGAAGGTGCTACGCACGACGAAAGTGGAAGGGTGCAGGACAGTTCCCAAATTGATTCGCTCGTCGCGTGGCGCTTGGCGAAAACAGTACGTGACCGGCGTGAAAGCCTGGGAATGTCGCAAGAAGATCTCGCTTTGCGCGCCAATCTCAACCGCACCACGTTGCAATCGCTAGAAAGTGGGCGTTCCGATCATAAAACCGGAAAGCCGTCGAATCCGCAGCTACGCACGCTGCTCCAATTGGCGCGGGCGCTGGAGATGTCCGCCGGGGAACTCCTCGGCGAAGCCGAGCGCCTCTACGATCAGGCGCTTCGTGAGGAAGGTTTATAGCTAGTCCTATGGTGCTGTAGCGCGGCGGGAGGGGTATCGCCTGGATGTGGGCAGCCGCTAGCTTGGGGGCCGCGTGCGGCGCGCGCTTAAGGTGCGCGCGGGCAGCGGGTTGAGGTGTGCCCGGAAATGTTTTAGGAAAATTGGGCGGCACCGGGGTATCTGAGCTGGCGCCAGGCTTCGTACACGGCAATGGATGCCGCATTGGCAAGATTAAGAGACCGCAGGTGGGGGAGCATCGGTATGCGCACCGCCGCGGTGATACGTTCGTGGGCGACGACGCGCGCGGGCAAGCCGGTTGGTTCAGGCCCGAAAAGGAGATAGTCGTCGGGCTGGTAGGAGACTTCGGCGAAGTTATTTTGGGTATGCCCCGTAAAAGCAAAGATGCGAGCATCGGGCGCGCTGGTGAGAAATTCCTCAAAATTCGGGTGAATAACGAGGTTGGCAAGGTCGTGGTAGTCCAAGCCGGCGCGTTTGAGGTGCGCATCAGAAAAATCGAAACCGAGGGGTTCAATCAGGTGCAAAGTGGCGCCGGTGCACGCCGCTAGGCGAATGGCCGCGCCGGTATTGCCGGGAATGCGCGGCTCGAAGAAAACAATATGAAGCACCCATCCAGGGTACTCGCCCAAGAATTTCGCGCGCGATTTTTGTGTCGTATCCCTTCGGTAGAGTAAAGCCATACCGTAAAATCGAACATCCGTTCTAATGTGTTGTGGGGGGTGCTATGGGTGCGCAGAAATTAGCTGCCGCGCGGGCCGCGCTTGCCCGTGCGGAATCCGCGGTGGGATTAGCCGGTTCGCAACCGCAGGTACAACCGCAGTCGGGCGGGAGCAGCTGGGATCTCCCACCGGAAATTTCTCAACTTTTCCCGCGGGGCTTAGCCCCGGGGATGACTCTCGGAGTTAGCGGTTCGCGCATTGCGCTGGCCTTGGTGGCCTCCCTGGTAAGTGCGCAAGGTGCGTGGTGCATCTACCTGGGGATGCCTGATATGGGGTGGGAAGCCTGCGCCGGTTTAGGTAGTGATCTCAATCGGATTGTTACTATTCCCTACCTCCCGCCGGCCCGGAGCGGGGCGGCGCTTTCGGCCGCTATTGATCTTTTTGACGTGGTGATTGTGGGAAGCGCGCTGCGCCTGGATACGCGGGAGCAGCGCCGGCTCGCGCAGCGGGCACGTAACCGGGAAACTCTGCTTATTGCGGAAAATTGGCAGGTGCGGGATCGGGTGCAGGCGCGCTATGAATCGGTGACGGGCCCGGCCAGCGGAAGCGGGCATATCGCACATATCACCGTGGAACTCCGTTCCGCGCGCGGCGCGCGCCTGCGGATTGCGTGGGATGCTACCGGCTGGCATCCGGCCGCGGGCCTGCGGGCGGTGCCATCTGCACGCGAAGCTGCTCCGGCTTTGAATGAGGTTGCCCCGGTTCTGAATGAGGTCGCTCCGGCTATGCACGGTGTCGCTTCGCGCCGCGCGGTGCCCGAGCGCCGGATCCCGGGTGACCAGGCTCCTGGAACCGAGCTTCGTTTGGTACCGGTTACCGATGCGCGGGGGAGGCGTGGGGAATAATGCGCCAGGCAACAGTCTGGGTTCCTCACTGGCCCATTATCGCGGCGGAGATGGCGGGGATTGTGAGCAGAGAAAATCCCGTCGCGGTCGTGGAGCATCACCGGGTGGCCAGCCTCAATATCTGGGCCTGGCAGAAAGGCGCCCGGGTGGATATGCCCATCCGGCAGCTGCAATCTCTCGTCCCGCAATGCACCGTTATTCAACGGGATGGGGCGCGTGAGCTACGTTTCTTCGACCCGGTGCTACGCGCTATCTCCAATCGAGTGGCGCGTTTCTCGATGCTGGAACCGGGAGTGGTTATCTTTTCAGCCGCGGGCCCGGCACGCACCGCAGGCGGAGAAGAACGCCTATGCGAAAGCATTGTGGGGGATATCGTTGATGCCGCCGGGTGTGAGGCCCGGGTTGGAATCGCGGAAGGAACCCTTCCTAGCCTATGGGCGGCGCGCACCTCGCGCATTATCGCTCCGGGTGCTTCCGAACAAGTATTGGCCAGCCAACCGATCTCGCTTTTCCTTCTTACCGCAACGTCAGCAACCCGCCCCGCGCTCCGCGATTGCGTGGAACTACTTCATGACTTGGGGATTACCACTATCGCGGATGTTATCGGGCTGGGGCAGCGCTCCCTCGTCACGCGTTTCGGGAATATCGGGCAATACCTGTGGGATCTGGCCACAGCGCGCACCCTACCCGCACACGAAGCCACCTCGGATACCCGTGATATATCCGTGGTAGCTACCTTTGATCCGCCCCTGAGCCACGCGGAACACGCGGCTTTTGCCGCGCGTAATCTCGCCGGGCAACTCGAAACAAAAATGCGTGCCGGTGCGGCTGGCTCCGCCCGCCTGGATATTCGGGCGAGCGTCGCCTCCGGAGAAGTAATGACACGCAGCTGGCACCTCGAACTCCTCACCCAAGAAGATGTGGTGGATCGGGTGCGGTGGCAAATCTCCGCCTGGATAGCACAGCCGCGTGAGGCCAGCGAAGCTCCAGCGGAAACCCGCGGAGGTATTACCCAACTAGAGCTGATCGCCCGGGATATTACCCCCGCGGGCAATCATCCGGCGCCCCTCTGGGGTGCGCGCACCACCAGCGATGCGGCAGCCGCGCGCGGGGCTCACCGCCTCCAAAGCCTCCTCGGTGAAGAATACGTGCGGGTGCCCCGCCGGGTGGGTGGGCGCCTCCCCGAAGAAGATATACAAGAAATCCCCTGGGGCCAGGCGGTAGATACCTCCCGGGCGGGGCTTCCCTGGCCGGGCCGGCTGCCCGAACCCGCCCCGGTACAGTTCCTGCGCACCCCCTATCCGGTGGCTGTGCTCTGTACCTGCGGGCAGCCACTTGCTATTGCCGCAACCACCGCACTGCACTGCCCAGGGGAGTGCCAGCGGCCCTTTCCGGCTACCATCCGCACGGCTTCCCGCACCGGCGCGGCTTTGCCCGCAAGGCACGATGCCTCACCCGCGGGCCATGCTGCCTCACCTGCGGGCAGCGCCGGTCCTCCTACCGCATCGCTCCGCGCGCTTTTCGGCGTGGAAGGCTCCCTCACGGTAGTCGACTACGCCGGTCCCTGGGTGAGTGAACAGCGCTGGTGGGCGCACCCTACCCGGCGCGCCTATATCCAAGCGGTCACCACCACCGGGGCGGTACTTCTCTATAGAGAACAGGAGCGCTGGTACCTTGCTGCCAGCTACATCTAGCCATGACCACTCTTATCACTAGCTCTCCCTATGTCCCGTATGCGGAACTGCATGCCCACTCGGCTTTCAGTTTTCTTGACGGAGCCAGCCTGCCCGAAGACCTCGTGCAAGGCTGCCTGGATCTGCGTATCGAAGCCCTAGCCCTCACCGATCACGATGGTTTTCCCGGTGTTATGCAGCTCGCACAAGCCGGGCGAGATACCGGCCTCCCCACCATCACCGGCACCGAAATAACGCTGGATAGCACCCAGCCGCGCGAAGGCCCGGATCCGGAAGGTGGGCATCTTGTGTTCCTTGCCCGCACCCCGGCCGGATACCAGCACCTCTCCCGAGCTATCGGAACAGCCATGCTCGCCAGCGGTACAAAAGGAATCGCGCACCATACGCTGGCTCAGCTTGCCCGCAATAATGGCGATATTCTTGTCCTCACCGGCGGTTGCCGCAAAAGCACACTTCGCCGCATTCTTGACACCCAGCGCGGCAGTGAGGCCCGCCGCGCCGCCCGGCAAGAACTCGACCTCCTTATCAGCACCTTCGGGAAAGATAACGTCGTCGTGGAACTCACCTCCCACGCCGGGCCGCTTGACGCACAGCGATGCGATCTTCTCGAAGAACTGGCCCGGGAAACCGGAGTTCGCGCGGCGGTCACCGGAAACGTCCACTACGCGCATCCCGCCGACCGCCCGATTGCCGATATATTTGCTGCCACCCGGGCTCGCTGCACCCTCGATGAGATAGATCCCTACCTTCCCGCCGCCGGAGCCCATTTGCGCTCCGGCCACGACTGGCGCATCCTGCACCGCGGGCGCGAACGCTACCTGGAAGCCGCGGCCCGCATCGCCGAAGAATGCGCCTTTGACCTCTCCCTCGTCAAGCCGAATCTTCCCCCGTTCCCGGTACCGGAAGGCTATACCGAAGCCACCTGGCTGAGGGAACTGGTGCTGCGCAAAGCCCGCGAACGCTACGGAACACCGGCGGACTACCCGCGTGCCTGGGAAGTGATCGAGCACGAACTCGAGGTCATTACCCAGCTGGGTTTCCCCGGATATTTCCTCATCGTGGAAGAAATAGTGGCCTTTTGCCACTCTCGCAATATTTGGTGTCAGGGGCGCGGATCGGCCGCGAACTCCGCCGTATGCTTCGCCCTGGGAATTACCGCGGTCGATGCCGTGAAACACGCCATGCTTTTTGAACGGTTTTTATCCCCGGGGCGCTCGGGGCCACCCGATATCGACATCGACATCGAATCCTCACGCCGCGAAGAAGTCATCCAGCATGTGTACGAACGCTACGGGCGTTCTTGTGCTGCCCAGGTCGCCAATGTCATTTCCTATCGGCCCCGCTTTGCTATCAGAGATGTGGCGCGGGCCTTCGGATACCCGGAAGACCATATTGACCAATGGGCATCAGCATTCCACCATCGAAGTATCAGCCCGGGCGGCGGCGCCCAGCCCCAGCCCGCCGGGCTACCCGAACGTGTCGCCGCGCTGGCTACCCGGATACAGCAGCTCCCGCGGCATCTGGGAATCCACGCCTCCGGAATGGTGCTTTGTGACCGCCCGGTTATTGACGTATGCCCGGTGGGATGGGCCTCCAAACCGGGAAGAACAGTACTGCAATGGGATAAAGACGATTGCGCGACCGCCGGGCTCGTGAAATTCGATCTTCTCGGGCTCGGAATGCTCACCGCCTTGCGTATCAGCTTCACTGAACTCACTCGCCGCGGAATTCTCGCACCCAACGGCCAGCCCCTCGGTTTGCATAATGTACCCTCGGAAGATCCAGAGGTTTACGCACTCCTCCAAGCAGCCGATACCGTCGGAGTGTTCCAGGTGGAATCCCGCGCGCAAATCGCCACCCTGCCGCGCCTGAAACCCGAATGCTTCTACGATTTGGTTATCGAGGTGGCTCTTATTCGCCCCGGCCCCATTCAAGGTGGATCCGTCAATCCCTATCTGCGGCGCAAACAGGGGAAAGAAAAAGTGACCTATCCGCACCCGCTCCTGAAAAATGCGCTGGAAAAAACCCTGGGGGTGCCGCTTTTCCAAGAACAACTTATGCATATTGCCATTGACGCCGCGGGCTTCACACCCGCACAAGCCGACCAGCTCCGCAAGGCCATGGGCTCGAAACGCTCCGCTGCCCGCATGGAACGCCTGCGCGGTCAACTCATGGAAGGCATGGAAAAACAGGGGATAACTGATCCGGAGGTGCGCGCAGAGATCTATGAGAAACTCGCGGCCTTCGCCGAATTCGGTTTCCCCGAATCCCACGCCTTTTCCTTCGCCTACCTCGTTTATGCTTCCGCTTGGCTGAAAGTTCACCACCCGGAAGAGTTCTATATGGGTTTGCTCAATGCGCAACCGATGGGCTTTTACTCCCCGCAATCCCTCGTTGCCGATGCGAGGCGGCATCACCTCGTGGTGCGGCGGGCAGATGTCACGCGTTCGCACGAACATGCCAGAGTGGAAGAACTACCCGATACGCAAGATCGTCCGAAACGGGAACACCCGCGTATCCACGTGGATAGCCACCGCTACCTCCAGCTCGGGCTCAGCAGTATCAAAGGCCTCGGGAATGCGGCCATACAGCGAATCCTCACGGCCCGCGCCCGCGCGCCCTTCCGCGACCTCGCTGACCTAGCGCAGCGTGCCCGGCTAAAAACAGCAGATATCGAGATTCTTTCCCGCGCCGGAGCTACAGACAGTTTGGGGGTGAGCCGGCGGGAAGGCGTCTGGATTGCCCAAGCAGTGAGCAATGCTGAGGTAGTACACGGAACCACATATCAACCTGCGATCCCCGGAACCGAACCTTTCGGTGCGGTGCCCGAGCTCCCGGAACTCACCGCCGTGGAACAGGCCCATGCGGACCTGCGCGCCACCGGAATTTCTCCCGATTCCTACCCGACGCAATTCATTCGCCCAGCACTCACCGCGCGCGGAATTCTCACGGTTACCGCGGCATCCACCCATCCTGAAAAAAGCAGGTGCAAAGTGGCCGGACTGGTTACCCACCGCCAGCGGCCCCATACCGCGAAAGGAATCACCTTCCTCAACCTTGAAGATGAAACCGGGATGCTCAACGTCCTTATCACCCCGCAGCTATGGGAACGCTATCGGGAGATTGCGCGCACCTCGAACGCCCTGGTGATCCGCGGGATGGTCGAACGCGATGGCGGAGCCGCTGTTTTCCACGCCGATGGAATCGAAGCTATCCCGCTCGGGATCAACCTTCCCTCCCGGGATTTCCGATAGCCGCGCGATAAAGCTGGTGGCTCGGAAGCAGCGGCGTCGTCGCTTAAAACCTCTTAGCGAAAAGAACGCAACCGGCCGCGAACAATCGATACGATAACGGAAGTTGCTCTCGACCTGGAGCATCATCCGCACAGAATCTGGAGGCACAAGGTTATGGGTAAATATCGGGCACTGTTGCGGCTTGCGCGTCGGATCGGCCCCGCCATCGTTTTCGTGATCACGCGTTACGGACCGCAACTGCGCGCCCTCATCCGCGAGAACCCGCAGATCGCTTCCAAACTCCAGGACCGCATGCATCAACTTGCCGGAAAAAAGCCGAATGAGCGGGACGCGCACAGCCTCAGCGGCCGTATCGAGATCCTCAAAGAACACGTTACCTATCTCTACGCCTCGGCCAACACCGCTGATATTGCCGAAAAAGCCGCGGCGTGGCGCGCCGAACTCGACTCCATCGAACGGGCCATCCCCGTCCTCGATGCCATGGCCCGCGCGCAGCGGCTTACGGAACGGCGCAGGCTCTCCAAACGGATCGACGTGCTATCCCAACAGATTCTCTCCGCCAGCCTCAGCGATTACATTGAAGACGCCATTATTGACGACGACGGGAGTGCGAGCTAATCGCGCGGGGAGAGCCCCAAAGCTCGCGGGATATCCGGATTGAAGAAATTCGGGCCCTTGAGAACCTTGCCGTCCTCCCGGTAAATCGGCCGCCCGTCCGCCCCGAGCTTCGATAAATTCGAGGCCTGCACCTCGGCGAGCACATCGGCCATGGGAATTCCCAGTTCCAAGGCCATCCCGTAAATCACGTACACCAAATCCGCGAGCGCATCAGAAATCTCAACGATATCTCGGGTTTCGTCATCAAGATCAACAGCCCGTGCGAAAGCCGCGCTCACCTGTTCACCGGCCGCCTTCCCGTAGGCGGCCGTCACCAATTCGGTAAATTCCTCCGCGATAAGGGACATACGCATCGGCAGGCGCGGCCGATCCGCTTTCGGCCCGTCGGTGACAATAGGAAGCGCGTACGTTTCGTGGAATTGGCGCACCAAATCCTCTGGGCGGCGCGGATCGGGAAAAGCCGGATGCTTCTCACCGGGGCCAAACCAGGCGTGCGCGGGCTCCATGGCATCCCCGCGCTGGAGAGTGGCCTGGAACAAGCCGTAAACCTCGCCCTTATTCACCGTGACAGCCGGGCGGATACCGATGAAAGAAAAACCGAGCTTCCAGGCGACCTTCGCCGAAGCCCAATTGATATCCGAACCCTGCACTTCGCAATCCCAGTGCATTGCCGCCAGATTGGTCTTATCGAAGAAATATTCCAGGACGGTGCGCACCGCCTCCGTCACCATCCCGGTATTGCGAGCCTCTTTGGCGGCCCAAAAACCGAGCCGGCCGACGCGCCCGTTTCCCGTCACATCCACCTGCACGCAGCCCAGCGGGGCGGATTCCGGCCCGCGGCGGATCAACCACACCGGCGAACCTTCTGCCCACTTCTGCGGCGCGAACTCAGTGATGAACGCTTGGGCATCCGAGCGTGAATAGCCGGCCGGGATCGTGGTCCAACGTTGAATATCCGGGTCCGCGCAGATGGTGGCCAGCGCGGTTTCATCCGCGGGGCGCGGAGCGCTAAGAAAGTACGACGGCGTGGTTAGTGTGAACTCCTGCATGGCTTTAGTGTACGCAGGCCAGCAAGCCTACAAAAACGCGAGGCCCGAACCACCACACAGTTCGGGCCTCGCGCCAGCTCCAGGGCGCCTTTTCAGGCGCCCTCCGATGCGGCCCCTAGGGCATCACCGTGGTGCTGCAAAGGCCGCCAAGCTCAGGGCTCGCGCAGTACTTAGCTCTCCAGCAGTCCGTGCCGCTTGAGCAGCGCGGTGGCATCCACATCCCGCCCGAGCAACGCCGCGAAGGACTCCTTCGGATCACGCGAATTACCCCGCGCGAGCACCTCGCGGCGCAACTTCTCGCCAGCCTGGCGATTCAAGCCAAGATCGCCCTCGCGTGCGGCGTCGTTCTGGAACCACGCCACCGTATCCGCATCCAGAGCCTCGCACCAGGTGTAGGAGTAGTACCCGGCAGAATACCCACCGGAGAAAACGTGGTTGAAGTAGGCGCTACGGTACCGCGGGGGCACCAGGTCATGCTGCACACCCGTGGCCCGCAAAGCCTTCTCCTCGAAAGCTTCGAAGTCCGCGGGACTTGCCGGCACGTCGGCTTCACCGAGGCGATGCCAGGCCTGATCCAAAAGCACCGCCTGCTCGATTTCGCACATGCGGAAGCCGGCCCCGTAGCCGCGCGACGCAACAAGCGCCTCGGTTTGGGCTGCGGGCAGCACCTCACCGGTCTGGTAGTGGCGCGCGTACCGCGAGAGCACCTGCGGGTGCCGGGCCCAAATCTCATTGACCTGGGAGGGGTATTCCACAAAATCACGCGGAACATTCGTTCCGGCCACCGAGGGCCAGCGCACATCGGAGAGGAAACCGTGCAGCGCGTGCCCGAATTCATGGAAAGCAGTTTCCACTTCGTCCCAGCTCAGCAAGGTGGGCTCGCCGGGAGCCGGCTTGGTGATATTGAGGTTATTGCAGATGACCGAAGCGGGGGAGCCCTCCGCGGACTTCTGCACGATAGCGTGCATCCACGCGCCCCCGCGCTTACCGGGCCGCGCGTAGTAATCACCCAGGAAGTAGCCGAGGAAAGTGCCGTCCTCTTCGGCAACCTTCCACACGATCACGTCATCGGTGTACCCGTGTTCTTCAGTGCGGGTGAAAGTCAGGCCGTAGAGCCTATTGGCCGCGTAGAAAACACCTTTCTCCAGCACGTTATCGAGTTCGAGATACGGGGTGAGGGCCTCGTCATCAATGCTGAACTTTTCAGCGCGCGCCTGATTCTGGGCCCGCACCCAATCGCTGGCGGTGAAGCTCTCCTTCCCCCAGCGTTCCTTGACGAAGGCGGCCAGCTCCTCAGCTTCGGCAGCAACATTGCGGGCAATGGGCGCCATCATGGGGGAGAGGAGCGCATCGATATTTTCCAGCGTCCCGGCTGAAGAATTCGCGGCCACGTAGGCGGCATGGTTCGGGTAGCCAAGCAGCTTGGCGGCCCGGGCCCGCAACCGCACCAGTTCCAGAATGGACTCGCGGGTATCGGTGGCCGCGTCATGACCATCGCAACGCCGCAGGGACGCATCCAGGAGGCGGGCGCGGGCTGCGGCGTCGTCCAAATTATCCAGCAACGGCTGCTGGGTGGGCAGGCGCAGCGTGGCGAGATAAGCGGCCGAGCTATCCGCGGCGGCGGCCTCCCCGGCCAGGCCTTCGCGCTGCGAAGCGGACAGCCCGCTCAGTTCCGCCTCGGTGAACTCCACCGCGTCATCCAGACCGGCCTGCACGATACGCTGGCCGATCTCGGTTGAAAGCTCAGCCATGCGGTTATTGATAGCGGCCAGTTCGCCGCGCGCGGCTTCGTCGAGCCCGGCACCGGATTGTTGGCAGCGCTTGAGGTGCTCGCGGGCGGTATACGCGGTTTCCGGATCCAGATCCGCCTGGCACAGCTGCTCAAAACGCCGGTACAACCGCGGATCCATGTACAGCGCGTCCTCGTGCGCGGTCATCTTCGGGCTGAGCTCGGCCTCAACCCGATCCCACTCCGCCCCGCCAATCGAGGAACAATAGGTGTAGAAAATCGAGGCTTCTACCTCAAGCTCTGCGCCGGAGAGTTCAAAGGGGCGCAAGAAATTCTCAACGGTGGGCGCCTCGGTAACCTCGAGAAGAGAGGCGACGACGCCGCGCTGGTGCTCCATCAAATCAAGGACCGTGGCAAGTTGGGATGCCGGGGTCACATGCGAAAAATCAGGTAAGAGAGTACTCATAGGCTTAACGGTAGCGGGCCGGGCCGAACAAGTACCAGCACGGCCCGCAATCAAGGTGCCTGCACGGCCCGCGCTATAGGTACCGGCGTGGCCTGCGCTATAGGTACCCGCACGGCCCGCGCCAGAACCCGCGCCAGCCGTGCGTAAGTGGAATCACACCTGTTCCCGGCCGCATAATTTGAAAAAGCGGGCACTGGCCTGGTAGATTCTTCTCTGTTGCTCAGCACGGCGTGCTGAAGAACAATCACCGCGCGGGTGGCGGAATAGGCAGACGCGCTAGCTTGAGGTGCTAGTCCTCGTATAGAGGGTGGGGGTTCAAGTCCCCCTCCGCGCACGGTGAGAAAGCCCCGGAAATCTATGTTTCGGGGCTTTTCGCATGTCCGGGTGCATGCATGGCCGGCATCCAGCCCAATCGCGGGAATTCCAGCGCCGCTAAGGTTAGCGAATCACCTGCCTTTCGGGGTATTCTAGGGCCATGGCTACGAATCCGCGCGCTGCGCTTGACCGTCTCATCGGTGCTTTCGAGGATTTCCACCAGGCGGCTACTACCGCTGATGACCCGGAAGCTCCGGCGGTGCTGGAAGCCGCCGATAAGCTGGCGGATGCCTACACCATTTACGATGACGTCATCTTCACGAATTTCGATGTCGAAACACCGCTGGATGTTTTCGATAGCGATAGTGACGATTTCTACGACGATGATGACGATTCTGAGGACTACCTCTACGACACCGATGATTATGACGATCTGGACGACGATGATGACGATTCAGACGACGATTACGATGACGATGAGGATGATGAGGACGATTACCCCGGCCTCGATGACGAAGACGACGAAGGCGACGACGCGGATGAGGCCGACGCCGCCGCTTCTCGCGCCTAAGACGGGCTAAGAAATATCGTTAAGCGCCTCGATCACCAGATCAGGCAGCTCTTCGCCACCCGCGAGGTTTCCCCCGAGCAGGCTGGTTAACTGGCTGGCGGTGCGCGCGCCTACCAGGGCGGCGCTCACCGGGGTGGCCAGGAGCCAGCCCAGGGCAACCTCGGCGGGGTTCCAATTTAGGCCCTCGGCGGCTTTCGCCACCGCCTCCACAATCCGGCGCGGTCCCTCATCCAAATAGGGCGCCACAAAGGCGGCCAAATGATCGGAGGCCGCTCGCGAAGTTGCCGGGATGGCATGCCGATATTTCCCGGTAAGCACACCCCGCCCGAGGGCCGAGGTGGCAAGCAGCCCGATCCCCATGGCCTCGCACATCGGCAGCATGGCTGTTTCAACACTCCGCTCCACCAGGGAATACTCTTCTTCCACCACGGTGAGAGCAGGTAGGTGGCGTTCGCGCAGCAGGGTTTGCATAGCCGCAACCCGCCAGGGCGCATATCCCGATACCCCGATATAGCGTGCCTTACCCCGCATCACCAGCCCGGCCAGGGCAAGCGCAGTTTCCTCATCCGGGGTGATGCCATCGGGGCCACCGGCCACCGCAATATCCACGGTGGCGATACCGAGCCGAGCGAGGGACGCATCGAGGGAACGTGCAATCCCGGCTCGCGACACGCTATAGCTGGGACCGCTCGGATTATCAAGGAAACCTACGCGGGTGCAGATGGTGAGCTGCGAGCGGGCGGCGTCGTCGCCAAAAAAGGTGCTGAGCAAGGAGCCGAGCAGCGCTTCTGCCGCACCGTCACCGAAAGCCGGTGAGGTGTCCACGAGGGTGCCGCCGGCGTCCAGAAAGGCGCGCAACTGCCCGCGGGCCTCCTCCTCATCGGTATCGCGACCCCACGTGAGCGTTCCCAAGCCGAGCGTGGAGACAAGAAGCCCGCTGGCACCAACCGCACGATAATCCATGACTCCACTCTAAACCACCGCGCCGGACCAGAGCCGGGCTAGAGCCTGACCAGAGCCGGGCTAGAGCCTGACCAGAGCCGGGCTAGAGCCGGACCAGAACCGAACCAGTGCCGCCGCACTTCGCCGGGGTGCGCTGCCAGTTCCGCCCGGACACCTCACCGCGCCGTCGCGCCGCGCCCGCTATGCTTAGTCCCCGTGGGTTATCTAGAAGCAGCCATTCTTGGGCTCGTGCAAGCACTAACGGAATTCTTGCCGATTTCTTCTTCGGCGCATATCCGCATTGTCGGTGATCTTTTCGGCTGGGGCGATCCGGGCGCGGCTTTCACCGCGATTATTCAACTGGGCACCGAAGCCGCGGTGCTGTGCTACTTCTGGAAAGACATCGTGCGCATTATCCGCAAGTGGTTGTGCTCGTGGACCGGGCGGGTGGCGCGCACGGACGCGGATGTGCGCATGGGCTGGGTCGTTATTATCGGCACGCTGCCGATCGGCCTCCTCGGCCTGCTTTTCGCGGACACCATCGAAACGTCGCTGCGTAATCTCTATATCACCGCGGCCGTGCTGGCGCTCTTCGCGATTTTCTTAGGGCTAGCGGATCGGTGGGCGAGCCAGCGCAAAGACCTGCGCGATATGAGCTACCGCGACGGTTTGCTCCTCGGTTTCGGGCAGGCTCTCGCGCTGATTCCGGGGGTATCGCGTTCGGGCGGCACGATTACCACCGGTCTGCTCCTCGGCTATACCCGCGAGGCGGCGGCGCGGGTATCCTTCCTCATGGCGGTGCCGGCGGTGCTGCTCTCGGGCTTCTACCAGCTGGTCAAATACGCCGGTGACGCCTCGATTCCGGCCGGGCCGACGATTCTTGCCACGGCGATTTCTTTCGTTTTGGGGTACGCGGTGATCGTGTGGTTCTTGCGTTTGGTGTCCACGCGTTCGTACCTGCCTTTCGTGATCTATCGCTTGGGGCTGGCGGCGCTCGTGGTGGTGTTGCTCGGCACCGGCGTGCTCTCTGTTTTTTAACGACGACGCCGCGACGGCTCGCCCCGCTGCTGCTGTTCCCGGAGGGCGAGCGGCGTACTGGGTAGACTGTGCGTGGGTTCCTCGCGTGGAGGACCCGCGAAGTAGGAGACTAACGGATAACCAGATGGAGACTTGGACACGCCCGGAGGTACCACCGCTGGGGTTTACCCCGGACCTCAACCTGTACGATTCCGACAATGAGGAAATTTGCCGGGTGGAAACGCGGCAACCTACCCTCTACACCTGCGGTATCACCCCCTACGATGCCACTCACCTGGGGCATGCTTTTACGTACGTGAGTGCCGATACCCTGGTGCGGTACTGGATGGCCGCGGGCCTTCCGGTTCGCTACGCCCAAAACATCACGGATATTGACGATCCGCTTTTTGAACGTGCGGAGCAAACCCGGGTGGATTGGCGTGAACTGGCTGATTCTCAAGTAGCGCTTTTCCGTTCCGATATGGATGCTTTGCGGGTTGTTCCGCCCGGGAACTGGATTGCGGTCTCTGAGATTTTGGATGAGGCGGAGGCGGTGGTTCGCGATTTTGAGGCGCGTGGCCTCGCGTACCGCTTGCCCAATGGGGACGGCTCGGAAGATATCTATGTTGATCTCACCCGCGATCCGAGTTTCGCCGCCGCGCCTGTTTTCGAGTACTTGGACCTGGAGCGGATGTTCGATGAACACGGTGGGGATTCCACCCGTCCGGGTAAGCGCCGCACCCTTGACCCGCTGGTGTGGAAGGGCGTGCGTGGCAATGATTTCCGGCCCGCGGGGGAGAAACCCGGGTTCTGGCGGCCGGGCTGGCACGTGGAATGTGCGCTGATAGCCCGCACCTACCTGGGCGAACATATCACCGTGCAAGCCGGCGGGCGTGATCTGCTCTTCCCACACCACGAGATGAGCGAGAGCCACCTGCGGGAGATGACGGGTGACCGCGGCCGGGTGGATATTCACTTCCACGTGGGGATGGTGGCTTACCAGGGCGAAAAGATGTCCAAATCCTTGGGGAATTTGGTCCGGGTTTCGGAGCTGACCGCTGCTGGTGCGCATCCGAGCGCGATTCGCCTGGTGCTCCTGGCCAATCATTACCGTTCCGATTGGGAATACGAGGCGAGTGCGCTTGAGCGGGCCGAAGCCCGCTTGGAAGCCTGGCAGCAGGCAGCCCGCAGCGCGCTCGGAAAGCCGTTCGCAGCCGCAGGGCTGGGCGATAGTTCGGCCGCGGAGTCTGGGCTGGTTCCCACCTGCCGGGCGCTCATCGAGGCGATTTCGGATGATCTGGACACACCGCAAGCCCTACGCATTGTGGATGAGTGGGCGGCATCCGGAGCACCCGATGCCGGGCAGGTGGTGCGCGCGGTGGATGCCCTCATGGGTATTCAGTTACTTGCCGAATAATCCGGGGTTCAGAGCCCTGAGGTAGGTGCCTGAGGCAGGCGCGGGCAACGGCCGGTGCGCGTTCGTTGTGCCAACGCGACCGGGCGCGTGCGCTAACTATGTGCCGTGCGCATCTGCTCCACCCCCTCCGTGCTGAGCGGCGGGGGAGTTCCGCCGTAGGCCGGGCAGATCTGCTGGAAATAGCACCAATCGCACAGGCGGGAGGTGCGCGGTTCGAATTCCCCGGAATCCAGGCGCGCGGCAATATCCCGCCAGGTTTCCTCCAGATCCATGGCGATACGCCGGGTATCTTCCGGGAGGGGATCATAGGTGAGAGTGCGCCCATCCTTGAGGTAAACAAGCTGGGTGCGGGCCGGGCGCTGCCCTTCCGTCAATTCCAACAGCAGCGCATAAAAACGCATTTGGTAGAGCGCTTCGTTCTGGTAGCGCGGATGCGGGGACTTCCCGGTTTTATAATCCACCACCCGCAAGGCCCCATCGGGAGCCGCATCGATACGATCCACGATTCCGCGCAGGGCCAAACCTGAGGGCAGGCGAGCATTGATGAATTTTTCCCGATCCCGCGGCGCCAAGAACCGCGGATTCTCCATATGGAAATAGTTGCTAATAAGCGCGCGGGCCTGTTCCAGCCATTCCGAGAGCGCATCCGCGGACTCAAAAAGATCCGCATCCTGCGGGGACTTTTCCAGGTGCGCATCCCAACGCGGCAGCAGAAGGGACTGGGCGTATTCTTCGGTGCGGGCTTGCTGTGGTGCGGCGTACAGGTATTCCAGAACCGAATGCACCAGGGTGCCGCGCAGCGCGGCGAGGGAGGGCGCTTCCGGGAGGCGATCCACGCTCCGGAAACGGAAGAGCAGCGGGCACTGCTTGAAATCTTTGGCACGTGATGGTGATAGTGCGGCGTGACGAGTCATGCTTCCACTTTAACAACTCGCTACGACAGAAAAATCTGCGGTAAGGACAAACTACACTGGAGGAATGACACTACGACGAGGCCCCTTCCGCCCCGGTGAACGCGTTCAACTCACCGATCCCAAAGGGCGGCATTACACCATCAATCTCACGGTTGATGGCTACTTCCAGTCCACGCGCGGCTCTTTCCGCCACAGCGAACTCATTGGGAAAGAGGAAGGCAGCCTCATCACCACGGAAGAAGGCCGCGAATTCCTCGCGCTGCGCCCACTTCTGAGCGATTATGTGCTCTCGATGCCGCGCGGCGCCACCATTGTCTACCCGAAAGATGCGGCGCAAATCACCCACATGGCGGATATTTATCCGGGGGCACGGGTTTTTGAGGCGGGGGTCGGTTCCGGTGCTCTCTCCATTTCCCTGCTCCAAGCGGTAGGCCCTCAAGGTTTTCTTCTCAGCGCGGAACGCCGCCCGGAATTCGCGGAGATCGCGCAGGCCAATCTGGTGTCCTGGTGGGGGAGCAACCCGGAAAACTGGCAGGTGGAATGCGGGGAAGCAGCTGATATTTTGGCTGCGCACCCGGCTGGTTTTGATCGCGTTATCCTCGATATGCTCGCTCCCTGGGAAATCATTCCGGCGGCCGCGCAGGCTTTGGTACCCGGCGGAGTTTTCCTCGCTTACGTTGCAACGACGACGCAGCTCTCCCGCTGCGCCGAAGATCTCAAAGCAACGGGACTTTTCACCGGCCCTGAAGCCAGTGAGACACTGGTGCGCACCTGGCATTTAGAAGGGCTCGCGGTGCGCCCCGATCACCGGATGGTCGCGCATACCGGCTTCCTTATTGTGGCGCGCCGCCTAGCCGGACCCACCCAGCTAACTCCGGCATCCCGCCCGGCCAAGGGCGCCTACGCCGAACCCATGCCCTGGGAAAACCCGGACGCTGAACCGCTCCAGGAACGCCCGATTGCGGAAAAGAAACTTCGTAAAGTCCGCCGTGATCTAGCGCACCGGGCCGATGTGGAAGAAAGCGGGGTATCCACCCCGGGAGAACATTCCCGCCAGGTAGCTGAGAAAATCGCAGCGGAAATCGCCGAACGTGAAGCGGAAAAGCGGCGGCAGGGCGAAGAATCTCGGTACGTCGAAAAACAGCGGCAAGGAGCGGACGCGGGATACGTGGAAGAGCAGCGGGCCGTGGAGCAAACACAGCGCTTCGAGGACTAGTGGCCTAACCGTGAGGGCGCCGGGGATGCTATATCCCGGAGTGGGCGGTAAGGTAGGCCTGTCCTAGAATAAGGGGACGATCAGAAAGGAAGCCATGAGCACATCGGAGTCGAGCGCGGCTCTTGCCGAAATCGCGTCCTTGCGTGAGAAAAATGAACGGCTCTCCACCTCGCTGGTCGCCGCCCGGAAACGCATCCAGGAATTGGGGGAGAAACTCGATTCCCTCTCCCGGCCTCCGGCTACTTTCGCCACCTTTATTCGCGGGCATTCTTCCGATCATTCCATTGATGCCCTCGTGGGCGGCCGGAAAATGAACGTGGCCGTTTCCCCGTATGTTGCTTTGGAACAATTGCGCCCCGGCCAAGAAGTACGCCTCAATGAAGAACTCGTGGTGGTGGGCATTGGCGGCTACGAAAATACCGGGCAGCTCGTCGCTGTCGAACTCGTGCTGGATCCCCAGCGGGTGCTCGTGCGGGTGCACGCTGATGAAACAAAGGTGCTGCGCATCGGCGGGAAACTCTCGGCCGCGAAACTGCGGGTCGGGGATACCTGCATGGCTGACCTGAAAACCGGGTTCCTGGTAGAAAAGGTAGAGCGCCCGGATGTTGAGCATCTGCTGCTCGAAGAAGTCCCGGATGTTTCCTACGCGGATATTGGCGGCTTGGATGCTCAGATTGAGGAAATCCGCGACAGTATCGAATTACCCTTCCAGCAACCGGACCTCTATCGGGAGCACGGCCTGCGCCCGCCCAAGGGCATTTTGCTGTACGGGCCGCCGGGAACAGGGAAAACCATGATCGCGAAAGCGGTGGCCACCTCCCTCGCGGAGAATGCCGCGCGTGCTCAAGGGGTAGCGAAGGCATCCTCGTACTTCCTCAATATCAAGGGCCCGCAGCTTCTCGATAAATACGTGGGAGAAACCGAACGCCAGATCCGTGAAATCTTTTCCCGGGCCCGGGACCGGGCCTCCTCAGGTATTCCCGTTGTTATTTTCTTCGATGAAATGGAAGCCCTCTTCCGCACCCGCGGCTCCGGTGTGTCCTCCGATGTGGAAACAACCGTGGTGCCTCAGCTCCTTGCCGAAATTGACGGGGTGGAACAACTCTCCAATGTCATCGTTATTGGTGCTTCCAACCGGGAAGATATGATCGACCCGGCTATTTTGCGGCCCGGCCGGCTTGACGTGAAAATCCGGGTCGAACGCCCCGATTATGCGGGGAGCGTGGATATTCTCTCCAAGTACCTCACCCCTGATCTGCCCTATGCACCAGCTGATATCGAGGCCTACGGTGGCGGGGCCGGAGCCGCCGCTCACCTGGCACGGCTCATCGCGGATAAGGTTTTCGAGGCATCCCCGGAGAACCGCTTTGTTGATGTCACCTACGCGTCGGGGCGGAAAGAAACTCTCTATCTTGCCGATTTTGTGTCCGGGGCTCTCCTGGCTGGCATCGTTGATCGCGCGAAAAAAGCAGCTATCAAGACGTATTTGACCACCGGGGCGCGCGGGATTACCGCGGAGCACGCTATCGCCGCCGTGCATGCCGAAGCCCGCGATAGCTCGGAATTGGACCAGATCTCCAACCCGGATGAATGGGCCAAAGTCAATGGTAAAAACCGCGGGGAGCGGATCGTGGCGGTGCGCCCGCGCCAGAGTGATTCGAGCGCGCAGAACACAGGGGGAGAGGAGCCACGATGACAGTACGTCGAGTCATCGGCCTGGAAACAGAGTTCGGGATTATGGAACCCGCCGACCTGCGGGCCAATCCCGTGGTGCTCTCGGCCGATTTTGTAGAAACCTACGGGCATGCCGGGGCAGGGGCCGGCACGCACGGCCCGGTGGCCTGGGATTACACCGGGGAAGATCCCCTCAATGATGCCCGCGGTTTCCGGATGAGCCGGGAGGAGGCGGACCCTTCTCAGCTCACCGATGATCCGGAGAATCCCGCCCCGCCAGCTGGCGTCGTCGTCGCACCTATAACGGAAGACGACGCAGAGCTGCGCCGCCCGCGCGCCGCGAACGCGGTTCTCGCCAACGGCGGGCGCCTCTACGTTGATCATGCCCACCCGGAATATTCCTCGCCGGAAACCGCCACCCCGCGGGAAGCCGTGCTGTGGGACCGCGCCGGTGAACTCATCGCGCGGCGCGGAATAGAACTGCTGCGCGAAGGCGGGCGCGAATTCGCGATCTACAAAAACAACGTGGACGGAAAAGGCGCGGCCTACGGCTCGCACGAAAACTACCTGGTTGATCGGGCGCTGCCCTTCACGGAAATCATCCGCTACCTCACGCCTTTCTTCGTGACCCGGCCGATCCTGTGCGGTACCGGGCGTGTGGGGCTCGGCCCGCGCTCGGAACAACCCGGCTTCCAGATTTCGCAACGCGCCGACTACGTGGAAAACGACGTCGGGCTGGAAACTACCTTCAACCGGCCCATTATCAATACCCGCGATGAACCGCATGCGGCCGCGGAGCGCTTCCGGCGCCTGCACGTCATCGGGGGAGACGCCAACCAATTCGATGTGTCGATCCTGCTCAAAGTGGGAACTACGTCGCTGGTGCTGTGGATGCTGGAACAGGACGCGGTTCCTCTCGGGCTGGAATCCGTGATTATGGATAGTCCCGTGCCCCTCACGTGGACGGTCTCCCAGGACCCGAGCCTCAGCACCAAACTTGAGGTGCATGAAGGTGAACCGCGTACCGCCCTGGAAATTCAGCAGATCTACCTCGACGCGGTCCGTGATGCGCTGGCCGAACGCGGTGAGGTGGACGGCGATACCGCAGAAATTCTCGAGCGGTGGCAAGGCGTGCTGGACTTGCTCTCGCGCGATATTTTCTCCGCAGCATCCCAGGTGGAATGGGTGGCGAAATACCAGATCTTGAGCGAATTACGCGAACGCGGTGGGGGCAGCTGGGATTCGGATAAGCTGCGCGCCCTCGATGTCCAATGGCATGATCTGCGCCCGGAGCGCTCCATCGTGGCGAAACTGCGGGCTGCCGGGCGGGTGGAGGAACTCTTCTCCGAAGCGGAGATCGCTAGAGCCGCTTTGCACGCACCGGGTTCGACGCGCGCGTATCTGCGCGGCCAGCTCATCTCCCGCTTCTCCGAACACGTGGCCGCGGCAAGTTGGTCGAGCGCGGTGCTGCGCGATAGTGCCGGCCAGCTCCACCGCCTCAGCCTGCCCGATCCAGCCGGTGCGAACGAGGCGGCCCTGGGGGCCACCCTGGCTGGCGCTCACACGATTGACGAAGTTATTGCCGCGCTCACCGCGGCGGGTTCGTAGGCGGGCCCGGGCCGGTCCCGCGTTTGGGCGGGTCACGCAGCCGGCACGCACCCGCAAGCCGGCACCCATCCGCACCAGTACCAGAAAAGAGGAAGGAAGAAATGTCCAGTCAAGAATTCCTGCAGCCCCAGCGCCGCCAGGAAGAAAACACCGAAGTTGAAGCCCCGCAGGCCCAAAACCAAGATTTTGGTATTGACGCGCTGCTCGACGATATCGACGCCGTGCTGGAAAGCAATGCGTCCTCCTTCGTGCAGGGCTTCGTGCAGAAAGGCGGACAGTGATACCCCGTCGCGTTATGGGCATCGAGACCGAATACGGAATCACCTGCGCGGCCCGGCGCGGAACACGCCCACCGCTGGACGCCGAAGAATCCGCCCAGCGGCTTTTCGCGCCGGTACTCGCCGCGCATCGGTCCACAAACACGTTCCTAGAAAACGGCTCGCGCCTCTATCTGGACGTGGGCGCCCACCCGGAATACGCCACCGCCGAATGCGATAATATCGACGATCTCCTCGCCCACGACCGCGCCGGCGAACTCATTTTCGCGCGGCTCGCCAAGCGCGCCAATGAGAAATTAAACGACGACGGCGTCCCCGGGGCCATCCACCTCCTGAAAAACAATGTTGATTCCGAGGGGCATTCCTTCGGGTGTCACGAAAACTACATGGTGCACCGGCGCCCGGACTACCGCCAGCGCATCGCCCGGCTCATCCCCTTCTTTGTGACCCGGCAGATCGTGGCGGGAGCCGGAAGCCTGCACCGCGGGGAAGACGGGCAGGTCCGCTACGAATTCTCCCAGCGCTCCCACCAGATGTGGGAGGCGATCTCCTCGGCATCCACGCGGTCGCGGCCCATGATCAATACCCGCGATGAACCCCACGCCGATGCGGAACTCTACCGGCGCATGCACGTTATCGTGGGGGATTCCAATATTTCCCAGGCAACAACCGGCCTCAAAGTTGCGGCCACCGAAGCCCTCCTCACCCTCGTGGAAGAAGGCGCGATCCTTCCCGATCTGGAACTCGCCGATCCCATGCACGCCATTCGGATTACCGGCGCGGACCTATCCGGGCGCGCCAATCTGGAACTTGCCAGCGGCGGACTCACCGACCCGATTTCGGTTCAGCAGCGGATGTATGACGCCGCGATGAACCACCTGGATCGGAAAGGCTACCTGGCGGAACTTGACCCCACCCGGCGCTACCTCCTCGAGCTGTGGGAGCGCGCCATTACGGCGGTGGAACGCCGCGATCCGAGCTCGATTGCAACCGAAATTGACTGGGCCGCTAAACTCGCCCTCCTCACCCGGTACCGGGAACGCACCGGGGCGAAACTCTGCGATGCCCGGGTGGCACGCCTCGATTTGGCGTATCACGATATCACCGAAGGGGGGTTGCGTGACCGGATGGAAGAATCCGGGCTCCTGCGCCGGGTTATCACGCCCGAACGTGCTATCGCGGCTACTACGACCCCGCCGCGCAGCACCCGGGCCGTGCTGCGCGGGCGTTTCCTGAGTGCGGCGCGGCAAGCTCGGCGCGATGTGGCGGTGGACTGGTCTACCCTGCGCCTCATGGAGGCCAATGGCAATTCCAGTGTGGTCCTCAACGACCCGCTCGCCACCGAGAACCCCGAGGTCGAGGCGCTTATCGAGGAGATCACCGCGTGACATCCCACCCGAGATACCGAGTGCTGCTGGCCGGATTGGCGGTGGCCGCTACCGCGCTAGCGGGCTGTAGCGGCCACCGCGAGCCCGGCAACCCTGGAAGCGTAGATGTCACAGGCGCATTCGGCGCACCCGTGACCATCTCCGTGGAAGGGAACCTCCACGTAGACGGGGTCCGCCAGGAGGTCCTCAGCCCGGGGGACGGGGTAGAACTGGCAGAAGGAAGCCCGGTACTCGCCCGTATCACCTCCTTCGATTCGCGTACCGAAGCCCCTGTGGAAGGTTTCGCCACCGGCGGGATCACCCTGGCTACCGTGAGCAAGGCAGGGGTGGGGGAGCTGGCTCCTTACCTGGTCGGGCAGCGGGAAGGAAGCCGCTTGCTTATTCAGCGGGAAGAATTGGTGGCCGGAGACCCCGGAGCGGTAGAAATCGTCGTCGTCGATATTCTCTACACAAATGCGCGCGGGGACGCAGCGCCGCCACCCGCTACGCCACCGGTCGGAATGCCGGGCCTGGCAAGCGGAGAAGGCGTAGCACCCGTGCTTACCGGGGGCGGCGGGCCCATCCCGGAATTCGCTGTGGTGCCCCTCGTGCTCGGGCGCGGGGAGCAGGTAGCCGCCTCGGATGAGCTTGTGCTCAACTACTTCCTCGTGGATCCGAACGGCCAAACGGTCGATTCCAGCTGGACCTCCGGGCCGGTGCGCGCCGCCATGGGCGATCTGATGGACGGGATGCGCAAGGGCCTGGTTGATCAGCGGGTAGGTTCGCGCGTCATGATTCTTATTCCGGCCAGCCAAGCTCGCGGGGATAGCGACCTCGTCGCCATCGTTGATATTTTGGCAACGGGTCGGGCCCTCACCCAGATTCGTGCCGGCGCGGCCTAAAAACCGCGCATCTCCACGTGCAGCTGCCCCGCATCCCAGCGCGCTACCGCGTCTGCTAGGGCCGGGGCATCTCTTTCGCTCACGAGCGCAGCCTCCTGGGAAGCCCACCTATCCCACCAGCCACTCGGGTCACCCTCGCGCTCCCGCACCCGCTCCCGCCGGAGAGAATCCTCACATTCCATCCAGATCGTGGCCGTGCACAGCGGCGCGCAGGCCGCGGAAGCCGCTCCGCACCCCTCCAGCAGCAGCACCTCGCAGCGCGCATCCCCCGGCACCGCGACCGGTGCATCGTAGCAGCTCAGATACCAATTCCACGGAGCCACCCGTGCTCCCTCGCCCCGCAGAAACGGTTCCAGAATATCGTGGGCTACCCGCTCCGTGCCCCGGGCCAAGCCATCCCAGCCGGGTACGAAACGCTCCACCTCGAGAATCTCAACCGCCAGCCCGCCCTCGCGCAACCGCGCCGCAAGGGCCCACGATAGCTGGGTTTTCCCGGATCCGCTCCGCCCATCGATGCCGTAAACTCGCCGGCCTTTCCCGCGAAATACCAGGCCCGCGAGGAGGTCCAGGCCCTCTTTACTCTCTTTCATGGGTGCCACCCGTTCCTGCGTCATTTTTTGTCACACCGTGCGGGTACTCTATGTCATAACCAGCACGCGGAGCGAAGCTCACCGACACCGGGAGGCACAGTGGCGTGGTTTATTGATGAGGTAGCACAGCGGGTGCGGGCCGCCGCCAGGCAGGTCCCGGACCGGGAACGTGATGCGCTGCGGCATGCCGCCCAGGCGGCCCCGGCACCGCGCGAGTTCTACCGCGCCCTCGCGCCCAGCCCGCAACGCCCCATCGGGGTGATCGGGGAAATCCGCAGCCTCGGCGGCAGTCCCGTACCGGCTCCCGCGCAGCTGGAGGCCTTCGCGCAGGCGTTGAGCAGTGGGGGAGCAGCCGCCATCTCGGTAACCGCCCCGGTGATTCCCGGTGGGCTCGGTTTGCCCGCGTTGCGCCTGGCCCGCGCCCTCGGGGTAGGGCCGCTGCTCTACCGCGATGTCACCGTTTCCGCGGTGCAACTCCTGCGGGCCCGCGCGGCGGGAGCGGATGCCGTCTCGCTCACCCCGCGAATTCTCACAGATGTGGAACTTGAGGCCCTAGTGGAACGCGCGCGGTCCCTCGGGATGGAACCCTGCCTGGAAGTGGAATCCGAAAGTGACGTAGCGCGCGCAATGGCCTGCGCGGCGCGCGTCGTTATCGCAGATTCGCGCTCCGCCACCGATTATCCGCAGCTTTTCGAGGCGCTGCCCTACACCTGCGTGCGGGTGGTGCGGCGCGGGGTGCGCAATCCCTGCGATGTTTTCACCGCGGCGCGCCACGGCGCCGGCTGCGTTATTGTAGGGCGGGCCCTGCTTGAAACAGCAGACCCGGCCGGTTTGCTGGCTAGCATGGCTACCGCGGGCCGGCACCCGGCCGCGCTACTTATGGCAAAACGGACCGCACACGTGGCTGAAGGCACGGCTAGCACGGCCCAGCACACGGCTACTAGCACGGCCGAACTCTCAGCTAACGCAATCGAAGGTACCGCTCAGGCACCCGGGCTCGGGCACCCGCCCCACGCCCCCGGACAGGAAGAGACACGATGATTCCAACAGCTATTCCAGCTCCCGAGCATTCCGAATGGGTGCTTTTTGAGACCTCCGCATTTTCCCTCTCCATTAAGTTCTACGCGATCGCCATCGTCATCGGCATTATCGTTGCCTACGCCCTCACGGAACGGCGCTACGTGGCCAAAGGTGCCACCCGCGATGTCACGCTCTCCATCGCGCTGTGGGCGGTGATTTTCGGGATTATCGGCGGGCGGCTCTACCACGTCATCACCGACTACCAGCTTTATTTCGGCCCGGGCCGTGACCCGTGGCGCGTCTTCGACCTGCGCGGCGGTGGCCTGGGAATCTGGGGTGCGGTGGCTCTGGGTGGCGTGGGTGCCTGGATCGGGTGCCGCCGCAACGGGGTGCGCCTGCTTCCCTTCGCCGACGCCCTCGCCCCGGGTCTCCTCATCGCCCAGGCCATCGGCCGCCTGGGTAACTACTTCAACCAAGAACTCTTCGGCGGGCCCACTTCACTGCCCTGGGGCTTGCAGGTTGATGCGGCGTACCGCCCCGCGGGCTTCCCACCCGAGCAGCTCTTCCACCCCACCTTCCTCTACGAATCGCTGTGGTGCCTGGGTGGCGCCGTCGTACTTCTTCTCCTCGAAAAACGCTTCCACCTGGTCGCCGGGCAGCTTTTCGCCACGTATGTGATCGTGTACACCCTCGGCAGAGTCTGGATCGAAAACTTGCGGATCGACCCGGCGCACCTCGTGGCCGGTTTGCGTCTCAATGTATGGACGTCGCTGCTCGTGTTGCTCGGCGGAATCATCGCTCTCGTTATCTTGCGGCGCGCCTACCTGCGTGATTCTTCTCGCGATCACGTGTGGTTGCGGGCCCGCCCGGAACCGGAAACTGAAGGAACTGATGTGTCACAGAACGACGACGCCGCAGCCGGCCAGGCCGCCGTCGTACCCGAAAAAACGGAAACTTCCGGGGCCGCAAGCACAGGCGATTCCGCCGCGTCAAGCGAATCCGAACCGGAGGTGGGTAACCGCTCAGTGAACGGGTGAAGCCGCTGGGCGAGCCGTGCGCTAGCGTAAAGATGAGCTCCGCGAGCGGGGCTTATAACGGTGCATATTTACCAGGACGAGTGCCATGAGTCCCGATGGGGAAACAGGGCCCTCGGGTAAGATAGGAAACATGCGTAGAGCTAGAATTGTGTGTACGTTGGGTCCGGCTACGGATACCTACGATCAAATCCTTGAACTTGTTAAAGCCGGCATGAACGTGGCGCGTATTAACGCTTCCCACGGTTCGCATGAAGAACACGAAAAGCGCATTGATAATGTGCGTGCCGCCGCGAAGGAACTGGGTACCCCGGTCGCGGTGCTCGTTGATTTGCAGGGCCCCAAGATCCGCCTCGGCCGTTTCGCCGAAGGCCCGGTCCAGCTGAACGTGGGCGATACCTTCACCATTACCACCCGCGATATCCCCGGCACGAAGGAAATCTGCTCCACCACCTTCAAGGGCCTGGCTGGCGATTGCAATCCCGGCGATGTGCTGTTGATTGACGACGGTAAGGTCTCCGTGCGCGTCGTGGAAGTTGTGGACGGCACTGACGTGGTCACCCGCGTAGAAGTCCCCGGCCCCGTTTCCAATAACAAGGGTATTAACCTCCCCGGCGTGGCGGTGTCCGTTCCCGCCATGTCCGAAAAGGACGAAGAGGACCTGCGCTGGGGCCTCAACTACGGTGCGGATCTCATCGCGCTGTCCTTTGTGCGTGACGCCAAGGATATTGATGACGTCCACCGCATTATGGACGAAGAGGGTATTCACCTCCCCGTTATTGCCAAGATCGAAAAGCCGCAGGCCGTGGCCAACCTGGACGACATCGTCCAGGCCTTCGACGGCATTATGGTCGCCCGCGGCGACCTCGGCGTGGAACTGCCCCTCGAGCAGGTTCCGCTGGTGCAGAAGGAAGCCATTTCCCTGGCCCGCAAGCGTGCCAAGCCGGTTATTCTGGCCACCCAGGTTCTCGAATCCATGATCCAGAACCCGCGGCCCACCCGCGCTGAGGCCTCTGACTGCGCTAACGCCATCCTGGACGGTGCGGATGCCGTGATGCTTTCCGGGGAAACCTCGGTGGGTCTCTACCCGATTGAGTGCGTGAAGACCATGGCCTCCATCGTTTCCTACACGGAGGAACACGGCCTGGAGCAGATCCCGCAGCTCTCCTCCCTGCATCGCACCCGCAACGGTGTTCTTACCCGCTCCGCTCTGGATATCGGTGAGGCCCTGGGTGTCAAGGCAGTTGTGGTCTTCACGGAAACCGGGCACACCGCCCGCCGCGTGGCTCGCAACCGCTCGCGCCTGCCGATCATCAACTTCACTCCTTCGGAGAAGGTACGCAACCAGCTCGCCGTTCTGTGGGGTAGCGAAACCTACACGGTGGATCACTCCGCCGCCACCACTGACGAAATGGTGCAGCAGGTGGAGGATCGCCTCCTCGAACTGGGCCGCGCCCAGGTTGGTGACCGCGTGGTGATCGTGGCCGGTATGCCCTCGGGCGTGGCTGGTTCCACCAACACCCTGCGGGTTCACAAGATCGGTGAAGAAACGGGCGTTGCCTAAATCCGGCAGGCTCGTGTTCTCCTAGGTGCTGCCGTGTCCACGGACACAGCGGTACATCATTGAACAGTGGATAGGCGGGTGGGTGCCCGCTCGGAATAATCCGGGTGGGCACCCACCGCCGTTCCAATCGCCTCCGCGTCGCCCCATTTGAAATTTGGTGGCGGGTATGGTGAAATATTCTCTGCGTTTGCACAATAACCCGCGGTGATCCGGGCGATCCGGGCTCTCCCGCTGGTAGTATCGGCAGATGCACAAGCTCCTGTGGTGGAATTGGTAGACACACTGCACTCAAAATGCAGCGCCGCAAGGCGTGAGGGTTCGAGTCCCTCCGGGAGCACCGCGGCGATAAGCTTGAAGGCAATAACCTTGAAGTTAGCTGGGAATCTCTGGCCTGGTGTTTGCTCTGCACCGCGTGGTCTGACAGCATGGTAAGGGGCGCGTGAATTCCCGTTGCCGGTCATCAATCTCTCAAGGGTCAGAGAACACTTCGGTGTGGATGCAGGTGCAACATCGCACGCAGTAAATTTGGTTCAATCTATCCGGCATGCCGGTCGAAGGGGTCATGATGGCCAAGGGCACAGCGGGGCAATCCGCGGAGAACAAAGAAGCCATTCGGGTTCTTGTCGTTGAAGACGAAACTCTCATTCGCCTCGATATCGTTGAAACACTGGAAGATGCCGGGTATGAGGTTGTCGGGGAAGCTGGCGATGGCGAATCCGCTATCGAACTGGCCGGCGAACTCGAACCGGATCTTATTGTCATGGACGTGAAGATGCCCGGCATGGACGGCATCACCGCCGCGGACCGCATCCTGGAAGAACACCGCGTCGCTATTGTGATGCTCACCGCTTATTCCCAGCGTGACCTGGTGGAACGTGCCCGCGATGCCGGGGCGATGGCCTATGTGGTCAAGCCCTTCACGCCCGCTGATCTCATCCCGGCGGTGGAAATCGCGGTTTCGCGGAACCAGGAAATCGAAGCTCTGGAAAACGAAGTGTCCACCATGGCCGAACAATTTGAAACCCGTAAGCGGGTGGATCGGGCCAAGGGGCTGCTGGAATCGCAGATGGGCCTGACCGAACCGGAAGCTTTCCGCTGGATTCAAAAGACGTCCATGGATCGGCGCCTGACCATGCGCGAAGTGGCCGATGCCGTTATCGAACAGGTAGGCGGGAAGCACTAAGCTTGCGCCCCCGCAGCGTGCACCCGCCGAACTCGTAGCGGAAGCGGCGCACACGCGCTGCGGAACCCGCAGTACGAACCGCGAATACGCGTTGAGGAACCCGAACACGCTTTCAGCCAGCAGGCGCTCACCGGAAAACCGGTGGGCGCCTGTTTGCTATCTCGCGTAGGCTAGAGGGGTGAGTGACGAAAAATTCCTTCTTGTTGATGGCCATTCTATGGCGTTCCGTGCCTTCTACGCCCTGCGGGCGGAGAACTTCCTCACCGATCGCGGGCAGTACACCAACGCCGTTTACGGGTTCCTTTCCACCCTCCTGAAAATCATTGGCGACTACCACCCCGATTACATTGCCGTGGCCTTTGACCTGCCGGGAGGAACTTTCCGCACCCGCGTCTATCCCGATTACAAAGCGGGCCGGGCCCCCACCCCGGTGGAATTCGCCGGGCAAATTGATGTTATTAAAAGCGTCCTTGATGTTTGCGGAATCAGCTGGCTCACCTACGAAGATTACGAAGCCGACGATATTATCGCCACCCTCTCACGCCGGGCGGTGGAACACGGCGCGGATGTGTATATCGCCTCAGGTGATAAAGACTCCTACCAGCTCGTTGATGAGCACACCACAGTGCTCTATCCCATGCCGCGCTCGACCATGCAGGTCCTCGACCCGGCAGGTATCGAAAAGAAAACCGGGGTACGCCCGGAACGGTACGCTGACCTGGCCGCACTCGTGGGGGAGGGTGCCGATAATATTCCCGGCGTGCCCGGGGTCGGCCCGAAAACCGCGGCGAAATGGCTCGCGAACTACGGTGACCTCGACTCCATCCTCGCCCGCGCTGACGACATCGGTGGAAAAGTGGGGGCCTCCCTGCGCGAGCACTTGGATCAAGTCCGCCAGAATCGCTCCCTCAACACCCTCGTGCGTGACCTTCCCATAGGGGAGAACCTCGAGGAATTCCGCCCGCGTGGAGTGGAGCGGGAAGCATTGCACGAACTCTTCGACACCCTCGATTTTGATACCTTGCGCGGGCGTGTCCTCACCGAATTACCGTCGCGCGACGGCGCATCTGAATCCGATGCGCCGGCCGGATTTACTCTTGCCGGCCTGGAAATCACCACCTCCGGGGTACGCGCGTGGCTTGACCAGCACGCCGACGCCCCGTTCTTTGGCCTCGACATCGCCGGGCCGGCCAGCCCGGGTGCGGGGCGCGTGGAGGCAATGGCGATTGGCACGGCCCACGCGGCCCTGCTTCTCGATACGCACACCATGAACGAAGAGGACACCGCCCAGGTGCGGGCCTGGCTGGAATCGGATGCCCCGAAAGTGGTGCACGGCGCCAAAGAAGCCTGGCATCGGGTACGCGGGCAGGGTGCCGAATTGCGCGGCGTCGTACGGGATACCGTACTGTGTGCTTACCTTCTCTATCCCGATCAGCGCAGCTATGACCTCGGTGACCTGGCGCTGCGCCACCTCGGTGTTGATTTGGGGGACGGGGGAGTGCTGCCCGGACTGGACGGGCAGGCTGACCCGTTGGCGGCACGCGCTGCGCTCCTTGGCCCACTGTCTGAGAAATTACTCGGAGAATTGACGCAGCGCGGGGAAGATGGTGCCCTGCTCGACCTGGAAATGGATGTGGCGCGCACTCTCGCGCGCATGGAGGACACCGGGATTGCGGTAGACGGTCCCTACCTTGAAAAACTCCGGAAGGATTTTGACGGGCGGGTGGAGGCCGCAGCGCGGCTTGCCTATGATGCCATTGGCCACAAGGTAAATCTCTCCAGCCCCAAGCAGCTCCAGGGGGTGCTGTTCGACGAATTGGACTTGCCCACCACCCGGAAAACCAGATCCGGGTACACCACGAATGCGGAGGCGCTGGCTGATCTTGCCGTGCGTATCGCACCCCGGGAAGATGATAAGGCGGTGGCCGGAACCCAATTCCTCGGGGCGCTCCTCGAGCACCGCGACGCCATTAAATTACGGCAATCCGTGGAAGGCTTGCAGCGCAATACCCGAGCGGATGGAAAAATCCACACCACCTACCAGCAGGCGGTGGCCGCCACCGGGCGACTCTCCTCCACGGATCCGAATCTCCAGAATATTCACGCGCGTACGTCCGAAGGGCTTCAAATCCGCTCCGCCTTTATCCCCTCGGAGGGCTATGCGGCACTTATGACCGCGGATTACTCCCAGATTGAAATGCGGATTATGGCCTCGCTTTCCGGTGATGAAGCTCTTATCACCGCCTTTAATGAAGGCGAAGACCTGCATTCTTCGGTGGCCTCCCTCGTCTTCGGGATTCCCGAAAACGAGGTGAGTAGCCAGCAGCGCTCCCGTATTAAAGCGATGAGCTACGGCCTGGCCTACGGGCTCTCCGCCTACGGGCTTTCCCGCCAGCTCCATATTTCTGCCCACGATGCCCAAGAGCTCATGGACACCTATTTTGCGCGCTTCGGGAAAGTACGTGATTACCTCGATTCCCTCGTGGTGAAAGCCCGCGAAGATGGCTATACCCAAACCCTGCTGGGGCGGCGGCGCTACCTGCCGGAACTGCGCTCCACGAACCGCCAGCTGCGCGAAGCATCCGAGCGGATGGCCCTCAATGCGCCTATCCAGGGCAGCGCCGCGGATATTATCAAGATCGCCATGGTGGCGGTGGTGGAAGCCCTGCGTGAAGCCGGGTTGCGCAGCCGAGTCCTCCTCCAGGTTCATGACGAACTGGTGCTGGAAGTAGCGCCCGGCGAGCACGAGGCCGCGGAGGAGATTGTGCGCCGGGAAATGGCCGGGGCTGCCCAGCTGCGGGTACCCCTCTCCGTCGGGGTGGGCTACGGCCCCAATTGGCGTGAGGCAGCCCACTAGAACGGTTGACAGCGGTTCACGCGAACGGCCCGCAACAGCTTCCCTGCAGGCTCGCTGAACCGCCCGCAACGCCCCGTGAGAACGGGGCTCACGCCACTCCGATTTCAGCCCGGATACCTTGCACTAGCCAAGCTTTTCCGCGTAGTATGGAGAACTGGTGTGAGCACCCGCCGCACTGGCCGATATCCATCGGTCCCAAGCAAATATTCACAATAGTGTCCGGAAGTTATCAGTTAATGACTAATACCACCCCCGAGTCTTCGACTCTCCCCGAGATTGCCGTCAACGATATCGGCTCCGAGGAAGAACTTATTGCCGCCGTCGATAAGACGATCAAGTACTTTAACGATGGTGACCTCGTCGAAGGAACCGTTGTCAAGGTCGACCATGACGAAGTGTTGCTCGACATTGGCTACAAAACCGAGGGTGTTATTCCCTCCAAGGAACTTTCGATCAAGCACGATGTCAATCCCGATGATGTCGTGGAAATTGGCGACCAGGTAGAAGCCCTCGTCCTCCAGAAGGAAGACAAGGAAGGTCGTCTCCTCCTCTCGAAGAAGCGTGCGCAGTACGAACGCGCCTGGGCTGAAATTGAGAAGATCAAGGAAGCTGATGGTGTCGTGACCGGTACCGTCATCGAAGTCGTCAAGGGCGGCCTGATTGTTGATATCGGGCTGCGTGGCTTCCTGCCCGCTTCGCTCGTTGAAATGCGCCGCGTGCGCGATCTGCAGCCCTACATTGGCCGCGAACTCGAAGCGAAGATCATCGAACTTGATAAGAACCGCAATAACGTGGTTCTTTCCCGCCGCGCTTGGCTGGAAGCATCCCAGTCCCAGGCCCGTGGCGAATTCCTGCACCAGCTCCAGAAGGGCCAGGTGCGCGAAGGTTTCGTCTCCTCCATCGTCAACTTCGGTGCCTTCGTGGACCTCGGCGGTGTGGACGGCCTCGTTCACGTTTCCGAACTGTCCTGGAAGCACATCGACCACCCGTCCGAGGTTGTCGAAGTTGGCCAGCCCGTCACCGTCGAAGTTCTCGATGTTGATATGGACCGCGAGCGTGTCTCGCTCTCCCTCAAGGCCACCCAGGAAGATCCCTGGCAGTCCTTCGCCCGCACCCACGCGATCGGCCAGATCGTTCCGGGTCGCGTGACCAAGCTCGTTCCCTTCGGCGCTTTCGTGCGCGTGGAGGACGGCATCGAAGGTCTCGTCCACATTTCCGAGCTGGCTTCCCGCCACATCGACACCCCGGAAGAGGTTGTCAAGGTGGGCGACGACGTCTTCGTCAAGGTCATCGATATCGATCTGGACCGCCGCCGCATCTCGCTCTCCCTCAAGCAGGCGAACGAAGGCGTGGATCCGAACTCCCAGGACTTCGATCCCTCGCTCTACGGCATGGCCGCTGATTACGACGAAAACGGCAATTACAAGTACCCCGAAGGCTTCGATCCCGAATCGAACGAATGGCTCGAGGGCTACGAAGCTCAGCGCGAGGCATGGGAGAATGAATACGCCCAGGCCCAGGCCCGTTGGGAAGCGCACAAGGCCCAGGTTGCTGCCGCGCTCGAAGCCGATGCTGCCGCCGGTGCCCAGGCTGCTGCCGCTGCCGAACCGGCCGCGGATATCCCGGCCAGCTACAGCTCCACCTCCGAACCGAGCGGCTCGCTTGACTCGGATGCTGATGAAGCTCTCGCCGCTCTGCGTGAGAAGCTGACCAACAACTAAGGTTCGCGTTTCCGCGGGTAGCAGCTAGACTGCCGCGCGTAGCAGGGGAACGTCCAGGCTATAGCCCATAGCAGCACGCTACCGCGAGTCAACACCTTGTACCGCCGCCGGCGTACCTCTTCGGGGGAGCGCCGGCGGCGTTTTCTTTCTCCCGGGCGCATTGTTAAGCTGAAACGGTGAACGCACTAACAATCGGGGGAGCCAGCGCACAACTGCTGCGCCCCTTCACCCACCCGCGCGGCCGCGCCCTGCGGGTCGCGGTATCCGGCGGCATCGGCGCCGGCAAATCCACTGTCACCCAGGTCCTGCGCAAACGCGGCGCGATCATCGCCGACGCCGACGCCCTCGCTCGGGAAATCACCGCCCCGGGTAGTCCTGTTCTCGCGCAACTCGCTGCCGCATTCGGTCCCGATATTTTAAACGACGACGGCGCCCTCAACCGGGCGGCCCTCGCCGCACATATCTTCACTAACCCGGTCGCCCGCCACCGGCTCGAAGCCCTCACCCATCCCGCCATCATCGCGCGGGCCCGGGATATCCTCGCCAGTGCCGCCCCTGGCCAACTGGCGGTCTACGATGTGCCGCTCCTGGTAGAAACCCGCGCTGATCGCGAAGTCGATTGCGTCATTATTGTGGCGGCCCCGGAAGAACAACGAATTGAGCACCTGCGGGGCCGGGGGATGACCCGGGCCGATGCCCAAGCCCGGATGCGCAACCAGGTAGATGATGAGGCCCGCCGCGCCCTGGCCCATATTTGGATCTGGAATGCGGGAAGCCGCGCGGAGCTGGAGAACCTTGTTACCCAGTGTGCGGAGAGCTGGCTGGCGGCGCCGCAGGCGCCGGCGTCGTCGTAAAAGAATCAAGAGAAACGCAAGTAAAAAGGTGACCGGCACCGTGTTTACTCTCAGCGTAAGAGGGAGTACCATTTACAGATAGTGAAATGACCGTTTCGCTATATGGTACGTCTCGTCGCCACGAAGCAACGATGCGCGGCGATGGGGCCTAAAATTTGAGAGGTTAAAAAGCTATGCCAATTGTTTGGCTGCTCGTGGGCATTGCGTTGATGCTCGTGCTCAACATCGTGTTCAAGGTGAATTCGATGCTCGCGCTGTTGCTCGCCGCCGTGGTGGTGGCGCTCTGTAACGGCATGGGCCCGATGGAAACTCTCAAGACCGTCACCACCGGTTTTGGTTCTACGCTGGGTTCGCTCGCCATTATCGTTGTTTTCGGTGCAGTTATCGGCCGCCTCATGGTGGACTCCGGTGCGTCTCACGTGCTGGCATCGGGGCTCATCCGCCGCTTCGGACTGCGCTTCGTGCGCATCGCCGTCATTATCATCGGTCTTATTTTCGGCCTGGCGATGTTCTACGAAGTTGCCTTCCTCATGATTGCTCCGCTCGTTATTTCTATTGCTCAGGAAGCAAAGGTGCCGTGGCTGCGCCTGGCCATTCCGGCCGTCTGCGCCACCACGGTTGCTCACTCCATCTTCCCGCCGCAGCCCGGTCCGGTTGCGCTCATTGACCAGTACCACGCGGATGCCGGCATGGTGTACCTCCTCGGTATTCCCATGGCTATCCTCTGGGTCATCGTGGGTGGCGTGCTGCTGCCCAAGGTGCTCGGCAACCTCGAGCGCCCGGTGCCGAAGTTCATGTCCGGTGATGAAAACGATAAGGAAGCCGCGGTCAATCCGCCCTCGTTCTTCGTTTCCCTCATCGTGCCGCTCAGCCCGGCCATCATTATGATCTCGGTGACCATCGCTAATATTTGGGTGGATAAGGAATCGACGCTGGGCCAGTGGCTCAACTTCTTCGGCTCCTCCCCGGTGGCCATGTCCGTGGCGCTGGTGCTCGCCATGCTGCTCTTCGGTATTCAGCGCGGGCACAAGGGCGAATGGGTTATGGACAAGTTCAATAAGGCCGTCTCCATTATTGCCGGCGTTGTCATGATTATCGGTGCCGGTGGCGCCTTCAAGCAGGTTGTTATCGACTCCGGTATCGGCGATTACATCGGCGGCTTCATGAGCGCGGGCGCGGTTTCGCCCTACATCATGGCGTGGTTCATTACCGTTCTTATCCGCCTGGCCACCGGCCAGGGCGTGGTGTCCGCGATGACCGCCGCCTCCATTATTGGTGCGGCTGTTATGGACCCGGCGACCGGCGTGATGCAGGCGGGCGTGGATCCCACGCTCCTCGTGCTCGCCACCGCCGCGGGCTCCAACTTCATGACGCATATTAATGACGCGTCCTTCTGGCTCTTCAAGGAATACTTCGATCTGTCCATCAAGGACACCCTGAAGACGTGGGGCGGCCTGCTCGCCTCCGGTTCGCTGGTCTCACTGGCGTACGTAATGTGCCTCTCGCCGTTCTTCGGCTAAGGCATGAGCAAGAAGATGCGGGCGGCCGGTATGGTCGCCCGCATCGCACACATAAAGAAAAACAAGGAGTACACATGACGCAGAGCATTCCCTTTGCCGAGCAGAATATCGCCGGCGTCAGCCTCGTCACCCGTGGGGACCTGAGCGCGCTGGAGATTAACACCGATACCGTATCTGGTACCGTTTTCCCCTACGGCGCCCACGTTGCCTCCTGGAAACCGGCTGGCTTCGAGGACGTCCTCTACATGAGCGAACTATCCGGCCTCACGCAGGGCACTCCTATCCGGGGTGGTATCCCGGTGGTAGCCCCGTGGTTCGGCCCGTCGGATAACGGCCTGCACGGCTGGGCCCGCATCCAGGATTGGACCCTCGAATCCGTGAGTGGGGATTCCACCGCGGTGGAAGCGACCTTCACCCTCGCGGGCAGCGCCCTGGGCGGAGAGCTGGGCGATTCCCTCCAGCTCGCCTACACCGTGCACCTGGGCAGCGATTTCTGGGTACGGCTGAGCGCGACCAATACCGGCACGGAAAACATTGCCCCGGAGCTGGCTCTCCACGCCTACTGGGCGGTGGATGCCCAGGCGCTTCGCATCGAAGGTATCGAAGAGGGCGGTATTGATCGCCTCGCCGATAATGCGCAGCTGCCGGCCGGGCCCTTTGAGGCACTCGAAGGCCAGACCGTGGATCGTTTCTACCCCTTCGCGGGCGATATTGTGCTCGTGGACGCGGGCGGGAACCGTAAGATCACCCTGAGCTCGGAAGAATCCGATAAGTCCGTGGTGTGGAACCCGGGCACGAAGGGCTCGGCCGCGAATGCGGATATGCCCGATGATGCCTGGAAGCATTTTGTGTGCGTGGAAGCGACCCGGGTGCGCGAAGGCGCCCCGCAGCTCGCGCCGGGGGAGAGCGCCACGCTCACCCTGCACGCCACGGTTGAGCAGCTCGGCTAAGTTGTCCCGGCGGCTCAGTTTTCTCGGTTGCTACGTTCGCCCAGCAGCGAGAAAACGTAGTTGAACGCAACCGATAGTCGTTTGTTACGACGACGGCGCCCAGTGGCCGGATACCGTCCCGAATTCTTCGGGCCGTTATCCGGCCACTGGCGTATTTCATACCCCAATCCGGGACCGGGCTAGTAAGCTCGCCACTATGGCTCTTGATTCTGAGATTGTGCGCAGCGATAAGCCTTTTGAAGTGATTTCCGAGTACCGCCCCTCGGGTGATCAGCCCGCCGCGATTGCCGAACTCACCCGCCGCATTAACGACGGCGAAAAGGACGTGGTGCTACTGGGAGCCACCGGTACCGGAAAATCCGCCACCACCGCCTGGCTTATCGAACAGGTGCAGCGCCCCACCCTCATTATGGAGCCAAATAAAACCCTGGCCGCGCAAATGGCGGCAGAATTCCGCGAACTCATGCCCAATAACGCGGTGGAATACTTTGTTTCCTATTACGATTACTACCAGCCGGAAGCCTACGTTCCCCAAACCGATACCTTTATCGAAAAAGATTCCTCCATTAACGATGAGGTAGAGCGCCTGCGCCATTCGGCTACCAATTCGCTCCTTACCCGGCGGGACACCGTGGTGGTGGCATCCGTTTCCTGCATTTACGGCCTGGGCACCCCGCAGGAATATGTTGATCGCATGGTGCAACTCCACGTGGGCCAGCAACTGGACCGCGATGAGCTGCTCCGCACCTTCGTGTCCATGCAATACACCCGTAACGATATTGCTTTCACCCGCGGCACCTTCCGAGTGCGGGGCGATACCGTGGAGATTATCCCGGTGTACGAAGAGCTGGCTATCCGCATTGAATTCTTCGGTGATGAGATTGATGGAATTTCCCTCCTCCACCCGCTCACCGGGAATGTTATCCAACGCACCGATACCGCGCATGTGTTCCCGGCCTCCCACTATGTGGCCGGCCCCGAACGCATGGAACGCGCTATCCGCTCCATTGAGGAAGAACTTGCCGAACGCCTGGAGTATCTGCGCGCCCATAATAAGCTTCTCGAGGCGCAACGCCTGGAAATGCGCACCAGCTACGATATTGAGATGATGCGCAATATTGGAACAACTTCCGGTATTGAAAACTATTCGCGGCATATTGACGGGCGTGGCCCGGGTACCGCCCCGAATACCCTCCTCGATTATTTCCCCGACGATTTCCTCCTTATCCTCGATGAATCCCACGTGACTGTTCCCCAGATTGGGGCCATGTACGAAGGGGATATGTCCCGTAAGCGCACCCTGGTGGAATACGGCTTCCGGCTGCCCTCCGCCATGGATAACCGCCCCCTCAAATGGGAGGAATTCCTCGACCGCATCGGCCAAACCGTGTACCTATCCGCGACGCCTGGCAAATATGAACTTGGCCAAGCGGACGGCGTCGTCGAACAAATTATTCGACCCACCGGTTTGGTGGATCCCCTTATTAAAGTCAAGCCCACCGAAGGGCAGATCGATGATCTGCTCGAAGAAGTGCGGCTGCGGGCCGAACGCGATGAGCGGGTCCTCGTCACCACGCTGACGAAGAAAATGGCTGAGGATCTCACCGCGTACCTGGCGGATCGCGGGGTGCGGGTCGAGTACCTGCATTCGGATGTGGATACCCTGCGCCGCGTGGAGCTGCTGCGGGAGCTGCGGCTCGGGAAATTCGATGTGCTCGTGGGTATTAACCTGCTGCGCGAGGGCCTGGATCTTCCGGAAGTATCGCTCGTGGCGATTCTCGACGCCGATAAGCAGGGCTTTTTGCGTTCCACCACCTCGCTTATTCAGACCATCGGGCGTGCGGCCCGTAATGTTTCCGGGGAAGTGCATATGTACGGGGATAGCATCACTCCGAATATGCAGCAGGCTATTGATGAAACGAATCGGCGCCGGGAGAAGCAGCTCGCCTACAACCGGGAACACGGTATTGATCCGCAGCCGCTGCGCAAACGCATCGCGGATGTGACCGATATGCTGGCCCGCGAGGATGTGGATACCGAACAGCTGCTCGCCGGCGGGTATCGCCAGGAACCCGCGCATGCCCGGGCCCGCGCTTCGGAAGCGGAAATCGCCCGCGCGCAGGGCGGGAAAGAGCTGCGCGAACTCATTACCGAGCTCACCGCGCAGATGCACGCGGCCGCCGAACAGCTCCAATTTGAGCTCGCGGCGCGCTACCGCGATGAAATCAAGGATCTGAAAAGCGAGCTGTGGCATTCCCAGCAGGCCCAAAAATAAAACGGCTGCACGGGAGCGGCACCGGAGGCACACGCGAGCCGTGCGCCCGCAAGCGCGCACCACGCACGGTACGCAAACCACATATGAAACGCGGCTCGGCGCCGCTCCCCATCGTGTAAAGTGTGCACTCGTGGAGGGGAGTATTCCCATCAACCACCGATTCGTCAGCACGAGACCCACCCGGGTCGTCCGGATCGGAGACCTGCCGCGGCCGTGCGCCCGGCGGGTGGGGAGAGACCTCCGGTCATTCCATCCGGAGGGTATTTATGCTTTCATACGCCACGGGTGTGCTGCCGTTCACGAGCACGCCCGAGCAGATGTCGGTCCATGTGGCCGAGTGGATTCTGCTTTTCGTCGTCGTTATCGGTATTTTCGCCTTTGATCTGCTGTCCCATGTGCGCAAACCGCACGAACCCAGCATGAAAGAATCGGCCGGTTTCCTGCTGTTCTATATTTTCTTGGCCGTCTGCCTGGGCGGATACCTGTGGTGGCGCCACGGAGATACCTTCGGATTGCAATTCTTCAGCGTCTGGGGCGTGGAATATTCACTTTCCGTCGATAATATCTTCGTCTTCATTATTATTATGGGCTCCTTCGCGGTTCCCCGTGCCCTCCAGCAAAAAGTGCTGTTCTGGGGCATTGTTATTGCGCTGTGCCTGCGCTTTATTTTCATCGTGCTGGGCAAAGTTATTGTGGAATCCCTGGCCTGGTCCTTCTTCCTCTTCGGTGCCTTCCTGCTGTGGACCGCATTCTCGCAGGTCAAAGAGGGGCTCTCGGAAAGCGAACCGACGGGCGAAGAAGCCGATAACTTCTTCGTGCGCCTGGCGCGCCGCACCCTCCCGGTGGCCGAGGATTACCACGGCGACCACTACATCGTGAAGCGCGGCGGCAAGCGTTATATCACCCCGCTACTGCTGTGCATTATCGCCATCGGCGGGATCGACCTCATGTTCGCCCTCGATTCCATCCCGGCCTCCTTCGGTTTCACCACCGAACCCTTCATTATTTTCGCGGCAAACGCCTTCGCGCTCATGGGCCTGCGCCAGATGTTCTTCCTGGTCGACGGCCTGCTCGAACGCCTCGTTTACCTGCACTTCGGCCTGGCCGCAATCCTCGCCTTCATCGGCTTCAAACTCATTTTCGAAGCCCTGCACCATTACGATATTGCCACCGGTTTCTTCGAGTTCACGCCGCTGAGCTCGCTGCTCGTCATCGTGGTCATTATTGTGGTGACGGTGGTGGCGTCCCTGCTTCGCTCGCGTTCTCTCGCGCGTAAGGAGAAGAACGACGACGACGGCGCAGCTGGCGGCGGCGCTAACTAAGGTGGTGCGTGCCGGTAGCACGAGGCGCGTCAGGCACCAGCCAGACTAGCGGGGTCATCGGCGTGGAACCGGGCTCATTGCTGTGGCGCCGCACTAATCGGCGCTGCGCCGCGCCAGGCGGCGAGCCAGAATCGCGCACACAAAAATTTGTAACTGGTGGAAAATAACCACCGGAACTGACAGCGGGGCGACCGTGGCCGGGGAGAATAGTGCCTTGGCCATCGGGAGCCCCGTTGCCAATGATTTCTTCGAACCGCACATGAGCACCACGATGCGATCCTCCACGGTCATCCGCGCCAGACCCCCGAGCCACCAGGTAATCGAAAGCATGGCGGCTAGCAGTACGCAGCACAGGGCGAGCAGGCCGAGGATCGTCCAGAGCGTCACCCCCGCCCAGGCACCTTCCGCGGTGGCATTGAGCACGGAGGAGAGCACGATGAGGATAATCGAGGTGTTATCAACCGTGCGCACCAGCCGCGGGTGAGCCCGAAACCAAGTGCCCACCCAGGGCTGAAGGCACTGCCCGATAATAAAGGGCAGGAGCAGCTTGAGGAGCACCGAATTAATTGATCCGGCCGAAGCGCCCTCCACGTGCAGGAAAAGCAGCACCAACAGCGGGGTGAGGAAAATCCCAGCAATATTGGAGACGGTAGCGGAAGTGACGGCGGCGGCCACATTCCCGCGGGCAATGGACACCATGGTTACCGAGGACTGGATGGTGGAAGGCAGTAGCGCCAGGTAGAGGAAACCGAGGGCGAATGCCGGGCCCAGAAAAGGCGCCACCAGGTGGCCCAGGGCAAAACCAAGAAGCGGGAAAATCAGGTAGGTGCACAGGAACACCAGACCTTGGAGTTTAATACTGCGCAGCCCGGCCAGCACGTCCCGGGTGCGCAGCCGCATCCCGTACACCAGAAAAACGCAGGCCACCGCGAGGTCGGAAACCGTACCCAGGTGCGCCCGAACCACACTGCGTGCCGGAATAAGAAGCCCGGCGATCATCGCGAGGATAATGCCGGCCACCAGGGGATCGGGCCGGTAGCGGAGGAGACGTGCTCGGTTACGTGCCATGGGAACCAGCCTAGCGTGAACATTGCACCATCCGGTTATCGAACCTGTGTTCAACCGTGTAAGCTTGGCCGGGTGAGTGATGTTATCCATGTCCAGGGCGCGCGGGAAAATAACCTCCGTAATATCACGGTCGATATTCCCCGCGATCAACTCGTTGTCTTTACCGGGCTTTCGGGTTCCGGTAAATCTTCCCTGGCTTTTGACACCATTTTTGCCGAAGGGCAGCGCCGCTACGTGGAATCGCTGAGCTCCTACGCTCGCATGTTCCTCGGCCAGATGGATAAACCGGATGTGGACCTTATCGAGGGGCTCTCCCCGGCGGTATCCATCGATCAGAAATCCACCAACCGTAACCCGCGCTCCACGGTGGGCACGGTTACGGAAGTCTATGACTACCTGCGTTTGCTGTACGCGCGGGCTGGGGTGCAGTACTGCCCGGAATGCGGCGCGAAAATCACCGCCCAAAGCGCCCAGCAAATCGTGGATACCCTCCTCACCTACCCGGAAGGTACCCGTTTCCAGATTCTCGCCCCGGTGGTACGTGACCGCAAGGGCGAATATGCGGATGTGTTCACGGATCTCGCCCAGGCCGGCTACACCCGCGCCCGGGTCGATAGCGAAGATATCCGCCTGGACAACCCGCCCAGCCTCGATAAGAAATTGCGCCATAATATCGACGTCGTTGTTGATCGCCTGGTGGTGCGCGAAGGCATCACCAGCCGCCTCACCGATTCGGTAGAACAGGCCCTCGGGCTCTCCTCCGGGCTCATGGTGGTGGAATTCGTGGACGCAGCCGAAGGCGAAGAACGCTCCCGGCGTTTTTCCGAGCACCGCTCCTGCCCGAACGGGCACGCCCTCGCCCTGGAAGAAATCGAACCGCGCACGTTTTCTTTTAACGCCCCCTACGGGGCTTGCCCGGCGTGCGATGGCCTGGGCTCCACCCTGGAAGTAGATCCGGACCTTGTAGTTCCGCATCCGGAAAAAACTCTCCGGGAGGGCGCCATCGCCCCGTGGACGAGCCACCAGGATTTCTTCACCCGCCAGATGGAAGCCCTGGGGGAGGAACTCGGCTTCGATGTGGATACCCCCTGGCAGGACCTCCCCAAGAAAGCGCGGAAGGCCCTGCTGGAGGGCAATAACTACAAGGTGACCGTCAAGTACCGCAATCGCTGGGGCCGGGAAAAAACCTATGCCACCGGTTTCGAGGGGGTCCTCGGCTACGTCAAACGCAAGCACGGGGAAACCGAATCCAGCTGGTCGAAGGAACGTTACGAAGGCTATATGCGGGAGATTGCCTGCTCGGCCTGCCACGGTGCCCGCCTCAAGCCGGATGTGCTGGCGGTGCGCATCGGAAACCTCAATATTTTCGAGCTGTGCTCCCTCGCCATCGACGACGCCAAAGCCTTCCTCGACTCCGTTGAACTCGATGCGCGCCAAGCCCAGATCGCCGCGCAGGTACTGCGCGAAATCCAGGTACGGATGGGATTCCTCGTGGATGTGGGGCTGTCCTATCTCACCCTGGCGCGGGGCGCCTCCACGCTTTCGGGCGGGGAAGCCCAGCGTATCCGCCTCGCGACCCAGATCGGTTCCGGCCTGGTGGGCGTGCTTTACGTGCTCGACGAACCCTCTATCGGCCTCCACCAGCGCGATAACGAAAAACTCATCGGCACCCTCGTTAAGCTCCGCGACCTGGGGAATACCCTTATCGTCGTCGAACACGATGAAGAAACGATTCGCACCGCCGATTACGTTATTGATATCGGCCCGGGTGCGGGAGAATTCGGGGGGCACGTTGTGTACGCCGGAGACGTTGCGGGTTTGAGTGCGTGCGAAGAATCCGTGACCGGTGCCTATCTATCCGGGAAACGTGCTATAACGACGCCGCAGCAGCGGCGCACTGTTGATCCGCAGCGGAAAATCACGGTGCGGGGCGCCCGGGAAAATAACCTCAAAAATGTGGAGGTGTCTTTCCCCCTCTCTACCTTTATCGCGGTGACCGGGGTGTCCGGCTCCGGGAAATCCACCCTCGTCAATCAGATCCTCTACCGTTCCCTAGCGAACCAGCTCAACGGCGCCCATACCGTTCCGGGGCGCCACCGGGAGGTCACCGGGGCAGGGGAACTCGATAAGGTGGTGCACGTGGATCAGTCTCCTATCGGACGCACCCCACGCTCAAATCCGGCCACCTACACCGGAGTATGGGATAAAGTGCGCCAGCTCTTCGCCCAAACCCAGGAGGCAAAGGTGCGCGGCTACGGCCCGGGGCGCTTCTCCTTTAACGTCAAGGGCGGCCGCTGTGAAGCCTGCAAGGGCGATGGCACCGTGAAAATTGAGATGAACTTCCTTCCCGATGTGTATGTGCCCTGCGAGGTCTGCCACGGCACCCGCTACAACCGGGAAACCCTGGAAGTGAAGTACCGCGGGAAGAACGTCTCTGAAGTTCTTAATATGACTATTCACGAGGCCGCGGAATTCTTCGATCCCATTACGAATATCACCCGCTATCTCACCACCCTGGAACGGGTGGGCCTGGGCTACGTACGTTTGGGGCAATCGGCCACCACGCTTTCCGGTGGGGAAGCCCAGCGCGTCAAGCTCGCTTCGGAATTGCACCGCCGCTCCAGCGGCCGCACCGTCTACATCCTGGATGAGCCCACCACGGGCCTGCATTTTGAGGATATCCGCAAACTCCTCCTGGTGCTGCAATCCCTCGTGGATAAAGGCAATACCGTGATTGTTATCGAGCATAATCTCGATGTCATTAAATGCGCGGATTGGGTTATTGACATGGGGCCGGAAGGAGGCGCCGGCGGGGGCACCGTCGTCGCCACCGGAACCCCGGAACAGATCGCCGCGGTGCCAGAATCCTATACCGGGCAATTCCTCCGCCCGCTCCTGGAGGAGACGAGGAGGTGACCGGCCGTGGCTGATCCACGCAGCTACCGCCCGGCGCCGTCGTCCATTCCCACCGACCCGGGCGTCTACCGTTTCGTGGACGGTGAAGGGCGCATTCTTTACGTCGGGAAAGCGAAGAATCTACGCAACCGGCTCCAGAATTATTTTCAGCCGCCCGAACGCCTCATCCCGCGTATCCGCACCATGGTGCATACCGCCACCAATGTGGTGTGGGTGGTGGTGGGCAGTGAAATCGAGGCCCTCACCCTGGAGTACTCCTGGATTAAGGAATTCGAACCGCCCTTCAACGTGATGTTTCGGGATAATAAGTCCTATCCCTACCTGGCGGTTTCCCTGGGGGAGGAGTTCCCGCGCGCCTATATCACCCGGGAAAAGCACCGCAAAGGCACCCTGTACTTCGGGCCGTACACCAAGGTGTGGGCGATCCGGAAAGTGCTGGACGCTCTGCTTCCCGTCTTCACTATGCGCTCGTGCTCTGATGCGGAATTTCGGCGGGGGCAGCGCACCGGCAAGCCCTGCTTCAATACCCATATCGGGCTGTGTAACGGGGCCTGCGCCGGGCTGGTGAGCGCGGCGGAGAATCGCGCCGTCGCCGAAGAATTCGTAAAATTCATGGAATCGGACGGCAGCGATTTTATTCGCGCCCGCACCGCGGAAATGAAAAAAGCAGCTGCCGTGGAAGATTTTGAACGCGCCGCGAAACTACGCGATGAAATCACCGCGATGAAAACCGCAACCGAACGCAATGTTGTGGTCTTCGATTCCAATCTCAACGCCGATATTATCGGGCTGGAATCCGATGAAATTGATGCCTCGGTCCAGATTTTTTACGTGCGCGGCGGGCGAATCCGCGGGCAGCGCGGCTGGGTGACGGAAACCGAAGGTACCAAACCGGCCGATATTATCAACGCGCTGCTCCTCCATATTTACGGCAATCCCGAATATGACTCCTACCGCGGGGTGGGCACCCAGGGGGACCGGACCGTGCGGGCCGGCACCTCCGTTGATGACCGCGACCACGTACCGCCCGGGGCCATCCCGGGGGAGATCTGGGTGCCGGTTTTCCCCACGGATCGGGCCGGGCTGGAACGCTGGCTTGCCGAGCGGCGCGGCGGGCCGGTCCACCTCAAACGCCCCCAGCGCGGGCCGAAAGCCCAGCTCGCGGATACCGTGCACGCGAATGCCAAACAGGCTTTTGACCGTAACAAGCTGGCGCGGGCCGCCGATATTACTGTTCGCTCCCAAGCCCTGGAAGAACTGCGCATCGGCCTGGATTTGGATCGCGCCCCGCTGCGCATCGAAGGCTACGATATTTCCCATACCCAGGGTCACCAACAGGTTGGCTCCATGGTGGTCTTCGAAGACGGCCTGAAGAAAACCTCCGATTACCGTCATTTCATCGTGCGCGGGCCGGAAGGCCAGGGGGCGCGCGATGATACCGCCGCGATGGACGAAGTGCTGCGCCGCCGGCTGCGCCGTTTAAACGACGACGCCGCGCACGCCGCCGATGCCGGCGGCGTGGAAGACGAAGGCGCGCCCACCGCGGTACCGCGCCGTTTCGCCTACCGCCCCGACCTCCTCGTGGTGGACGGCGGGCTCCCGCAAGTCAATGCTGCCCAGCGGGTAGTCGATGAGCTCGGTGCCGATGTGCGAGTGGTGGGCCTGGCCAAACGCCTGGAAGAAGTGTGGATCCCGGGGGAGGAGTTCCCGGTTATTTTCCCGCGTACCTCGCCCGCGCTGCGCCTGCTCCAGCAACTACGCGATGAATCGCATCGCTTCGCCATTACCTTCCACCGCAAGAAACGCGGCCAGGCAATGACCCGCTCCGCGCTCGACGCCATCCCAGGGCTGGGCCCGGCCAAGCAAAAGAAATTGCTGAACGCGCTCGGCTCGGTCAAACGCATCCGGGACGCCAGCATCGAGGAGCTCACCGAAGTACCGGGCATCGGCCCGGTGCTCGCGGCAGCCATTAAGGAAGCACTGGGTGAAGAATAACGGGGTGGCTTCGCGCAAACTGGGTGCGGTAGCCATTAACGAAGCCCCGCCGGAGGAGTAACGCGGACCGCGCCGTGTGGCATGATGGAGATATGAGTGACACGCGTGACATCAACGATACTTCCCGTATCCCCGCCATCGTTCCGGCCGCTGATTGCAGCACGGAACTACCGCCGGCCAACGTCCCGGAAATCATTATTGTGACGGGAATGTCCGGCGCGGGGCGCTCCCGAGCGGCTGCCACCCTGGAGGACCTGGGCTGGTACGTGGTAGATAACCTCCCGCCGCGCCTGCTCAGTGCCCTGGCCGGGCTGCTCTCCGGAAATGGGAAAGTGACGCGGATGGCCGCGGTGGTGGATGTGCGCTCCCGGGAATTCTTCGCCGAACTCCTGGGAGTCCTCACCGATCTCACGAATAGCGGTATTAATTACCGCATTATTTTCCTGGATGCCGATGATGCGTCGCTGGTGCGCCGCTACGAAAGCGTGCGCCGGCCCCACCCGCTCCAGGGCCACGGCCGGCTTTATGACGGCATTACCGCGGAACGCAAACTCCTCGCGGACCTGCGCAGCCGCGCCGATTCCGTGATCGATACCTCCCGGCTCTCCGTCCACGATCTTTCCCGGAAAATCCGCCACCTCGTGGGCGAAACCTCCGGAACAGAAGCCACCCGCGTCACGGTCATGTCCTTCGGCTTCAAATACGGCCTGCCGCTGGACGCGGATAATGTGGCCGATGTGCGCTTCCTGCCCAATCCTTACTGGATTTCCGAGCTGCGCCACCTGAGCGGCCACGATGAACCGGTGGCTCATTTCGTGCTGGAGCAGGACGGCGCGGAGGCTTTTGTGCGCGAGTACTCCCACCTCATCCACACCATCCTGGCCGGCTACGCCCGCGAACTTAAACCCTTCACCACCATCGCCATTGGCTGCACCGGCGGGAAGCACCGCTCGGTGGCCATCGCGGAAGCGGTATCCGAAGCGCTACGGGCGGCCGGACATTCGGTGCGCACCATCCACCGTGATTTGGGGCGCGAATAATGGGCGGGCGCGGTAGTCGCGGCCCGCGCGTCGTCGCCCTCGGTGGCGGTCACGGCCTGTACGCCTCACTTTCGGCCCTGCGACTCATCACCCAAAACATCACCGCCGTGGTCACCGTTGCGGACGACGGCGGCTCCTCGGGGCGCCTCCGCGATGAATTCAACGTGATTCCACCCGGAGATTTGCGCATGGCGCTGTCTGCTTTATGCGACGACGGCGAATGGGGCCAGACCTGGCGCGACGTCCTGCAATACCGTTTCTCCTCCGAAGGTCCCCTCAACGGGCACGCGATGGGGAACCTCCTCATCGTGTCCATGTGGGAACAATTGGGGAGCACGGTTTCCGGCCTGGACTGGGTGGGCCAGCTGCTGCGCATTGACGGGCGGGTACTACCCATGTCACCCATTCCGCTGGAGATCGAGGCGCGAGTCATTGATGAGGAAGACGGCCCCCAGCTCTATCGCGGGCAGGTGGCGGTGGCAACGGCCCGCGGCAAAGTGGAGCACGTCAGCCTCATTCCGGAGAATCCTCCCGCCCAGCCAGAAGCAATCGCCGCTATCGACGAAGCCGATTGGATCGTATTCGGGCCGGGTTCCTGGTACACCTCGGTTATTCCCCACCTCATGGTTCCCGATCTGCACGCAGCCCTGGTGCGCTCCCCGGCCCGCCGGGTCCTCGCCCTCAATCTGCGTACCGAGCGCGAAACCTGGGGGATGAGCGCCGCGGATCATATCCGTTCCTTCGCCCGCCACGCCCCTGATCTGCGCATTGACGTGGTGGTGGCCGATCCGCGCAGCGTGGACGATATTGGCGAAGTGGCCGCGGAAGCCGAAGGCATCGGGGCCACTCTCATGCTGCGACAGGTTAGAATGGGCGATAATCGCGCACGTCACGATGCGCTACGTTTGGCCGCTGCCTATCGGGATGCCTTCGAAGGCGTCATAGGAGATTCCTAAATCGGAAGCTCCCGCACGGGGAAGAATCCACAACCGGGATATTCCCTGGTCAGCAGCGGTCCCACCATAGAAGGAAGGGGAGTCGTGTCCGCGTTAACACGTACGGTGAAAGATGAGTTAGCCACCGTTACACCGGCCTCGCTTTCCGCCGCTCTGGCTGAACTCACCGCGATGTTCCGGTACGGCGGGGGATTGGCCGTGCGTTCGCGCACCCTGGAACTGGTGGCCGAAGTGGGCCACCGCCCTACCGCGCAGCGCCTGTGGGAATTGGTGCGCCAGCTTTTCTCCGTGGAACCGGAACTTCTTTCCGTCTCCTCGCAGATGCGGCAGGGCCAGCGTTTCCTGGTGCGCTCCTCGGAAAATACCGAGCGCATCGCCGTGAAACTCGGGCTCCTGGACGCGCACGGCCGGCCGGTGCGGGGGCTTCCGCCCGCGGTGGTGGGCGGCTCGAAAGCCGATGCGGGCGCTGCCTGGCGCGGAGCTTTCCTGGCGCGGGGCACCCTCATGGAACCCGGGCGCAATGCTTCCCTGGAGATCATTTGCCCGCGACTCGAGGCAGCCTACGCCCTGGGCGGGCTGGCCCGTCGCCTCGATATTCCCTACCGGGTACGCGAATCGCGCGGGGCCCACCGGATCGATATCCGCGGGGGAGAAGCGATCTCCGATATGCTCACCCGCATGGGCGCCAATGATGCCGTGCTGCGCTGGGAAGAATTACGTGTGGAACGGGAAGTCCACGGCACGGTTAACCGTCTTGCTAATTTCGACGACGCAAATATGCGTCGCAGTGCCGATGCCGCTGTTATCGCGGTGATCCGGGTCAAGCGAGCATTTGAAATTCTCGGCACGGATGTGCCGGATAATTTGCGGGCGGCTGGCGAAGCCCGCATTGCCCACCCGGAAGATTCCCTCAACCTGCTCGGGGAGCAACTCACCCCGCGCGCCACGAAAGATGCGGTGGCCGGGCGCTTGCGTCGGCTGAATTCCATGGCGGATAAACGGGCCAAGGAGCTGGGCATTCCGGACACCATGGCCGCGGTACGGGCGGCAGGGCACACGGCAATGTCCTAACGCGCGGTAGCGCGTTCGCCGTCGTCGAAATATAGAACAGTCAAAAATGGGACTAAGGGCGTGTTATGCCGTTCTCAAGTTTCGCTCTGTGCCAAAGCTCGCAAGCTCCTTCCAACTGGCATTAGCCCCAGCCGAACGTGACCGGTAGAATAGTGAGTGGTTCCGAGAGAAGTTCTCGGACGGACTTCTCAAAGACAAGAAGTCGAGTTGGAAACGCGCTAGCTGGCGCGTGAGGAGGATAAAGAGTGACTGTACGCGTTGCTATTAACGGCTTCGGCCGTATTGGTCGTGCCGCTGTCCGCGCAGCCCTCGCCGAGGGTGCGGATTTCGAGATCGTCGCGGTCAATGACCTGACCGATATCAAGACTCTCGCCCACCTGCTGAAGTATGACACCGCCGGCGGCCGCCTCCCCGTGGAGATTGAAGCAACCGAAGATGGATTCGTGCTCGACGGCAAGAAGATCAAGGTTCTTGCCGAAAAGGATCCGGCCAACCTCCCGTGGAAGGAACTCGAGGTTGATATCGTTCTCGAGTGCACCGGCCGCTTCCGCACCGGTGAAGCCTGCCAGGCTCATATCGAAGCCGGCGCCAAGAAGGTTCTTATTTCCGCCCCGGCGAAGGGTGAAGATGCCACCTTCGTTATCGGCGTGAACTCCGATCAGTACGATCCGGCCAAGCACAATATTATTTCCAACGCTTCCTGCACCACGAACTGCCTCGCCCCGGTGGCGAAGGTCCTCGTGGACAAGTTCGGCATCAAGAAGGGTCTCATGACCACGATCCACGCTTACACCGCGGATCAGAACCTGCAGGACGGCCCCCACAAGGATCTGCGTCGCGCCCGCGCGGCCGCGCAGAACATGGTCCCCACCACCACCGGTGCGGCCAAGGCCGTGGCTCTGGTTCTTCCCGAACTCAAGGGCAAGCTCGATGGTTACGCCGTGCGCGTCCCCACCATCACCGGCTCCCTCACGGATCTCACCTTCGAAGCTGAGAAGTCCGATGTCACCGTGGAAGAAATCAACGCCGCGATGAAGGAAGCCTCCGAAGGCGCTCTCAAGGGCACCCTCGCTTACACCGAGGATCCCATCGTTTCTTCGGACATCATCGGTGATCACCACCAGTCCATCTTCGATGCCGGCCTCACCAAGGTGATGGACGGCCAGGTCAAGATCGGCGCTTGGTACGACAACGAATACGGCTACGCCGCTTCCCTCGTGAAGCTTGCCAACCTCGTTGCGAGCAAGCTCTAAAGATCAAGCGATGAGCTGATGTGAAGCCCGTGCGTGCGCTAGCGCGCACGGGCTTCCCTACGCGAAAGGAAAAATATGAGGACTATTGAATCGCTCGGTGACCTCACCGGCAAGAAGGTTTTTGTTCGTTCCGATTTCAACGTTCCGCTGGACGGGGATCGCATCACCGATGACGGCCGTATCCGCGCCGCGCTGCCCACCATCAAGCGACTTCTCGACGCCAAGGCGAAGGTCATCGTTACCGCGCACCTGGGCCGCCCCAAGGGCGAACCGAAGCCGGAATTCTCCCTCGCTCCGGTAGCCAAGCGCCTGGGCGAACTCCTCGGCCGTGAGGTCCCCCTCGCGGAGGACACCGTGGGCCCGGATGCCAAGGCCAAGATTGAGGCCCTGAACGACGGCGACATCGTGCTGCTCCAGAACGTGCGTTATGACAAGCGCGAGGATTCGAAGGTCGATGCTGACCGCGAAGCTCTCGCCAAGGAATACGCCGCGCTGGCCGATGTGTTCGTGTCTGACGGTTTCGGTGTGGTGCACCGCAAGCAGGCCTCGGTTTACGATATTGCGAAGCTGCTGCCCTCGGCCGCCGGTGAGCTTGTTGCCAAGGAAATTAATTCGCTGTCCAAGGCCACCGCGGATCCGGAGCGCCCCTACACCGTGGTGCTGGGTGGCTCCAAGGTCTCCGATAAGATCGGCGTGATTGAGAACCTCCTGGACAAGGCTGATGTTCTCCTCATCGGCGGCGGTATGGCCTTCACCTTCCTGCGCGCCAAGGGTTATGAGATCGGCTCCTCGCTGTGCGAAGATGACCAGATCGAAAAGGCCCGCGAGTACCTGGAGACCGCGTCCAATAAGGGCGTGGAGCTGCTCCTGCCGGTTGACGTCGTCGTCGCCGATAAGTTCGATAAGGACGCCGAGTCCGAAATCGTTTCCGCTTCCGATATGCCCGCCAACGGTATGGGCCTGGACATCGGGCCGGAAACCGTGGCCGAATACGCGGAGAAGATCGCTTCCTCGAAGACGATCGTCTGGAACGGCCCCATGGGCGTCTTCGAGTTCCCGGCCTTCGCCGAAGGCACGAAGGGCGTTGCCCAGGCCATGCAGGACGCCGAAGGCTTCACCATCGTTGGTGGCGGTGACTCTGCGGCGGCCGTGCGCATCCTCGGCTTCGACGAAGAGAAGTTCAACCACATTTCCACCGGCGGTGGCGCTTCCCTCGAATTCCTCGAGGGTAAGACCCTGCCCGGTATCGCTGTTCTGGAGGATTAATGGCACGCACCCCCCTGATGGCGGGTAACTGGAAGATGAATATGGATCATCTTGAGGCTACCCACCTTGTCCAAAAAGTCGCGTGGACCCTGGATGACGCCGGTTTCACCTACGGTGATGTGGATGTGGCGGTTTTCGCCCCCTACACCGACCTGCGTTCCATCCAGACTCTGTGCGAATCGGATGAGCTGCGCATCGCCTACGGTGCCCAGGATGTGTCCGTGCATGACGAAGGCGCCTACACCGGCGAAATCTCCACCTCGATGCTGTCCAAGCTCGGGTGCAGCTACGTCATCGTGGGCCATTCGGAGCGGCGCGCCTACCACGGCGAAAGCAACGAACTCATCGGCCAGAAGGCACAGAAGGTTCTTGGCGCTGGCATGACGCCTATCGTCTGCTGCGGTGAAGAACTCGAGGTGCGCAAGGAAGGCCGGCACGTGGAGTACGTCGTCTCCCAGATTGACGAACTCTTCGCCGGTTTCCAGGCCGCGGATATTGCCAAGCTCGTCATCGCCTACGAGCCCATCTGGGCTATTGGCACCGGAGAAGTGGCCACCCCGGAAGACGCCCAGGAAGTCTGCGGCGCTATCCGGGCTCGCATCGAAGAAACCTTCGGTGCGGATGCGGCTGCCGCGGTTCGTATCCAGTACGGTGGGTCGGTCAAGGCTGCTAACGTGCAGGAAATCATGGCCCAGCCTGATGTTGACGGTGCCCTCGTGGGCGGTGCCAGCCTCAAGGCGGAAGAATTCGCGAAGATCGTGATGTTCCGCGGCTAAGGCCACACCGGCTAGAGCCGGAATCCATACCGGCTCAGAGCTATAGCTAAGAGGCTGGGCGCGAAAGCTCCGGCCCCACCGGTTGATACCGGCTAGCTCCGGGGGGGGGGGGGGGGGGGGGGGGGGGGGGGGGG